>JBCCZJ010000037.1:0-18635 GCA_039187915.1 Myxococcota bacterium
CCCCGATCAGGAAGCCGGCGTCGAGGGTCGACTCCCCGCCCGCGTCGCGCACGTGCAGGGTCGCGCGCCCGTCCGCGGTCCGCTCGATCCGACGGACCGTCGTCCCCCGGCGCAAAGCGAAGCGCCCCGTCTCTTCGCTCATCGCGACCAGCTGCTCGAGGAGCTTCGGCTGCGAGATCGCCGTGGGCGGGCGCGTCTCTCTCCCGTCCCCGTCCAACCGGACGTTCACGAAGGGCCGCCCGTTCATCCAGCCCTCGAAGACCGAGAGCGGAAGCAGCGCCTCGTCGGGCAGCGCGACGCCCGCCGCGTCCAGAGCCCGTAATCCGCTCGGCATCAGGACTTCGCCGCGGAACTCCCGGGCGAAATCGGACTGGCGCTCGAGCAGGAGCGTCTCGATCCCGCGCGAGGAGAGCAGCCAGGCCAGCAGCGCGCCAGCGGGACCGGCGCCGACGATGGTGACGCGATGATCCATGGAGGCCCTCCCGACGGGCGACCGTCGACGAAAGACAACGTCGAGGATCGTCCCGAGCGTGTCAAGCCAGAGCGACGGCCACCGCGGCAGGAAAACCCGCGCCTAACGCCGACGCAGAGAGAGTCCGACCAGGCCGAGACCGAGGAGCATCGCCGTCCCCGGCTCGGGCACCGGCGGCACGAAGCCTCCCCGCGGAGGCCGGGTTCCCGGCGGCAGGAGGGACGCCCCGACACCCGACGGGACCGCCGGCGGCGCAGCGATGAGCGTAATCTGCGCGGGGTCGAAGGCGAGTCGCGTCACGTACTCGTCGCCGAAGTCGATGCGCACCTCTTCGCCGGTCGCGGGATTCACAGTCCCCGTACCCTTGCTGTCGTTGTTCGCGTTGCGCAGCAGGCCCGTGCCGTCCGCGAAGAGACGGAGCTCCGGCGGGTGATAGCGCGCCCGATCGAGCCGGCCCCACTCGACCGCGTTGATCTCGAGGATCGCGCCCGTCTTGTCGAACTCGACCAGCTCGGTGAGCTGGATGCCGTCGCCGAGCTCCGCGTCCGGGGCGATCGCGAAGTTCACCGAGCTGCTCTGGAAGATCCAGTCCGACGCCGGGATCGGGCCTTCGCCGGACGCGTCGCGGATGAGCGCGAAGGCGGAAAAGCCCGAGGGCGTCGGCGGGTTCGTCTCGAGCCCGCCGGAGATCCGATAGCGGACCTCGTCCAGATCGAGGTTCGTATAGAGCTGGCCGGCGCGGAGCGGCCCCGCGAAGTCCAGGTCGAACGAAAAGTTGCGGACGTTGCTGAACTCGGGAACGACGCCGCTGCCGAAATCCGTGCGACCGAGCGAGAGACGGAACGGCCCCTCGACGGACGGGACCGGCGTCGCGCCCGCACCGGACGAAGCGGCGAGGGCCAGGAGGACCGCGAGAACGAGGACGACGTGCCGGGACGGGGACAGCATGGAGCGCTCCAACCAGTCGGAGCGCGCGACAGGCGCGCCCGGACAGCGTGGAGTGGTCCCGAGCCTCCCCTTGTGGCGGAAAAACGCCCGCGGGCGAGCGCTCTGGCGGCTCTACCCGGGGTCATACCAGACCGGCGAGGTATAGGCGCGCTCCTGGGTCGAGCGCGCGACGCCGTCCGGGACCTCGGCGCCGAAGACCTTCGCGTCGATCGTCGACCAGCGCGGCGTCGGGATCTCGAGCACGCGCACGTAGTAGAAGGCGCGCTGGTTCCGGTCGAAGTCCGGGTCCTCCCAGAAGGCCTCCAGCACGGCCGCCCCGATCGCGTTCGTGTAGGTCGCCCGAGCGAGATCGACGGTGTTCCCGACCGGTGCCACGGCGCCGTCTGCCGCGACGGTCCGGCCGTCCGAGAGCGCCACGTCGTAGACGCGTTCCCGGCTCTCGCCGTCGTCGTCGATCCAGCCCTTCACGATCTGGATGCGGTCGAGATTCGCCCCGTTCGGATCGCGCCACGCGCGCACGAGGATCCCCGGCTTCGCGAACCAGGCCGCGCGCGCGAGCCCTCCGCCCATCGGCACGCCCTTGGCGTATCCATGGGCCGCCCAGTCCGGACGCGCGAGGTCCTCGGCCGCGAAGTCGTAGCCGGCGAAGAGCCTGACCCGCATGCGCGTGCCGGTCGTGGCGTAGGTCTCCTTCCGGCGCATCGCATCGAAGAGCGCGCCCCGCGTGTTCTCCTCCGCCCAGACCGCCGCGAGGCCCGACGCAACCTGTTGCCATCCGAAGACCGCGTTGTCGCCGACCTTCGCGAGCGCGTCCGTCATGCGCGTCGGCGTCGGTTCCATGCCCGAGTGCTTGCCGAAATAGTTCTCTTCGCGCGAGGTCGCGAGGGCCGTGTGGCTGTCGGTCGAACCGATCATGCCGAAGCGGTAGGGATTCACGCCGGTCGCAGCTTCGAGCTCGAGACCGCGCCGCAGCGCCGAGCGCGCGTACTCGCCGGCGAGCATCCGATCCTCCTTCGGGGCCGTCCCGCCGAGGTTGCTGTCGTCCCAGGTCTCGTAGTCGGCGAATTCGTCGTTCGGACTCAAAAAAGGATGGGTCTCCCCGTCGCCCTTGATCTGGGTCACCTCGACGAGGGGCTCCCAGCGGATCCGCTCCTTCGCGTAGGCGGCATCGAACGCGCTCCCATCGACGCGCGCCGAATCGAACATTCGACCGTTCGACAGGTTGCCGTTGTGCGGGATCGCCAGGATCGCGTCGCCCGTTGCGGCTTCGTACTCCGCCATGAACGCCCACAGGTCTTCGGGATCCGGACTGTCGAGGCTCGAGACCGGGGTCAGGCTCGCTGTCTGCTCGGCCGCGCCGCGATAGACCACGACGCGATGAAGGTTGTCGCCTTCGATCATGGAGGTCCATTCGTAGCCCGTGAACGCCGTGAAGGTCCCCGGCGCATCGTGACGGTCCGCGGTCTCCGCGACCTCGCGCCAGATCTCGCTCTCGAGCTCGGGCACTCGCATCTTGCGTTCGTTCATCGACAGATCGCCGATCAGGATCATGGCCGCCTCGTAGAAGCCGCCCTCGCCCTTCTGCGAGGTGTCGTAGAGCCTCCGCCCGTACTCGGTCGCGAGCACCCGCTCGTCCCCGCCGAAGAGGCGCGGCATGAGCCCGAGATACTCCATGTGATCGGAGACCACGAGGAAGTCGAGCGGCTCGATCAATCGGACCGGCAGACCGTGGGTCGACGTGACGCGCTCCCCCTTCGCGAAGCGGAAGGCCTCGTCGGGCGAGAGCTGCACGCCGAACAGGTAGGCGTCCGGTGAGCTCGACGTGTGGAGATGGGTGTCGCCGAAGAAAACCCGGTCCGGAATCGCGCGGTCCGCGTAAGGCGAGTAGTCGGCGGCGGACACCGCGCACGTGGCCCCGAGAAGGAAGCCGAGGCACGAAGCGGTCACGCTCGCAGGCAAGTGAAGACCGCTCCCGGAACGACGCGCGCGACGCGACATGAGACCCCCTCCGCTAGGCAGACGGGAGCATCGCAGGTTCAGAACGCGTCGGGAAGGTTTCGCGAGACGGCCTCGAAGTCCGGCGCTCCTTCGAGGAGATCGACGATCCGCTTCGGCGGGCGCCGGAAGATTTCCGGAACGAAGGACTCTCCCGCTTCGGGATCCACTTCGAAGGGAAGGACCCACGGCGCCGCATAGCGAACAGCGGCCGGCGGCGTCTCCGCCCGCCCGCTCGCATCGAGGAAGAGCCAGGACGCGCTCTGCGACCAGTAGACGGCGTTGAAACCGTGGAGCACGAATCCGCTCCGCTGGTTCTCGCTCGCGAGGCGGGCGTAGCAGAAGCCGGTCGGATAGCCCGCGTACCGGAGCATTCCCGCCAGGAGATGGCTCTTCGCATAACACATGCCCTGCCCCTCGCGGAGGACCTGGCTCGCGCTGCAGGTCACCTTCTCGGGTTGGACGTCGAATGCATGGGGAATCTCGTCCCGCACGAATCGAAAGAGCGCCTCGAGCCTGGATTCGGGGCTCTCCTCCCCTTCGAGCACGGCGCGCGCCTTCTCCATCACACCCGGCGACTGCCAGTCGATCGTGATCGTATCCTCGAGGTAGCGACCGAGGTCGTCGCTCTCGGGGGTCGGCCAGGCGACCTCAACCATCGGAGTCGGTGACGAGTCGGGTCTCACGGCGGCCCTCGATCAGGTCCCGCACGATCACCCCGGGCACGCCGAGCGCGCGCAGCGCGGACGACACGACGTTGTCGATCGAGCGATTCAGGTCGAAGACCCGCTCGCCCGCGACCACGTCGAAGGCCGGCTGGTGGGCGTCGATCAGGGCGATGCGGTCACCGCCGAGCTCCGTCTTCAGGTAGTCGACGGAGGGCTGAACGTTGTCGACGTAGAACTCGAAGCGGCGACGGAGCGCCTCCTCGTTGTCGTCCGCGCGGCCGCGCTTGCCCGCACGCGCGCTCATCTCCGCCTTGCTGATCGAGAGATGGAGCACCTTCAGGACCGGCACGTCCACCTGCTCGAGGAACCCCAGCAGATGTTGCGCGGCGGTCACCGTCCGCGGGTAGCCGTCGAGGATGAAGGGCGACTCGGACCCGCCCTTGCCCTCGCCCTCCGCGAGGGCGCGATCGATCTCCGCCGAGATCAGGTCCTGGGTCCAGCGATTCGGGATCAGGAGCCCGCGCGCGGTGCAGAACTCGAGCCAATCGAGTTGACTCACTTCCGGCGTCCCGCCCACTTCGTCCGAGATGAAGCGGCTCGGCGTCCGGCCGAAGTGGCGCTCGAGATCCGGCAGATAGCGCCTCACCTTCTCCGTCAGCTCCTCCGTCGTGTCGAGACAGTCGAAGATGCTGACGTCCGCGGCGAGCTGGTATTTGTCGGCGAGAAGCTTCGCGAAGCCGGGATCGCTCTTCGAGCGTTCGATCGTCGATCGGAGGATCTCCCCCATCGAGAGATGGCGGGCGGGATCGACCTTGACCAGCTCGCAGAGCGCGGCGGCGACCTCGCCCTTGCCGCAGCTCGACGGTCCCGTGAGGATCACGACGCCGGGCCCGCGGAGCGCGATCGTCTCGACGCGGACCAGAGAGCGCGGGGCGGACGGGCTGTTCATCGATCCTCCGGATCGTCCGGCGGGTCGGACGCTCCCCGCTTCATCGGACGCCGCCGACGATCTCCTGACCGTCGACTTCGGCCCGGACGTTACCATGGTCCGAACGCATGGCCGCATTCGAAGACGACGCAGCACCCGCGCCGGGACGCGCACTCACCCGGGCGACGACCGCGCGCAAGCGCGAGGCCGAGGAGTGGGCGTTCGTCCTCGTCGCGGAGGGCTTCGCGTCCGAGCCGAGGCGGACCGATGCGGGCTGGCGAGTCGAGGTCGATGCCGCGCGGGTCACCCTCGCCGACGGGATCCTGACGGCCTGGCAGGCCGAGCGGGCAGAGCGCCGGATCCCCCCGCCGCCGGAGCCGGACGCCACGACCCGACCGGCCCAGCTGGCGCTGGCCTACGCGCTGGCGCTCGGCCTGGTGGCATTCCACGTCTTTCTCGAACGGACCGGCCGGGCGGCCGCGTACGTCGGCGCCGGACGAAGCCAGGCGGCCCTCGTGCTCGAAGGCGAGCTCCACCGGACGGTGACCGCGCTCACGCTTCACGCCGACCTGCCGCACGTGGCGGGCAACGCGCTCTTCGGCGGTTTCTTCCTGGCGGCACTGGCGGGGCGGCTCGGGTTGGGCTGCGCGCTCCTCGCCTTCTTCGTCAGCGGGACCGCCGGCAACCTCGCGAACGCCTTCTGGTATGGCCATGCCCACAGCTCGGTCGGCGCCTCGACGGGCGTCTTCGGCCTGGTGGGCGTGCTCGCCGGGCTCGCGGCCTGGCGCCGCCACGCGCTGCGCGCCGGCCGGCCCCATCGGACCGGCGCGTGGATCCCCCTCGGCGCGGGCCTCGCGATCGTGGCCATGATCGGCGGGCCCGGCCCCGAGATCGACTTCGCGGCCCACCTCTTCGGCCTCGTCGCAGGTGCCGCGACGGGCGTCGCGATCTCCCTCCCGCTCGCCCGGCGGCCTCGCCCCGAAGCGCCGGTCCAGCTGGCCGCCTTCGCCGCGAGCGCCCTGCTGGTCGCGGGCGCCTGGCGGCTCGCGTAGTCGCCGCGACGGGCGCGCGGAGCCGGGTCGGCGCCCCGCGGCGAGCGCTCAGTGCGCGGTGGCGTGCCAGAACGCGTGGGTACCGCACGACATCCGCTCCGGCAGCGCGATCCGCGCAACCGGCTCCGCCGTCGGGTTCGCCGCATCGAGAATCAGGCAGTGCGACCGATCCGCGTTCACGTCCATGGTGAACGTGACGAGATAGCCGTCGTCTTCCGCCACCGACCCGATCCGCGGCGCCATCACGGTCTCGCTCGCGTAGACGCCGTCGGGCAGCTGCACCACCTCTTCTCGCCCGGAGTCGAGGTCCTGCTTCACGACGCCCTCGAAGCCGAACCAGCCCTTCGCCGGCAGGGCGTTGTACGTGTACCGGTTGCGCCGCCCGCCGTAGCGGCCGTTGATCATCCCGAACTCCATGATCCGATCGCTGAGTCGCTCTTCCCGGCAGGCACCGGTCGTGAGGTCGAATCGCCAGCGGTGGGGATACGCGCCCATCGTGTGCAGGTCGAGATACCGCAGCATCGTCTCCTGCGGCGTCGCCCCGGGCTCACGCTGCGGCGACGGGTTCTCCTGGAAGAATCCGTCGAGGACGATCTCGTCGCCGTCCTCGTATGCGTTGATCCAGTGGAGCACGTAGGTCGGGTCGGCCTCGAACCACCGGACGTCCTCGCCCGATCCCCGCCGCGGCAGGATCCCGAATCGGGTCGGCAGCTCCGGGTAGTACGTCGAGACGTGGAAGCCCTTCGCCAGGAGCTCCGGGTTCCAGAACATGGGGCAGTCGTTCAGGATCGCGAAGTGCTCGGTGAAGGCCATGTCGTGCGGCGTGCGCGGGCCGGGCAGCGGCACGTCGGTGTAGTGCACGAGGTCGCCGGTCCCGTCGACCACGCCGTAATGCATGTAGGGCGCTTCCGTCGAGTAGTTGAAGACGAGCATCTCGCCCGTGACCTCGTCGATCTTGGGATGGGCCGAGATCCCCTCCTTCGGGAAGCGCCCGCCGAAGTCCGCCTTGCCGAGGGCCTCCAGGGTCTTCGGGTCGTGGCGGTACAGGTCGCCGCAGAGCCAGAAGCTCGAGAGCGCTTCGCCGTTGTGGACGACGATGTCGGTGCTCGAGGCGTCCTTCATGTTCGGCCGCGCCCCGAGATCACAGGTCTGCTTCGCGCGCGCCGGGTTCTCCGCCGCGCCGGCGAACAGCGACTCGCCGGCCGCCCGCTCGAGGGCGAACCCGTCGGTTCTCACGAAGCGGTTGCGGTAGACCGCCTCTCCGTCCTCGAACGAGATCGAGTGGAGCATCCCGTCGCCGTCGAAGGGGTGGTAGCGCGAGATCGGGTCGAGGAGCGGGTTCTCGGTGTTGCGCAGATAGACGCCGGCCAGGTCACGCGGGATCTCGCCCTGGACCTCGAGGTCCCAGGCGTCGTACTCCGTCGTCTGCGGTCGCCAGGCGCCCGTGCGGTAGGGATGGTCGTCGTCCGCGGGCAGATTCGAGTCGAAGCGTGCGTGGATCTCGGTCTTCATGACGGGGTCCTCCCGGCGTTCGGCGCTTCGACGACGAAGCTGACCGTGGTGGCGGTGCTGCCGCCGATGTTGAGCGTCTGGACCCGGGACGCGCCCTCGACCTGGGTCTCGCCGGCCCGTCCGGTCACCTGTGCCGCGGCGTCGACCAGCATGCGGATCCCCGTCGCGCCGACCGGGTGCCCCCCGCCGATCAGACCGCCGCTCGGGTTGATCGGCGTCGATCCGCCGGCGCGCAGCAGGTCGCCGTTCTCGACCGCCTGCCAGCTCTGCCCGGGCGGCGTCAGACCGAAGTGGTCGATCGCCATGTACTCGCTCGGTGTCATGCAGTCGTGGGTCTCGATGGCATGGAGATCCCCGGCGCCTTCGATTCCAGCGCGAGACCAGGCGTCGGTGATCGCCTTGCGGACGTGAGGCATGACGAAGGTCTCGCCCCGACTCCGCGACAGCTTCGACTCGTTCGAGAGGCCGACGGTCTGATGGCCCCAGCCCGCGATCACGGCGCCGTCCGCGAGGCGGCCCTGTTCCGCGAGCCAGCGCTCGGACACGAGGACGACGCCGGCACCGCCGTCGGTGATCTGACAGCAGTCGTTGCGACGGAGCCGCCCGGCCACGCGCGGATTCGCGGCGTCGTCGGCGGCGAAGCTCTCCGGGCCGAGCGCCCAGCCACGGGTCTGCGCGTTCGGGTTCGCCTTCGCGTTCGAGAGATTGATCTCCCCGATCGCGCGCAGGTGCTGCTCGTCGAGGCCGTAGCGCGCGTCGTACTCCGCCGCGACGCGATCGAACATCGAGGCCCAGATCGCCTCCTCGACGTCGGTCTCGCGCCCGACCCAGGCGGCCGCCTCCTGCACCCGTGCCGCTTCGGCGCCGGGCATCGTCTTCTCGAGCTCCGCCCCGAGCACGAGCACGCAGTCGTACCGCCCGCTCTCGATCTCGGCCATCGCCGTGAGCGTCGCGATCGACCCCGACGCGCAGGCCGCCTCGTGGCGCATCGCCGGCTTGCCCCAGAGCTCGGGCACGACCGTCGCCGGCATGGCGCCGAGATGCCCCTGCCCCGTGTAGAGCTGCCCGAACGCGTTGCCGACGTGGATGCTCTCGATCTGCGCCGGATCGACCGCGGCGCGATCGAGCGTCGTCTCGATCACGCTCCGGAAGAGGTCACTGATGTCCAGGCCTTCCCTCGTCCAGTTCCGGGCGAAATCCGTCTGATTCCCACCGAGCACGCGAATCGTCATTCGTTTCCCTCTTCGTCCGGGGCGAGCATCCTCACGACGGCGTCCGTGAGTTCCGTGTGGAAGGCATCGCCCGCTTCGATCGTCTGCACCGAGGGATGGAGCCACCCCTCGCTCGTCACCATCATCACCTGCGCCATCGCCGCGACGTCACCGGCGCGGACGACCCGCGCCGCCTGCCCGAGCTGCACGAAGCGCGCATAGGTCTCGAGCGCCGCCGCCTCGCGGTCACGGAACACGTCGCGCATCGCCTTCGAATCCGGCAGCGCGACCTGGGCCGCGCTGAAGACCCGCGCGTTGCGGCGGAAGAACGAGGCGACGCCCAGCACCCATTCCCCGACGAACGCCTCGAGTCCGACCTCGAGGACGCGCTCGATCCGCAGCAGGCGCGCGACCGCCTCCACCAGCTCGTCCATCAGCTCCACGTAGACCGCTTCGAGCGCAGCCTCCTTCGAAGGGAGGTGGTTGTAGAAGGTCGCCGTCGCGCTGCCCGCTCGGCGGGCCGCGAGGTCGGCGGTGAACGCGCCGGTCGCTTCGATCTCGTCGCGCACGGCCTGAACCAGGCGCAGGCGGGTTCGCTGCGCCTTCGGGAGCGGCGTTCCGTCGGGCTTCGGGGATTCGGCGACCATGGAATTGGAGGGATCGTACAAAAAAGAGAGTTCGAATGACAAGGGTGATCTGATCCTGCAGGCCCGTTGACCCCGGCAGAGCGCTTGACCGTCCGGACGGTATAGTGTTCGGGTGGCCGAGACCCGCGAGCAAATCCTGAACACCGCCGAAGCCCGCCTGCTCGCCGAAGGGCCGAGCGGCCTCGTCCTCGACGCGATCGCGGCGGACGCCGGCATCAGCAAGGGCGGCCTGCTCTACCACTTCCGCTCGAAGGAAGCGCTCGTCTCCGGGCTCTGTGAGCGAATGCTCGCAGGCTTCGACGCGCAGCTCGACGCCCTCGCGGCGAGCGACGGCGCGGAGACCGGCGCGTTCACGCGGGCCTACCTCGCCACGACCGTGACCGCCGAGGGCAAGCCCGCCGACAACTCCGCCCAATTGATGGCCGCGATCCTCGCCACCCTCGGCCGCGACTCGGCGCACCTCGAGCAGGTGCGTGCGCACTTCGCCCGCTGGCACGCTCGGCTCGCCACCGACGGCATCGACGAGACGACCGCGACGATCGTCCGGCTCGCCGCCGACGGGCTCTGGCTGTCCGCCCTGCTCGGTCTCAACGAGTTCGACCCCGACTCGGGACGGCGCACGCTCGCAGCGCTCGACCGACTGACGCGCCCCGAGATCGACTGACGTGGCGACGCTCCACTACGACACCGTGATCCTCGGCGGCGGCTCGGCGGGCTGCGTGCTCGCGAATCGGCTGAGCGCGGATCCGGGCCGACGCGTGCTGCTCGTCGAAGCGGGACGCAGCGACTGGCGCTTCGACGTCGGCGTCCACATGCCGGCCGCGCTGATGATCCCGCCCGGCAACCGCTTCTACGACTGGGGCTACCTCTCCGAGCCGGAACCGCACATGGCCGGCCGGCGCATGTCCCAGGCGCGCGGCCGCGTGCTCGGAGGCTCGAGCAGCATCAACGGCATGATCTTCCAGCGCGGCCACCCGCTCGACTACGACGGCTGGGCCGAAGCCGAGGGCCTCGCCGACTGGAGTCACGCCCACTGCCTCCCCTACTTCAAGCGCATGGAGTCGACGACGACGGGCGAGGACGCCTGGCGCGGACGCGACGGACCGCTCCACCTGGAGCGCGGCCCCGCGGAGGGCCCCCTCTTCGACGCGCTCTTCGCGGCCGCCGAGCAGGCCGGCTTCGGCCTGACCGACGACGTGAACGGCGCGCGTCAGGAGGGCTTCGGCCGCTTCGACCGCAACGTCCGGCGAGGACGTCGCTGGAGCGCGGCGCGTGCCTACCTCCATCCGGTGCGCGGCCGGCCGAACCTCGACGTCTGGACGAACGCCTTCGCGCGCGCAAGATCGTGCTCGACGGACGCCGCGCCGATGGCGTCGAGATCGACCATCGCGGGCGGCGCCGCTTCGTCGCGGCCGACGACGTGATCTGCTGTGGCGGGGCGATCAACACGCCGCAGCTCCTGCAGCTCTCGGGCATCGGCCCGGCCGCCGTCCTGCGCGAGGCCGGCGTCGACGTCCGACACGACCTGCCGGGGGTCGGGCGCAATCTGCAGGACCACCTCGAGGTCTACGTCCAGCACGCGTGCACGCAGCCGGTCTCGATGGCGCCGCAGGTGGCGATGTGGCGCCGGCCCTGGATCGGACTGCAGTGGCTCTTCGGCCGCGGCCCGGGCACGACCAATCACTTCGAGGCCGGCGGGTTCGTCCGCAGCCGACCCGATGCGCCCTATCCGAACCTGATGATCCACTTCCTGCCCCTGGCGATCCGCTACGACGGTGCGCGCCCGGTTCCCGGACACAGCTACCAGCTCCACATCGGCCCCATGCTCTCCGACGCGCGCGGCGAGCTGCGTCTGCGCAGCGACGACCCGCGCGTCCCGCCGCGCCTCCGATTCGACTACCTCTCGACGGATCAGGACCGACGCGAGTGGGTCGAAGCGATCGAGGTGGCACGCCACCTGCTCGGCCAGCGTGCATTCCGACCCTTCGACGGCGGCGAGATCGCGCCCGGGCCGGACGTGCGCGGCGAGAAGAAGATCCTCGAGTGGGTCGCGCGCGAAGGCGAGACGGCGCTCCACCCGAGCGGCACCTGCCGCATGGGCACCGACGACGACGCCGTCGTCGACCCGACGACCTTCGGCGTCCGGGGCCTCGACGGCGTACGCGTGGTCGACGCGTCGGTCCTGCCGAAGATCACGAACGCCAACATCTACGCGCCGGTCATGATGGTCGCCGAGCGCGCAGCGGACCGGATCGCGGGACGGCCGGACCTGCCGCCCGAGCGCCCTCCGCGCGCGCACCCGACCCCGATCTGAGGACGGACGTGCGAACCCGGACGCGAGCCGCACGGGCGCAGACTAGACCGTGACCCAGCGCCCCCCCGGCGGCGGCGTGGGCTCGCGGTATCCCTCTTCGGGCCAGTCCCATCGCGTCCAGTCCGAGAGGGCCGGCCGCGCGATGTGCTCCGGCCAGGCATCCTCGTGCACGAAGATCGCGTTCGGCGCATAGGGCTCGGTCCAGGCGAGCACGTAGCCCTTCGCCGTCGCGAGCTTGTGGAAGGCCGCCAGGCTGGCGCCGTGATAGAGCCCGAAGCGTTCCTTGTCCCACTCGTGGCTCGCGTCGTAGGCGATCGTCTTCGCGATCCCGGACTGGAAGAAGACGTTGTACTCGACGATCACGACCCTCGGCCGGTAGCGACGGAGCGCGTTCCAGACCCAGTAGTCGTTGCCGTCGATGTCGATCGAGAGGAGGTCGACGTCCTCCGGAACCCCGTACCGATCGAAGAGCCCTTCGACGTTTTCCGCGTCGATCCGCTCCCGTCGGACGAGCTCGCCGTCGGCGCGATCGCTGCCCTCCATCAGGAGACCGGACCAGCCGTGGTGGAGCCGCAGGTTCGCGGTGTTCGAGAGATGCACGCCGTCCCACGCGCCGAACTCGACGAAGCGGCGATGGCGTGCGCCGATCCGCTCGAACAGACGCAGCAGGACGCCGTCTTCGCCGCCCTGGGAGTGGACCGAAGCCGCGTGGGCCTCGAGATCCGCCCGCCATTCCGCCACCGTCGTCCGCTCCGTGCTCATCCCGTCTCCTGCCGACCGGAACGCGCGTCGCCCGGGCGCACGAAAGCTATCATTCCGGGACGCGGTCGGACCATGCCGAAACCCACCGGCCGCGGGGAGGCGAAGACATCACCATGGCGGATCAGCAGCAGGGCGAAGGCATCTACCCGGTCGGGAAGGCGATGCTCGGGATCGCATGGCTCTTCGCGACCGCCTGCTACTTCCCGCCGCTCGACGCGGCTTCGTTCGGCCCCGGCGGCCGCGCGCTCTTCGGCGTCCTCGCCGCCGTGCACGCGATCGAGTGCCTCTTCTTCCTGCCGGTGCTCCGCAAGAGCGAGCGCCCGCTGATCCAGGAAATCTGGCACACCTTCCTCTTCGGCATCGTGCACATCTCGACCCTTCGCCAGGAGCAGGAAGGGCGCTGAAGCCCTCCTCGGCGCGCAAGCGGCGGGCCTCCATCGGACGCGGTGCCTCAGCCTCCGCCGAGCCCGTCCCAGAGCCGCAGGGCTGCGTAGGCCCGATAGGGCCGACAAGGCTCGAGTCGCTTCTCGACTTCCCCTGAAGAGACCGGTTCTACGGCCCTTTTCTGCGCCAGCGCCTTCCGGAGCCCCAGATCTCCGACCGGCAGCCCGTCCGGCTCGCCGAGCACCCGCATGGCCACGTAGTGGGCGGTCCAGGGGCCGATCCCCCGAAGCGCGGACCAATCCGCGATCGCGTCGTCGAGGGCCGGCGCCGGGTCGAGGAGCGACGGCCGTTCGAGCACCGCGGCCGCCAGTCCGCGGATCGTCTCGGCTCGGGCGCGCGGCAGCCCGACCGTTTCGAGCGGCGCTTCGACGAGGGTCTCGGGCGTCGGGAAGAGCGCGCGGACCGCGTCGTCCGAGACGAGCCGCGCGGGCAGCGGCGTCCCGAACCGCTCGACGATCCGGCCCGAGATCGTCGTCGCCCCCTTGACGCTGACCTGCTGTCCAAGCACCGCGCGAACGGCGGTCTCGAAACCGTCCACGGCACCCGGCACCCGCACGCCGGGCACCGCCTGCACGTGCCGCGCGAGACTGCGCACGCGTCCGAGCGCGTCGTCGATCGAGACCGGATCGGCTTCGAGATCGAACAGACGCCGCAGTCGCCGCGCGACGTCGAAGAGCGCGTGCGTCCCCTCGAGCACGACTTCGACGCCGAGCCGGGATCGCTCGGGCTCGTTTGCCACGCGGACGGTCGCGACGCCGTCGCCGACCCGCATCGCGCGCGCATAGCGCGCTCCGTCGACCGACTCGACGCCGGGGATCGCGCGACCGCGCAGGAACCCGACGAGCGCGTCCCAGGCGAAGGGCGGACGGTACGGCAGGCTCAGCCGAAGCGGCCCCGCCTTCGCCGCGCCGAGCCGTCGGGCCCGGCGCAGCGCGCTCGGCGGCTGTCCGTAGACCTCGCGCAGACAAGCGTTGAAGCGCCGCTGGCTCGTGAAGCCCGCTGCGAGCGCGACCTCGGTCATCGGCAGCCTCGTCTCGTCGAGGAGCTGCTTCGCGAAGAGCACCCGTCGGAGCCGCGCGACCGCAGCCGGGTTCGTCCCGAGATGCCGATCGAAGAGCCGACGCAGATGGCGGTCCCCGATTCCGAGCCGCGCCGCGAGATCCGCGACCGATCCGGCGCCGTCGAGCGCCCCGCCCTCGATCAAGCGCAGGGCGCGGCTGACCGTCGCACCGGTGCCGCGCCAGGCGGGCGTCCCGGGCGCCGCCTCGGGCCGGCAGCGCAGGCAGGGCCGGAAGCCCGCCGCCTGCGCCGCGGCGGCGCTCCTCCAGAACGTGCAGTTGTGCGCCTTCGGCGTCGGCGCCGGGCAGATCGGACGACAGAAGATCCCGGTCGACGTCACGCCGACGAAGAAGCGGCCGTCGAAGCGCACGTCCCGGGCCGCGAGCAGGCGGTAGCACGCGGCCGGCGGCAGTTCTCCCGTGAGGACGTCCGCGAGGCGGGCGGCGTCGGGCGGATGCGAGGAAACGGGGCCGGCGTCCATGCGGCCAATCTAGCGCTCGCGTCGCGGCGCATTCGCCGCTTTCGGACCTGGACACGGCGCATGAAGGTTCGCCCGCAAGCCCCCGTCGTCACGATCGAGTCAGCTGCGACTTCCCTCGCGCCGACCCCGGCCGCGATCCCGGGAAGGCCGCCGGTAGCCGCCCTGCACGCCCGCGTCCCGGCCGCCCTTCTTCACCGTGCGCGGCGGCCGCGCCGGGATCAGGCAGTCCGGCCCGTCGCCGATCAGGCCCTGGCGCCCGGCGCGAACCAGCGCATCGCGAACGGTGCGCCAGTTCTCCGGCGCGAAGAACTGGAGCAGCGCGCGCTGGACGTTCCGATCCTGCACGCGCTTCGCCGCCGGGACGGGCTTCATCGTGAGCGGGTCGATCCCCGTGAAGTACATGCAGGTCGCGATGTCCATCGGCGCCGGGATGAAGTCCTGAACCTGCCGCGGGCGGTAGCCGCGCTCCTTCAGGAAGATCGCGAGTTCGATCATGTCGTCGGCGGTCGAGCCGGGATGACTCGCGATGAAGTAGGGCACGAGGTACTGCTCCTTGCCCGCGCGTTTCGACGCCGCCTCGAAGCGCTCCGCGAAGATCTCGAAGCTGCCCCGCCCCGGCTTCTTCATGAGGTCGAGGACCCGGTCGCTCACGTGCTCGGGCGCGACCTTCAGGTGTCCACCGACGTGATGGGCGGCCAGCTCGTCGAGGTACTCGGGCGAGTCCGCGGCCAGATCCATGCGGATCCCGGAGGCGATGTGCACGCGTTTCACGCCGTCGACCTTGCGCGCACGGCGCATCAGGTCGAGGGTCGGCGCGTGATTCGTGTCGAGCAGCTTGCAGATCTTCGGATGCACGCACGAGAGCCGCCGACACTTCGCTTCGACCTCCGGCTTCGAACAGCGCATGCGGTACATGTTCGCGGTCGGCCCGCCGAGGTCGCTCACGCTGCCCTTGAAGTCCGGCGCCGAAGCGAGGGCCTCGACCTCGCGCAGGATCGAGTCGGGGCTGCGGCTCTGGATCTCGCGGCCCTGGTGCATCGTGATCGAACAGAACGTGCAGCCGCCGAAGCAGCCTCGCATGATCTGGACCGAATCGCGGATCGTCTCCCAGGCAGGCGGCGGCGCGTCGTAGTCCGGATGCGGCCGACGCGTGTAGGGCAGCTCGTGGAGTCGGTCCATCGTCGGCTCGTCGTGGGCCGCGGCAGGCGGATTGATCACCACCCGCCGATCGCCGTGGGGCTGGACGAGACGGCGGGCGTTGCGCGGGTTGGTCTCGTGATGGAGCTTGCGCGTCATCTCCGCGAAGGCCTCGGGACTCGCCTCGACCGCTTCGAGCGCCGGCAGGTCCACCGTCTCGACGCGCGGATGCGCGGGCAGCGGCTCGTTCTTTCCCAGCAGATAGGCCACACCGTCGAGATCCCGCAGCGACGCCAGGGACTCGCCCCGGTCGAGACGCTGGGCGATCTCGAGCACGACCGATTCGCCCATGCCGTAGCCGAGCAGGTCGGCCTTCGAGGTCACGAGGTTCGAGGGCCAGACGCGATCGCTCCAGTAGTCGTAGTGGGCGATCCTTCGAAGCGAGGCCTCCACGCCCCCGCTGATCACCGGCACGCCCTTGAACGCCTCGCGACACCGCTGCGCGTAGACGGCCGTCGGGCGATCCGGCCGCAGCCCGATCCGGCCGCCCGGCGAATAGGCGTCCGCGTTGCGCCGCTTCCGGTTCGCCGTGTAGTGATTGATCATCGAGTCCATGTTGCCGGCGCTCACGGCGCAGAAGAGCCGCGGCGGCGCGAAGGCCTTCCAGGCGTCGGCGCTCCGCCAGTCCGGCTGCGCGAGGATCGCCGTGCGGAAGCCGTGCGCCTCCAGCCAGCGGCCGAGGATCGCCATCGCGAAGGAGGGATGATCGACGTAGGCATCGCCGGTGACGAAGAGTACGTCGACGCGATCCCAGCCGCGCGCCGCGACGTCTTCGGGCGTCGTCGCGAGAAAGGCCTCGCGCGGGAGCGTCGGAGCGCTCGCTCCGCCCCTGCGCGAAGCCCCTCCGCTCTTCCGTCGCCGCTGCATGGCCGGAAAGTAGCAGCGAGACGCGAAGCGACCGCGAGGGAGCGCCAGCGCTACCGTCTTCGCGTGTCGACGCCCGTGCCCTGCTCCCACCGTCCGCCCTGTCCGGGCTGCGCACGATTCGGCGACCCCGCGCCGGCGCCCGACGCGGTCGCCGCCGTGACGCGGCTCTGCCAAGCCCACGGCCTGCCCGCGCCCCGCATCCATGCGGCGGGCGGCGCGGGGCATCGTCACCGCGCCCGCCTGGCCGTTCGCGGTCGCCCCCGAAGCCCCAAGATCGGCCTCTTCCAGGCAGGGTCGCACCGCATCGTCGACACCCCACGCTGCGCCGTCCACCACCCCGCGATCAACGAGGCGGCCGCCCACCTGAAGCGGGCGATCCGGGCGACGGGCGTCGCGCCCTACGCCGACGCGCCGCATCGCGGCGCCCTGCGCTACGCGCAGTTCGTGGTCGAGCGGGCGACGCAGCGGGTCCAGGTCGTGCTCGTCGGCAACGGCGAATCGCCGGAGGTGCTGGAAAGGCTGCCCGACGCCTTCGCGGCCGCGATGGGCGATGCGCTGCAAGGGCTCTTCTTCAACGCGCAGCCCGCGCGGAGCAACGTCATCCTCGGCGCCAGCACGATCCACCTGTCCGGCGAACCGGTCGTCCGGGAACGGCTCGGCGGCGTCGACGTCTTCTTTCCGCCGACCGCCTTCGGCCAGAATCATCTCCCGCTCTTCGAGCGGGCCGTGGAGCGGATCCACGCGCTCGTGCCGGACGGCGCAAGCGTCTTCGAGGCCTACTGCGGCGTCGGCGCCATCGGCCTGGGCCTGCTCGCGCGCGGCCCGGTCCACTTCAACGAACGCAGCCCGGCCGGGCTCGAAGGGCTCGCGCGCGGCCTGGCGGCGCGACCCCGGGCGGAACGCGCCCGCGCCCGAAGGCTCGAGGGCGCCGCCGGGGAGTGCCTCGAAGGCCTGGCGGACGCCGACGTCGTGATCGTCGATCCGCCGCGCAAGGGACTCGACGCCGCGCTCCTCGAGGCACTCGTCGAGACCCCACCCCGACGTCTCGTCTACCTCGCGTGCGGCCTGCCGCGGCTCCTCGAGGAGCTCCCGCGGCTCCTCGAGGAGGGACGGATGCGGCTCGCCGGAGCCGAGATCCTCGACTTCTTCCCGTTCACGGGACACGTCGAAACCCTTGTGTGGCTCGACCGGAATGGGGAACACTTCGATCCGCCGGCGACGGGAGGCTCGTCGGCGCTCCTCTCCGACTAGAGGCCCCACGCGCCCGTGACCCGAGCCCGCGCGCCGCAGAACGAGAACGCTGACGAGATCCAGGAGTCCTTCGACTTCGGACCGAGGCGACCCGCCGTTCGTCCCCCGCGCGACGACGAGCGGCGCAGCGTGCTCGACGTGCTCGGCCGCGCCTTCCACGACGACCCGGTCGCGACCCACCTCTTCCCGAACCCGCGCACCCGCTCGCGCAAGTGGGCCCGCTTCTCCGGGCTGGCGGTCGACTCGATGGCCGGGACGGCCCACGTCCTGACGACCGATGCGGTCGAGGGCGCCGCGATCTGGCAGCTCCCGTCCGAAGGCAACCTGGGCCTGGGACAGAACCTGCGGATCGCGCTGCGCTTCTTCTCGATCGCGGGCTTCGGGGTCCGCCGCGCCATGCGCCTCGGCGAGTTCACCGGCGCCCACCGACTCCGCGAGCCTCACTACTACCTGGCGGCCCTCGGCACGGACCCGCCCCGCCAGGGCCGCGGCATCGGCTCCGCCTTGATGGAGCCCGTGCTCGCCCGCGCCGATCGCGAGGGCATCCCGTCGTATCTCGAATCCTCGAAGGCCGACAACGTGCCCTTCTACCGGAAGCACGGCTTCGAAGTCGTCGAAGAGCTGCACGTCCCGAACGGACCCCGCGTCTGGTCGATGCTCCGTCCCGCGCCCTGAGGCGGCGCCACCGCTCGAGGCTCCGTCCCGCGCCCTGAGGCGGCGCCACCGCTCGAGGCTCCGTCCCGCGCCCTGAGGCGGCGCACTGGACCGCGGTCCGAGGGCGGCGTTCAGCCAGGGGCGGCGCGGTAGCGCTCGAAGGTCCAGCTTCC
>JBCCZJ010000038.1:0-18483 GCA_039187915.1 Myxococcota bacterium
AGGGCAACCACAAGGTGAGCGCCGCAGCGTCGATCCTGAAGAACGCCGCCTCGACGGTGTCCCAGGAGAAGGACGAGCTCACGCTCGAGATCCTGGGCCACCAGGGCCTCGGCTGGGAGGGCGACGATTTCGAAGCCCACGAGCTGGCAGCGGTGCGCGGCTGGCTCTCCGCCAAGGCGATGTCGATCTACGGCGGCTCCTTCGAAATCCAGAACAACATCATCGCGAAGAACATCCTCGGCCTGCCCGAGACGACCCAGAAGGGCTGAGCACGCGGCCTCGGCGCCGCGTGCGCCGACCCCCTCCTCCCCCAGCGAGAGAACGAGAACATGGCGGCACTGACCGAAGAACAGGAACTCCTCAAGCAGCAGGCGAAGTCCTGGGCGGCCGAAGAGGCGCCCGTGTCGAAGTTTCGCGAGATGCGCGACGCGAAGACGGAAGCGGGCTTCGACCGCAAGACCTGGCAGAGCATCACCGAGATGGGCTGGGCCGGGATCCTCGTTCCCGAGGAGCACGGCGGCGTCGCGATGGGGCACCTGACCGCGGGCATCGTGCTCGAAGAGCTCGGACGCCAGCTCACGGCCTCGCCGCTCTTCGCCTCCGGCATCGTGGGCGCCTCGGCCCTCGCGCTCGCCGGCAACGAGGCCCAGCAGGCGACCTGGCTCCCGAGCATCGCCGACGGCACGTCGATCGTGACGCTGGCCGTCGACGAGGGGCCGCGGCACGCGCCGCTCCAGACCCGGCTGACCGCCGAGGCGGACGGCGACGGTTTCGTCCTCGAGGGCCGCAAGGTCCACGTGCTCGAAGGCCTCGTCGCGGACGCCTTCGTCGTCGTGGCCCGCACGAGCGGGGCCGCCGGCGACGAGCGCGGGCTCACGCTCTTCCTCGTCGAGGGCGACACCGCGGGCATCGGCCGCGCACGCCTCTCGCTCGCCGACAGCCGCGGCTACGCGAACGTCACCTTCTCCGGCGTCCGCGTCTCGTCGGAGGACGTGCTCGGCGAGGTCGACGGCGCCGCCGAGGTGCTCGACCGGATCCTCGATCGGGCGCGGGCCGCGCTCGCGGCGGAGATGCTCGGGACCGCGGCGCAGTCCTTCGACATGACCCTCGACTACCTGAAGAACCGCGTGCAGTTCGGGCAGGTGATCGGCTCCTTCCAGGGCCTGAGCCACCGCGCGGCGAACCTCTTCACCGAGATGGAGATGGCGCGCTCCTGCGTCGAAGCGGCGCTGTCCGCGATCGACGAAGGCGCCGAGAACACCGCGCTTCTCTGCTCCCTCGCGAAGGCCAAGGCCGGCGACTTCCTCCATCACATGTCGAACGAGCTGATCCAGATCCACGGCGGCATCGGCATGACGGACGAGTTCGACGCCGGGCTCTACCTGAAGCGCGCCCGCGCCGCGGAGGCGACCTACGGGAACCAGGCCTTCCACCGCGATCGCTACGCGAGCCTGCAGGGCCTCTAGGCCGCCGCGATCCGGGCACCGGCGGAGGCGCGCGCGAACCGACCGGGAGAGCGCATGATCGATCTCCAGAACGCGGACGAGCTGCTCACCACGACGCGAGGGGTGCGCAAGCGGATCGACTTCGACCGAGAAGTCCCGCTCTCCCTGATCGAAGCGTGCGTCGACGTGGCGCTGCAGGCGCCTTGCGGAACGGGAGCGTCGACGAACGCCGGTGTGGGTTCCGCCGTGCCGCATTTCGTCGTCGTCACGAGCCCCGAGAAGAAGAAGGCCGTCGGGGACGTCTACCGCGCGGCCCACCATCCCTACATCGACCATCACGCCGCGCAGGATCCTGCGCGCGAGGCGGCCGGCGGATTCGATCTGGCGCGCTGGCAGACGGATCACTTCGAGGACTATCCGGTTCTCGTACTCGTCTGCGGCAACGCCCCGGTCGACCAGCTCTCCCCCGGCATGCAGGTCGGCATGTGGGGCTCGATCCTCCCCGGTGCCTGGTCCTTCATGCTGGCGGCGCGTGCGCGCGGCCTGGGCAGCTGCTGGACCACGATCCACCTCGACGGCCACACGGCGCCGATGGCCGAGGCGCTCGGTCTCCCGGACCACGTGTCGCAGGGCGTCCTGATCCCGGTCGGCTTCTACACCGGCAAGACCTTCAAGCGCGCGACGCGCCCGGCGGCGAAGGACGTGATGCACCTCGACGGCTGGTAGGCCGCCGCCGCGTGTCCTGCCGCCCGCCCGACGCACCGGACCGGAGCCCTCGGCCTCGAGCCCGTGGAGCCCTCAGCCCGGGCCGTCGGCGCCCTCAGCTCGGGCCGTTGGAGCGCTCAGCTCGGGCCGTCGGCGCCCTCAGCGCCGCACCGACGAGGCCTCAGGGCCGGACCTCGTAATAGAGGTTCGTCGGGTCGTCGAAGTCGTGTATCAGGAAACGCTCGAAGCCCGCTTCCCGGACCATGCGCTCCGCCACTTCCGGATTGAAGCCGAGGGTCCCGAGCCCCGCGCCGTCCGGCTCCGAGAGGGCCGACGACATGCAGGCGGACACCGAGAAGCCGTAGAGCATGGCCAGCATCGGATGACCGAGGTTGTCCTCGAAGCGCGGCTGGCTCCGGATGTCCTTGATCAGCCAGGTCCCGTCGGGCCGCAGCGCGCGACGGATCGAGGCGATCACCTCGGCGGGTCGGGTCATGTCGTGCAGACAGTCGAACGTCAGCAGGAAGTCGAAGTCCCCTTCCGAAGGCAGGGACTCGCCTCCTGCGGCGTGCAGGCGAACGTTCTCGAGACCGGCCCCCTCCGCCTTCGCGCGCGTCCGGTCGATCGCGATCGACGACGGGTCGTAGCCGTGGAACTCGGACGCCGGGAACGCCTCGGCCATGGCGAGCAACGCGACGCCCGAACCGCAGCCGACGTCCGCCGCCTTCGCACCGGAACTCAATTTTTCGACGACCCCGTCGAGGGCGGGCAGGATCCGCGGCACCAGGGCCTGCCGCGTCCAGGGGCCGAGCATCCTCTCGGTGCGATGGGCGGCATTCGGGCCGAGGTCTTCGTACGACAGTCCGATCCCCGTGCGGAACGCGTCGACGAGTCGCTCCGCGATCTCCGGCCCCATGGGCGCTCCGAAGGCCCCCGCCGCGAACACGAGGCTGTCGGCCTCGTTCGCCAGGACGAGCGAACCGGCGGCGGAGAGCTCGAATCGATCCGGGGCGGGATAGTCGAGCAGCTTCGCCGCCGCCTGGCCGCGCAGCCACTCGAGGAGCCAGCGCTCGTGCAGCCCCGTCTTCTCGGCCAACTCCGACGCCGACACGGGGCCCGCGCCGTCCAGCGCCCGATAGAGACCGAGTTGGTCACCAAGGTAGATCATGAGCGATACGACCTCGCCCTTCTTGTAGCCCCACACCTCGAGAGAGAAGGCCTTGATCTCTTCGGGGGTCGGGGCGCCTGAGACGTCCGTGCTCATCGCGTTCCTCCTCGGTCGTGCAGGCCGACGTTACGGACGCCCCACCCTGGGCGCAAAGCGGCGCGGCGTGCGCGCCTCGCCTAGCTTCGGCTCGAAGGAGTTCTCGATGGCCGCCCCGACCGAACCCGCGGACTGCATCTTCTGCGCCATCGTGGCGGGCCGCGCGCCGGCGCATCGCGTCCACGAGGACGAGCGGATCCTCGTCTTCATGGACCTCTTCCCGGCCCACGCGGGACACACGCTGATCGTCCCCAAGCGGCACGGCGTGACGCTGTTCGACGTCGAGCGCGAAGACCTGGCTGCGGTCATGCAGGCGTCCGTCGACCTCGGCCACGCCCTCGACCGCGTCTTCTCGCCGGATGGCATCGCGATCATGCAGCTGAACGGGGCGGCCGCGGGCCAGACCGTCTTCCATTACCACATGCACCTGATTCCTCGGCGCGCGGGGGAGCGCTTCGGCGTCCACGGCAAGAATCGGGGCGACGACGCCGTGCTCGCCGAGCAGGCCGAGCGCCTCGCGGCCGCCTACGCGGCGCCTCTCTGAACGGGGGTTCTGGCCCGCGCGAATCCGACCGATCGACGTCCGCTTCGTGCTGGTATCGTCGGCGGTCCAGCCAACGAGGTCCCGATGTCCGCAGCTCCTGCCCCCCTCGTCCTCGAGGACGACCCCCGTCCCTTCGTCCGCCGCCTGACCCTCAACCGGCCGAAGAAGCGCAACGCCCTCTCGAACCCGCTGCGCGGCGAGCTCTTCGACGCGCTCCACCGTGCGGACGCCGACCGCGACGTCCGGGTCGTCGTCCTGCGCGGGGCGGGCTCCTCGTTCTCGTCGGGCTACGACCTCTCGAGCGACAACCAGAAGGACCTGCCCTACCCCTCGACCATGGGCGACGGCTTCTGGCCGCGACACGTGGTGGACGGGGCCTTCCGGATCTGGGACCTCGCCAAGCCGGTGATCGCGCAGGTCCATGGCTATTGCCTCGCCGGCGGATCCGAGCTGATGGCCTCCTGCGACCTCGCGTACGTCGCGGAGACCGCGCAGATCGGCTACCCGCCGGTTCGCCTGATGAGCCCGCCGGACAACCAGTTCCATCCCTGGCTCGCAGGCATGCGCGACGCCATGGAGCTGATGCTGACGGGCGACGCCGTCGACGGCCCGGAGGCCTGCCGCATGCGCCTCGCCAATCGGTGGTTCCCGGACGAAGCGCTCGAAGACGAAGTGCTCGCGATCGCCGAGCGGGTCGCGAAGATCCCGACGGACCTCCAGCAGCTGAACAAGCGCTCGGTCCATCGCGCCATGGAGATCATGGGCGTCCGCGCGGCGATCCGCGCCGGCACGGAGATCCAGACCCTCGGCTTCCACCAGAAGTCGGCCCGTGCCTACTTGAAGAAGATCACCGAAGACCTGAACGAGGCCCTCGAGGAACGCGACAAGGCCTTCGGGGATTTCCGCGGCCGGGACCGCAGCGGAGACGAGGCGGAATGAGCGGAACGAACGACCTCTTCGACCTGCGCGGCCGAGTCGCGGTCGTGACCGGTGGCAACAAGGGAATCGGATTCGGCTTCGCGCGCGGACTCGCGCGCGCGGGCGCCGACGTCGCGATCTGGGCGCGCAACGCCGAGGACAACGCCCGGGCCGCCGAGACGCTCGGCGCCTTCGGCACGCGCGTGATCGGCCTGCCCTGCGACATCACCGATCCCGAGACCGTCCGCGCCGCCTGCCGTGAGACCGTCTCACAGCTCGGCCGGATCGACGCGTGCTTCGCGAACGCCGGCGGCGGGGACGGCTACGACCCGTTGAAGGTGAGCCCCGACCGCTTCGCGCGCACCCTCGACATGAACGTCGACGGGACTTTCGCGACGCTCCAGGAAGTGGCCCGCCACATGAAGGAACGGGGCGGCGGCGGCAAGCTCGTCACGGTCTCGTCCATCACCGAGCGATTCGGGGCCGCCAAGATGCCGGCCTACGCCGCGGCGAAGGCGGCCCTCGGCGGCCTCGTCCGTTCCCTCGCGATCGAGTTCGCCCGCTACGACATCCAGGTCAACAACCTCCAGCCGGGGTGGATCGAGACCGACGCGACGCAGCCGATGCGCGACAACGACAAGCTCCGGGACACCGTCGTCCACCGGACGCCGGCGAAGCGCTGGGGCACGATCGAGGACTTCGAAGGCATCGCCGTCTACCTCGCGTCTCGCGCCTCCGACTTCCACACGGGCGACACGCTCTGCATCGACGGCGGCTACTCGATCTTCTGATCCGCTCGCGCGAAGGAGACCGCCCGGCCTGCCATGTCCCACGTGCCCCCGTCTGCTCTCGATGAAGACGATCGCGCCGCCTACGCGCGCGACGGATTCGTGCGGCTGCGTGAACGGCGCCTTCTTCGCGATCGAGGAGGTCGACCTCGACCGCCGCGTGCCCCCCGAGATGTCGGCCGGAGATCTGCGGCTCCTCCACCCGCTGCGGGTCCACGGCAGCGGCCGGAACCGCAGCCAGGGCTTCCGGAGGGCCATCCGCACCGACTACGCTTCCGCGGACTGCGAGAGATCGGACTCGCCGCGCAAACGTCCGCCGGTGATGCGCTTCATCGACGGCCAGACGGGACGCGAGGCGCGTCCCCCGAGAAGGAGAGGTGACCATGATCGAAGCCGAGATTCCGCTCCCCACCGAAGAGGGGACGATGAGCGCCTTCACGACGCGGCCGGACGAGGGGGGTCCCTTCCCCGTCGTGCTGTTCTACATGGATGCCCCGGGCAAGCGGGAAGAGCTCCACGACATGGCGCGCCGGATCGCGACGACCGGTTACTACGTCGTCCTCCCGAATCTCTACTACCGCTGGAAGGACGACTTCGTCCTCGACTTCGAGACGGGGTCGAACCGGGACGAGATGTTCGCGCTGATGGGAAAGCTCTCGAACGCCATGATCGTACGCGATACCCGTGCGCTCCTCGATCACGTCTCGAGCGCGGAGTTCGCCGACGAGCGCCGGATCGGCTGCGTCGGCTACTGCATGAGCGGCCCGTTCTCGCTCGCCGTCGCCGCCGCGTATCCCGCACAGGTGAAATGCGCAGCCTCGATCTACGGCGTGCGACTCGCGGTCGACGAGGACGACTCGCCCCACCTGGGCTTCGCGGCGACGAAGGCCGAGCTCTACGTCGCTGCCGCCGAGACAGACGAGTATGCGCCGCCCGAGATGATCGAGCGGGTGGAGTCCGCCCTGCGCGACTCCGGCGCGCGGGGCCGCGTCGAGTGGTATCCGGGAACACACCACGGCTTCGCCTTCCCGACGCGAAGGGGCACCTTCGACAAGCCCGCGGCCGAGCGCCACTGGGCGCGGCTCCACGCCCTCTTCGACCGCAACCTGCGCTGACGCGGGCCTAGCGGTCCTCGTAGACGGGCGGACGTTTCTCCATAAAGGCGGCGAGCCCCTCCTGGAAGTCCTTCGTGCGCGCGCACATCAGCTGGTTCCGATTCTCGATCGCCATGGCGGCCTCGAGGCTGGTCGCGTCGATCGCCATGTTGAGCCCCTCCTTCGTCATCCGGAGACCCTGGGGCGTCGTCGCCAGCATCTCGTCGAGATAGGGCCGGACGGCTTCCGCGAGCCTGTCCTCCGGGACGACCTCCGAAACGAGTCCCCGGGCCAACGCCCGGTCGGCCTCGAGGAAGCGACCCGTGAGCATCAGCTCCGAGGCGAGCGAGGTCCCGACGAGGCGCGGCAGGAAATAGCTCGTGCCCATGTCGCAGGCCGAGAGGCCGATCCGGATGAAGGCGGCGTTCATGCGGGCCGTCTCCGCGGCGATGCGCACGTCGGACGCGAGCACGAAGGCGAAGCCGCCGCCGCAGGCGTTGCCCTGAACGAGGCTGATGATCGGCTGGGGACAGCGCCGCATCATCACATAGACGTCGGCCAGATAGCCCTGAAAGCCGTAGCCGCGCCCGACCGGCTCGCGGCCCTCGCTATCGACCGGATTGCCTCCGGCGCGGAGATCGAGTCCGGCGCAGAAGCTCGTCCCGGCACCGCGCATCACGACGATCCGCGTTTCCGTCTCGTCCTGCAGCGCCCAGAAATACGCACGCAGCTCCTTCGCCATCTGTCCGTTGATCGCGTTCAGCGACCCCGGCCGATTCAGCGTCAGCCAGTCGACGCCGTCTTCGCGGGTAATCTCGATCGTCTCCAGGGTCTCGGTCGCCATCGCTCTCTCCTGTCGTTCGGTCGACGAAGCTAGCGCGCGAGGATCGAGCGAGCGGCCCGCGGCGCTCGGCTCGAGCGGCCGGAGGCCGCGCAGGCCGCGTGGCGCTCACTTCGATCAGCCCGACCGGCTCGACGCCGATCGGCGGACCGGTCGCGGGCAGGATCGCCGACGAGGCCGGCGCGCTCGGAGCGACCCTCTACGGCGGCGTCAGCGCCATCACGAGCGCCGGCGTCGGACCGGTCTTCTCCCGTCGCCTCGACACCCGCGCCTGAAGCGTCCTGCTAGGCTGTTTCGAACGCCCGGCGTTCGCCTCGCCTGCCTCGGAGGATTCGATGGACTACCGCCCCCTCGGCCGCACCGGCGTGCAGGTCTCCCAGTTCTGCCTCGGCACGATGATGTTCGGCGGAAAGACCGACGAACCGGAATCCCACCGCATCCTCGACTACGCGCTCGATCAGGGCGTCAACTTCGTCGATACCGCCGACGTCTACGCCGGCAACGAGAGCGAACGCATCGTCGGCCGTGCCCTCGCCCGGGACGGCCGCCGCGAGAACACGATCCTCGCGACCAAGGGCTTCATGCCGCAGGGCCGGGACCGCAACGCCCGAGGCGCCAGTCGTCGGCACATCGTCCGCGCCTGCGAGGCATCCCTCGAGCGCCTGCAGACCGACTGGATCGACCTCTACCAGATCCATCGACCGAGCGGCGAGATCCCGATCGACGAGACCCTGCGCGCCCTCGACGACCTGATCCGATCGGGAAAGGTCCGCTACATCGGCAGCAGCATGTACGCCGGCTGGATGATGATCGAAGCGCTCTGGATCGCGAAGGAGCTCGGCCTGAACCGCATGGTCTGCGAGCAGCCGGCCTACCACCTGCTCGACCGGACGGCGGAGCGCGAGATCCTGCCCGCCGCGCTGAGCTACGGCATGGCGGTGATTCCCTGGGGCCCCCTCTGCGGCGGTCTCCTCTCCGGGAAATACAGCGCGAACTGCGGCCCGGATGACGCCCGCTGGCAGGGCGGCAAGGACAACTTCAATCGCCGCGCGACGGACGAGACCTGGGAGGTCATCCAGACGCTCGAGAAGATGGCCGCGGAGAAGAACTGCAGCGTGTCGCAGATCGCGCTGTCCTGGGTCGCGAACAGACCCGGGGTCACCGCCCCGATCGTCGGTCCGCGCACCTTCGCGCAGATCGAGGACAACCTGGGCGCCGTGGACGTCACGCTGACGGACGACGACCTCGCGCGGATCGACGCGCTCGTCCCGCCCTGCGGCTACAAGGTCCGCTACTACGACGAGGCCGCGGGAATCGACCTCCGGCCGCACACGAAGCGGATCCTGTAGGCGCCGGCGCGCATCAGAAGCGCAGTGCGAGCCCGAAGGCCGCGCCGCCCGCTTCGCCCGGAGCGACGTAGGGGGCGACATAGGGAGCGATGCGGACGGCCCGTCGCGCTCGCCGGGCTTCGAGCTCGCGGAAGCGCGCGTTGTGTCGCCGCGGCGAGATCCAGACGTCGAAAGCCTCGACGACCCGGAAGGCGGCGAAGGTCGCCGTCGAGACCAACGAGACCGCGAGGAAGCAGTCCGTCGTGTCGAAGATGTCGCCGAACGAATCGTTGTCGTTGCGACGAGCGCAGCCGACGGTCCCTCCGATGAGCGCGACCACGGAGGCGGACTCGCCCGCCGTGTAGATCCATCCGGTCTCGCGCCAGCGGTCCTGGATCGCGTGGCCGCTGCCGAAGCCGATCAGCGTGCCGGTGATTCCGCCCCAGGTCATCTGATCTTCGGTGTAGAGCCCTCGCGTCAGGATCGACGCGTCGCGATCGCTCAACCGCGAAGCGGGGTCCGTCGCCTGTGCCTGGGCCTGGGCCTGGGCGACGGAGGCGACGCCGAGCAGGATCATGAAAACGAGCCCCCCGGCGAGCGACCGGATCGGATGCGAGTCGGACACGTGCGTTCCCCCTGATGGATTCAGTGGAGAGTCTACGCGATTCCGATCGGCATGATGCTAGGCGGTGAGTTGCAAGCCGCGGAATTCTACGTAGCGGATCCGGCCCTGCGCGGCGCGCGAGCCGAAGCACGCGGGCACGATGTCCACGGGAGAGGACGGGTTCGTGCGCGAGCCCGACGCGGCGTCGACCTGGATCGGGATCGGGATCAGGGAGCTCGCCAATCGGGGTGCACGTGCCGAGATCCTGGGGCTCGCCCGCGAGCGGGCTCGAACCTGCGTAGAACCTGCGTTTCTTGACGGCCCGACCCGGCTGGGTCAGTTTCGAACGGCGCTCGTCGCGCCCGCCCGCGGGCCAGCACGCCCGGCCACCCTCTTCCTGGAGAACCCATGCTCGACCTCAAGATCACGAACGCCCGCATCGTCGACGGAACCGGCGCCCCGGCCTTCGACGGCGCGATCGGCATCCGCGACGGCAAGATCGCCGCGGTCGGCGAAGTCACCGAAGACGCGCGCGAAGTCCTCGACGCGAAGGGCGCCCTCGCGACGCCGGGCTGGGTCGACGTCCACACCCACTACGACGGACAGGTCACCTGGGACGACCAGGTCGACCCGTCGGCGTCCCACGGCGTGACCACCATCGTGATGGGCAACTGCGGCGTCGGCTTCGCGCCCGTCCGACCGGGCGGCGAGAACGAGCTGATCGAGCTGATGGAGGGGGTCGAGGACATCCCCGGCACGGCCCTCCATGAAGGCATGCCCTGGGGCGCCTGGGAGAGCTTCCCGGACTACATGCACTTCCTCGACACGCGCGAGTACGCGCTCGACGTCGGTGCTCAGCTCGCCCACGGCGCGCTCCGCAATTACGTGATGGGCCAGCGCGGCCGCGACAACGAGGACCCGACCGCCGAAGACCTCGAGGAGATGAGCGCGCTCGTGGAAGAGGCGATGCGCGCCGGCGCCGTCGGCTTCTCGACCTCGCGCACGATCGGCCATCGTTCGATCGCCGGCGACCCGGTCCCGGGCACCTTCGCCGAGACCGAGGAGCTGCTCGCCCTCGCCCGCGCCATGGAGCGCGCTGGCTCGGGCGTCTTCGAGCTGATCCCGGCCGGTACCGTCGGCCTGCTCGAGAGCATCGGCGGGGAGCACAAGACGCTCCACGAAGAGCTCGACATGATCTGCCAGATCGGGAAGGTCGGGCGGCCGGTGACCTTCACGACCGTCCAGAACGTCGACTACCCGGACACCTGGCGGGAATACCTCGAGGTCTGCGCGAAGGAGAACGAGCAGGGCTCGAACCTCCGCCCACAGGTCGCCTCCCGTCCGATCGGCTTCGTGACCGGCCTGCAGACCTATCACATGTTCCAGCGCCGTCCGTCCTACGCAGCGATCGCCCATCTGCCGGTCGCCGAGCGCGTGGCCGAAATGAAGAAGCCCGAGGTCAAGCAGGCGATCCTGTCGGAAACGGACGTGGCGCCCACGGACGGCCAGGCGGGCTCGATGGCGAACATGACGACCATGCTCGGCCGGGTCGCCGCCGCGCTCTTCCCCGTGACGACGCCGGCGGACTACGAGCCGGACCCGACGACGATCTTCGGGGCCCAGGCCGCGGCCGCGGGCGTGCCGATCGACGAGTTCGTCTACGACTATCTGCTGGGGGACGAGGGCCGTGCGTTCGCGATCCTGATGGGCGCGAACTATCTGGCCTTCGACCACGAAGCCATCCGGGAGATGCTCTCGGATCCTCACACGGTCACGGGTCTCTCGGACGCCGGCGCCCACGTGAATCTGATCTTCGACGGCGTCGCGCCGACGTACCAACTGATCCACTGGGTCCGCGACCGGAAGCGCGGCGAGAAGCTGCCGATCGAATGGATCGTCCGCAAGCAGACGAAGACGAACGCCGACCTCTATGGATTCGAGGACCGCGGCTCGCTCGAGGTCGGCAAGCGCGCCGATCTCAACGTGATCGACCTCGATCGCCTGGCCCTCGGCGAACTCGAGGTCCACGCGGATCTTCCGGCCGGAGGCCAGCGGATCCTCCAGCCGGCGAAGGGCTACGTCGCGACGTTCGTGAACGGCGTGAAGACCCGCGAACACGACCGGGATACCGGCGCCCGCCCGGGCCGGCTCGTGCGCCCGTCGGCAGTCGCGTCCTAGGCGCCGCTCTGCCCGTCGGCGAATCCGCGATGCGCATCACTCGGATCCATACCGGCGGCGACGGAGAGTCCCACTTCGAGGACGTCGAGATTCCGCTCCGGGATCTCGGCGCCCTCGGGCGGATCTCCGAGGCCGTCGACGTGAAGGGCCTGATGTTTCGCGAGGTCGACGCCGACTACGACCTCGACTTCCACACGGCGCCCCGGCGCCAATACGTCGTGAACCTCGACGCCGCCGTCGACATCGAGGTCGGCGACGGGTCCCGTCGCCGGATCGGGGCCGGCGAGATCCTGCTCGCCGAGGACACGACCGGCCGCGGCCATCGCAGCGTCTCCGTCGACGAGCGGCCCCGGCGCTGCCTCTTCATCGCGATCGACTAGCGAAGCCGATCCGACCGATACGCCCTCGCCTCGCTGACAGGACCCACGCCATGCACGACGTCGACCTCGGCACGCCCTTCCTCGAAGGGCGCCTCGAACACCGCATCCTCCACGTCCGGATCGTCCGTCCGGAACGGCGCAACGCCATGACCCTCGACATGTATCGCGGCGTCCGGGACGCGACGATCCTGGCCGACGGCGATCCCGAGATCGACGCGGTCTGCCTGCGCGGCACCGACGGCTGGTTCTGCGCCGGCGGCGACATGTCCGGCAACCAGGAGGACAGCGCTGCGCTGACCGAGCGGGACCCGACCGTGAACTTTCCGTTCCGGCACATGGAGCTGTGTCGCAAGATCGTGGTCGCCGCGGTGGACGGCGCCTGTCATGCCGGTGGACTGAATCTCCTCATGCACAGCGACGTGTCGCTGGCGACGGAGACGGCGGTCTTCCGCGGCCCCGAGCTGCTGCGCGGGATTCCGGATCCCTACATGAGCGCGCGGCTCGCCGACTTCGTCGGGCTCGGCAAGGCGAAGTACATGATGTTCACGGCCGCCCTCGTCGCGGCCCGCGAAGCGGAGGCCATGGGGCTGCTCGGCAAGGTCGTGCCGGACGCCGACTTCGAGACCGCCCTCGAAGACATGCTCGAACAGATCCGCCTGACCGCACCGCAGGCGCGGTCGCTGATCAAGGCCGACCTGAACGACCGACTCCGACGCCACGACCACAATCTCTTCAAGCGCTCCATGATGAACCCGGAGATGGTCGAGGGCATGCGCGCCTTCATCGAGAAGCGGAAGCCGGATTGGCCCCGCGACTAGCGAGCACGTGGGCGGCAGCCGTCAGGCGCGCTGCCCGCTGGCCGACAGGCACTCGCCCGTGAGGTAGCTCGCCCCGTCCGAAGCCAGGAAGACGACCACGTCGGCGATCTCGGCCGGCCGGGCGGCGCGGCCCTGCGGCTGGAGCGCCGCCATCGCCTCGAGATGCGCCGCCGGTGCGGCCTTCTCGAGAAAGGGGTGCATCGCGAGGGTCGGCATCACCGCATTCACGCGCACGCCCCGCTCGGCCGCTTCGAGCGCCGCGCAGCGCGTGAGGGCGTGGACGCCGGCCTTCGCCGCGGCGTAGGCGCTCTGCCCCCGTTCGGCGCGATGGCCCGTCACGCTTCCGACGTTCACGATCGCACCGCCGGCCTCGAGTCGGGGCAGCGCCGCCCGCACGCAGCGGAAGCACCCGGTCAGCGACACGTCGAGCACGCGCAGCCAATCGTCCTCGGCCATCGAGACGAGGTCGCCGGAGAACCCGAGCCCAGCGTTGTGGATCGCGAGATCGAGGCCTCCGAGTCGCGCCTCGGCCGCGGCGTAGAGCGCCTCCACCTCGTCGGTCCGGGTGACGTCGCACGGCACGCCGTAGGCTTCCCCGCCCCCGGCGCGCAGGCGTGCGACCGCCTCCGTGAGGCGCCGCGCGTGTCGGTCCGAGAGGAGGACCGCGGCGCCTTCGTCGAGGAAGCGCCGTGCGATCGCGAAGCCGATTCCCGTGCCGGCCGCGGCCGTGACGACCGCCCGGCGTCCTTTCAGCAGATCACGCCCCATCCGCGCAATCATCTGATGCGAGACCGGATTGTCAAGCGCAAGCGAGCGAGGCGCGCCATGCTCCGAGGGAATCCGGCCGGAGGACCGCGAACGCATGGACGAGATCTCGATCGACGACGACATGTACGACGTGGACGCCGTGGCGGCGGGCGCCTGGGTGCCGGGCCCCTACGGACCGGGCGACCAGCTCGGCACCTACAACGAGGTGACGCCGGAGAGACGCGCGGCCGCGTGGCGCCTGCTCGCCGGAGCGGACCGCCTGCAGACGATCAACCTGGGCGACGTCCTCTTCAACGGCTATCCCGGCTTCGGCGACCGCGACTACCAGCAGCAGCTCGTCATCGCGGGCTACGCGCCTCCAGAAGACTACGCCGGGATCACGAAAGGCATCGAGCCGATGGGCACGACGCGTCTCAGCTTCCACGAGGAGCGCGTCCAGACGACCTACAACATCGCGAGCAAGGTGAACGGACTGCTCCACTGCGGCGTCGGCGACCTCTTCTACAACGGCTTCCGCGGGCGCGACATCGCCCGCGACCACGGCACCTGCGCGCTGGACGTCGTGAGCTGGGGCGTCCCGCTCGTGACACGCGGCTTCTTGATCGACGTCGTCGCGCTGAAAGCGGAGCGCGGGGAGCAGGTCTTCGAAGCCGGTGGCCGACCGGTGCTCGAAGCCAACTATCGGATCACCCTCGAGGACCTCGAGGCCGCCTGCGCGCGGCAGGCGCTCCCGCCCTTCGAGCCCGGGGACGCCATCATGCTCCGGACCGGCTGGAACAACCTCGTGCGCACGGACCCCGAACGCTTCCTCTCGGGCGCCCCGGGCCCCTGGCTCCGCGAGACCCGCTGGCTGGCCCACCACCGGCCGGCCCTGCTCGGCATCGACTGCTGGGTCTGGGGCACGCTCGACCCGGAGGCGACGAAAGGCTTCTACAATGCCTGTCACCAGGAGCTGAACATGCGCTTCGGCATCCGCTTCGGGGAGGGCTTCCAATTCGAGGAGCTGGCCTCCGCGGGCGTCGACCGCTTCGTCCTGACCCATACCCCCCTGCGCGCCGAAGGCGCGACCTCTTCCTCCGTGCCCGCGCTGGCGATCGCCGCGCTCGCCGACTGAACGCCGAAAGGAACGCCCGACATGTCCGCTCCCGATTCGCTCTCCGAACGCAACAAAGCCACCGTCCAGAAGATGTGGAAGGCGCTCGGCGACTTCGACTTCGACACCCTGAAGAGCTGTCTCCATCCCGACGTCCACTACGAGGACGTGCCGACCGAGGACGCCGGCGCGATCGGCCCGGACAACGTCGTCGCGCGTCTCTCCGTCGCCTGGGACCACATCGACCAGCAGATCCAGACGACCCACCGGATCGCCGCCGACGGCGACGTCGTCTTCCTGGATCACACCGAGAAGTGGATCTTCAAGACCGGCGAGACCGTCGCCCATCGCTTCGCGACCATGCACGAGCTGAAGGACGGCCAGATCGTCAAGTGGAGCGATTTCTGGGACGTGAACAATTTCGTGGGGCAGTTCCCGGCCTCTTTCCTGAAGGTGATGGCCGAAAAGCAGGGCGCGGACTTCACGAGCTGAAGGACCGGGCGCCGGCGGACATCCCGGCCGCCGACCGGTAGACTCGATCCCGGCGGGCCCGTTGCCGGCGCCCCGGTGAAGGGAGGCCCCGCAGGCCCCATGAACCCGACGAAGCAATCGCAGGTGCTCCTCGATCGCGCGCGCAGAGTCGTGCCGAACGGGGTCTACGGACACTACGGCTACTCGGTCACGCCCGAGGCGCCCGTCTTCTTCGAGCACGCCCGCGGCGCGCACTTCACGGACGTGGACGGCAACGAATACGTCGACTGGATGTGCGCCTACGGGCCCATGATCCTCGGCTACGACCATCCCGACATCGAGGCGGCCGCGGCCCGACAGCTCGCTTCGGGCAACACCGTGAGTCTCGCCTCGCCCGTCATGGTCGAGCTCGCGGAGCGCGTGGTCGATCGGGTCAAGGGGATCGACTGGGCTCTCTTCGGCAAGAACGGCGCCGACGCGACCGCCCTGGCGGTGATGATCGCCCGCGCCGCCACCGGCCGGCGCTACATCGTGAAGATCGACGGGGGCTACCACGGCGCGGTGCCGTGGATGCAGACGCCGGGCGCGCCGGGCACGATCGAAGAGGATCAGGCCTTCGTCCTAAGCGTCCCGTGGAACGACCCGGAGGCGGTGCAGCGAGCCCTCGAGGCTCACCCGGACGACGTCGCCTGCTTCATCTCCTCGCCCTACCACCATCCGGTGCTCGAGGACAACGCGCTCCCTGCCGACGGCTACTGGCGAGCGATCGAGACGCTCTGCCGCACCGCCGGCGTCGCGATCATCCTCGACGACGTCCGCGCCGGCTTCCGGATCGATCTCTCGGGCTCCCATGCCGCCTTCGGTTTCCAGCCGGATTTCGTCTGCTTCGGCAAGGCCCTCGCGAACGGCCATCCGATCTCGGCGCTCACGGGAACCGACGCCTTCCGGGAAGCCGCCCAGGCGACCTACTACACGGGGACCCAGTTCTTCAACGCCGCGCCGATGGCCGCGGCGCTCGCGACCCTCGAGGCCCTCGAGAAGGCCGACGCGGCGCGCACGATCAGCGACCTCGGCCGACGGCTCGGCGAAGGGCTCCGCGAGGTCGCTGCCGCCCACGACTACGACCTCGTCGTGAGCGGCGTGCCGGGCATGCCCTACTTCTCGAATGGCGGCGAGGGCGGCGGACAGCGCCATCAGGCCTGGGTGGCCGAATGCGTGAAGCGCGGCGCCTACCTGCTCAGCTACCACAACAACTTCGTCTCGACGGCGCACACGGACGAGGACATCGACCGGACCTGCGAGATCGCCGACGCGGCCTTCGCCGCGCTCGGCTAGGCGGGTCGCGGAGAGCGGGCGTCCTCCCTACCCTACCCCTTCGTCGGGAGCCCACCGGCAGGTCGTCCTCGTCGCTCCACCGGGATCTCCCGGGTCTCTCGCAGGCCTCTCGCCGGTCTCTCGCCGGTCTCTCGCCGGTCTCTCGCCGGCCTCTCCCCTCCGTCTCCCCCTCGCCCCAGCCCGGAGTCTCCATGAGCAGCGTGCCCGAATCCGCTCCCGAAGTGTTGTACGAAGTCAGCGAACACGTCGCGACGATCACGTTCGCCTGCCCGGAGCGGCAGAACACGATCTCCGCCCCGATGCTCGACGCGCTCACGGCTCACCTCGTCGAAGCCGACGAGGACCCGGAGGTCCGGGCGGTGATCGTGACCGGCAGCGGCCGCTTCTTCTGCGCCGGCCTCGACCTCCGGCGGGGTCTCGGCATCGGCGGCGGGGGCGCGACCACCGACCTCGATCTCCGCAACACGCCCCCGACGGTGCTCCATGCGATGGACACTCCCACGATCGCCGCGCTGAACGGCTCCGCCGCGGGCTATGGCATGGACCTGGCGCTCGGCTGCGACGTCCGCGTGATGGCACGGTCCGCCAAGCTCGCCGCGGCCTTCACCGCGCGCGGCATCGTCCCCGAGTCGGGGGGCACCTGGATCCTGCCGCGCCTGATCGGATGGGCGAAGGCCAGCGAGCTGATCTTCACGGGCAAGACCTTGACGGCGGAGCAGTGCCTCGAGGAGCGCCTCTGCAATCACGTCGTCGACGACGAGGACTGCCTCAAGACCGCTCGGGAGATCGCCCTCGAGATCGCCAGCCGGGCGCCGCTCGCCGTCCAGGCCTCAAAGCGCATGATGCGCATGGGCCTGAACGAGACGTTCCCCGACCACGTGCACCACGTCTTCCTCCAGCTCTTGCCGCTGATGCGCACGAAGGACTTCAAGGAAGGCATGCAGGCCTTCATGGAGAAGCGGCCCGCGGAGTTCGAGGGCAAGTAGTCGCTTCGCCTCCCCTCGGTCGCACGCCGTCGGCGAACGGTCGCGCTGCGGCGCCGCCCCGCTTCACCCCGTCTCTCACCGCCTCGCCCCTCACCGCCCGTCACCGCGCCTCACCGCCTCGCCCCTCACCGCGCCTAACCGCCCCGCCCCGCCTCGAACACGGAGCCCCGTCTTGTCCGAATCCGCTCGCGTCTCCACCCGCCCCCTTGCCGACCTCGTCGGGATCGTGGGCTCCACGCTGTGCGCCCTCCACTGCCTGATCGTCCCGATCTCGCTGGTCGTCGGTCCGATCGGCCTGCTTTCCGCGGTCCAGGACGAGTTCTTCCACCGCGCGCTGCTCTTCATCGTCGTCCCGGCCGCCGCGCTCGCCTTCACCACGGGCTGCCTGCAGCACCGCGACCGGCGCGTCTTCTTCCTCGGCGTCGGCGGACTGCTCCTCCTGACCGCGTCGCTGACGGTCCTCCACGACTGGATCGGCGAGAACGGCGAACGGATCGCGGCCCTGACCGCCGCAGCGCTCCTGATCACGGCCCACGTCCGGAACTTCCGACTCTGCCGAAGCGACGATTGCGAGCACGCGGAGCCGGAGCGCGCCTGAGACGACCGCGCGGAAGGTCGACATGCGGGATCCGAGCGACGGTGGCGCCCCTGCGATGACGCTCCGGATCGCTGGACGCGCGGCCTTCGCGAAGGTCCTCGTCGTCCGAATCGCCGTGCTCACCGTCGCGTGCGTCGTCGGGTGTGCAACCCTGCCGGGCCCGGCACGTGCGCCCTCGGATCCGCTCTTCCGGGTCGAGCGCCTCGGCCCGATCCTCACGCCGGATTCCCATCCCGAGGCCGGCCACAACATCATGGGCCCTGCCCTCGTCCGCGTCCCGAGCTGGGTCGAGAACCCGCTCGGGCGCTACTACCTCTACTTCGCC
>JBCCZJ010000039.1:0-18437 GCA_039187915.1 Myxococcota bacterium
CGAAGGAGGTCGGCAAGGGCACCGGCCTCGGCCTCTCGCTCTCCCACGGGATCATCGAGCGCCACGGCGGCCGGATCCAGATCCAGTCCGAGCCCGGTCAGGGCGCGACCTTCGAGATCGACCTTCCTCTCGAAGCGCCCGAGATCGCGGAAGAAGGCGAAGAGCTGGGAACTGCGAGTCCGGCGCGGGCGATGTGACGCGGGGCGGGTCCGGGCGTACCATCGGGCGCCCGCAAGCAAGGAGACCCTCCCCATGAAGCTCGGAATCATCGCAGGCTATTCGCCCGCCCAGATGAGCGTCCCGATGGACATGATCAAGGAAGCCGAAAACCTCGGCTATTCCTCGGTCTGGACCGCTGAAGCCTACGGCTCGGACGCCGTCTCGCCCGCCGCGTGGATCCTCGCGCAGACCGAGAAGATCAACGTCGGGACCGCGATCATGCAGATGCCGGGGCGCACGCCGGCGATGACCGCCATGACGGCGATGACGCTCTACGCGATGTCGGGCGGCCGCTTCATTCTCGGACTCGGTCCCTCGGGTCCGCAGGTCGTCGAGGGTTGGCACGGCGTCGCTTACGGTCGGCCGCTCACGCGGACCAAGGAATACATCTCGATCATCCGCACGATCCTCGCACGGGAAGAGCGGCTCGAGCACGAAGGCTTCCACTATCAGATTCCGTTCCGGGGCGAGGGCTCCTCGGGCCTGGGCAAGCCGCTGAAGAGCATCCTGCACGGCGATCCGAACCTGCAGATCTACACCGCCTCGATCTCACCGAACGGCGTGAAGTGCGCGGGCGAGGTCTCGGACGGTGTCTTCCCCGTCTGGATGAACCCGGAGCGCTACGACATCTTCGAAGAATCGTTGAACGCCGGCTTCGCGGCGGCCGGGGGTGGCAAGTCCCTCGAGAACTTCGAGATCGCGCCCTTCTGCACCGTGGTCCTCAACGACGATCTCGAGAGGGCCCGCATGCCCGTCAAGGGCAGCCTCGCCCTCTACATCGGCGGCATGGGTGCGCGCGACAAGAACTTCTACAACGACTACTGCAAGCGCCTCGGCTACCCGGACGCCGCGAAGGAGATCCAGGATCTCTACCTCGATGGAAAGAAGGCCGAGGCGATGGCTGCGGTGCCGGACCAGCTGGTCGACGACGTCGCGCTCGTCGGCTCCGCGGATCGCATCCGCGACCGGCTGCAGGCCTGGAAGGCCGCCGGCGAGAAGCGCCACGTGGGATCACTGCTCGCGGGCACCAGCAGCGTGGAAGCGCTGCGCGTCCTCGCCGAGGAAGTGCTCTAGCGCCCACCCGCTTCCGCGGCCCGAACGCACCCGAGGCCGGCGCTCCCCGAGCGCCGGCCTCGTTTCGTTCCACCTGCACGAGTGCAGGCGACCTCGCTCCGCCGAGCGACCGCAGGCGAAAACCAGCCGAGCTGCCCCGGGCGAAGACCTAGGCGTCGGCTTCGCAGTGCTTCTGCACCTGGCGCAGGGTCGCGTCGACGTACTCCATCACGAGCTTCTGGACGTCGAGCCGCGGGATGATCTCGCCGATGACCGCGACGGAGTTGGTCGCGACGATCTTCATGCCGAGGCGCGTGCGCGGACCGGTCTCGTCGTCCTCGGCGTGCAGAGTCAGGGTCTGATCGAAATGCATCGATCCGATCGTGACCCGACTCACCAGCCGATCGTGTCCGTCGGCGCGAATCACTTCCTCTTGCAGCACGAGCGGCACCTGACCCAGCTTGAAGCGCCATCGCAGCGTGCGCAGCACCGGCTTCTTCTCCAGCGCGTGCGTTCGCTCCGGGCTCCGCGCCCGACGCGAGAGTTCGACGGGGCCGAGGACGCGGTCGTCCCAGATCTCTCGTTCGCTCGGGTCGACGAGCGCGCGCCATACTCGTTCGCGGGGCGCGCCGATCGCGGCTGAGAGCGCAAGCGTGATCACGTTGAGCGTCGCTCCTCGCCGAAAGCATGCGCGCTCGTTCCGTCGGACGCAAGCGCTCGACACCGTTCGGCGTCACGCTGCGGTTTCGTCGTGCGAAGGAATGGGGTGAAACCCGGGTCAACCGATCGGGAAGAGTCGACGCACGTACCTTCAGGCGGATTCGTTCGGCCCTTCGACTCGATTGCGGCCCGTCTGCTTCGCGCGGTAGAGCGCCTTGTCGGCTTCTTCGACGACCTCTTCCCAGCCTGCGAAACGTTCGATCGTGTGACGCATGACCGAAGTATGGCCGAGCGACACGGTCACGACGGGACCGGCGGTGGAGTCGGGATGGGGAAGCGCGAGCGCTTCGGTCTTCGCGCGGATCCGTTCCGCGACCGGCTCGACCGACCCACGGCCCGTCTCGGGCATCACGACGAGGAACTCCTCGCCGCCGTAGCGATAGACGGAATCGGAAGTGCGGATCGATTCCTCGAGGAGCTTCGCGATCGAGCGGATCGCTTCGTCGCCCTGGACGTGGCCGAGCGTGTCGTTGTAGTTCTTGAAATGATCGATGTCGAGCAGGATCACCGAGAAGGCGGTGCCGTACCGGCGCGAGAGCTCGAAAAGCTCGTCGAGCTTCTCCGTCAGCGCGCGGCGATTGAGCAGGCCGGTCATGCCGTCGCGGATCGAGAGTTCTTCGAGCTTGGCGTTGGCGGCCTGGAGCTCCGCGGTCCTCGCCATCACGGCGACTTCGAGGTCGCGACCGCGTCGTTCGAGCGCGGCGTTCATCGCGAACTGCACGTCCATCAGGTTCATGATGCCCGAGAGCGCGTGCTTTTCGTCGGTGATCGGGACGCGGCGAACCTTGCGCTCGTTCATGATCCGCATGACCTCGCCCATCCTCGACGTCTCGGGCAGCGTCTGCACGGGAGACGCCATCACGTCGGCGGCCCGCATGTCGTCGTAGCACTCGCCCGCGAATTGACGATGGAGGATGAGGACCGCGTCGCGTTCGGTGATCACGCCGACCGGTACGCCGTCTTCGCAGACGACGAAGCAGCTCCGCGCGTGCTCGTGCATGAGCGAGACGACTTCCGAGAGCGGCGTGTCCGGTTCGCCCTGGAGGACGTCGTGGTCCATGTATCGTGAGATCGCTTCGTCGATCATGATTCCCAGCCGTTTCGGGTACGAAACGGTCCCTGATCGCACTCTTCGTCCGCCGGCTCGGCGCGCTGGAGGCGGAATCGGGCGATCGATGTTAGGCGGGATGCATGGATCCGAGGAAGGCCCGACGCGGGGTCGGGAACGCACCCGATCGCGCGTTCGGCTCAGGCGCGGATGGCGATCTTCTGACCGAGCGGCGCTGCATCCTGGCGCTGATAGGCCGAGGCGGCGTTGCCCCCGCGCGCCGCGATCGCGGTCGGGCGTTCGGACGGGGCGTCCGTGTAGGGCCCGTAGGAGGTCGGTGCGGCGGCCGCCGGGGCTTCGGCAGGCGCTGTCGCCCCGGTCACGGTCGAAGTGAGCGAGAGCTTGATCCCGTCTCCCGAGGCTTCGCGGGCGGGTCCCGTCTTCGCCGGGGCATCGGCCGGGCGCGGCGTCCGCGACGGTTCGACCGAGAGGTCGCGCGCGTACTGGACCAGTCTTTCCACTCCGGAGATCGCCACGTCTTCCTCCGCCCGCGCGCCGTGCATGGGGCTTCCCCGGCCTGATCGCCCGACCGGCGAGACACTTGAGTCGCGGGCGCAGAATTCGGGTCTCGTCCCCGAGACGGTCTGGGGTGAAAGGACGGGGCGCATCCGGGTCGAGCCCGGTTCAGAGCGATTCTCGCTCCACGAACGTCGCGATCGCGGCGAGCAACCGCGCCGGCTGATCGACGGCGACGTGATGCCCGGCCTCGGGGACGACGGCCAGCGAGCCGCGGGGAAGCGCGCGGACGAGGTCTTCGGCGGCGTCCTGAGAGAGCAGCCGGCTCTCGTCGCCGCGCACGAGCAGGACCGGACAGCGGACGTCCGCCGGATCGGGTCGGGGGCGCGAGGGCAATCCGAACCATGCCGGATCGAACTTGTAGCCGAATCGTCCGTCTGCTTCTTCGCGGACGGAGCGCTCCGCGATCGCGCGGCGAAGCGACTCGTCGGCGTGGCTCGACTCGGGCAGGAAGCGGAAACGTTCGATCGCTTCGTCGCGAGACGCGTAGGTCCTCCGCAGGGCGAGGGCGAGCCGGGCTCGCCGGCCCGATCCCTTCTCGCTCCCTCGGGCCAGATCGATCAGGACGACGCTCCGCGTGTCGTCGAAGCGACTCGCGTGGTCGAAGGCGACGGCGGCGCCCATCGAGTGGCCGATCAGGTGGACGTCTTCGCGTCCGAGCCACGCGATCGCGGCCTCGAGGTCGAGGTTGAAGGCGCCCACCTCCCGCTCTTCTGGAAAGTCCGAGTCGCCGTGGCCGCGGAAGTCGAGGGCGAAGCGGGGACCCGCGTAGGCAAGGGCGTCGACCAGATGCGTCCACCAATGCGCGTGCGCACCGCCTCCGTGGAGGAAGACGACCGGGGGTCGCGTGGAATCGCCCGGCCACTCGAGACAGTGGAGTCGGACGTCTCCGGGCGCCGTGATCGAATGGGCAATGGGGTCGTCGGGCATGGTCGAAGGCGTCGGCGGTTCGGCGGCATCGCGGGGGAGAGAGCCTCTCCGCCACGAATTCAACGGTTTGGCGAAAAATGCATGATACGGAATTCCGCTTTGTTCCCCAACGTTTGGCGCGACTTGCGAGACTTGACTCCATGTTCGCTTCAAGAACGGCGGCTTGATACAAACGCCGGTTGGAGGAGGTGAGGCGCGTCAGGTCATCGATATCGAGGGCCTCGGGGTCGTTTCCGGGCCGTTTTCGGAAACACTCGAAATCGGCAAGGAGAGCCCGAATGGAGGCGTTTTCGATTGACAGGAATCGCGAAACGTTTATGATCGCGCCGTTTGACGGGGTTTCCCGGCCGAACGCGTTTTTCTGGGGGAGCCAGACGAATCGAAGGGGCCCACAGTGGGTTCGTTTCAGGGTTCGCTGGCGGAACGCGAAGCAGCTCGACGGAGATCGCGAGATCGTCCTGCGTGTCGCTTCGCTTCGACGAGTGAGAGGAAGCCACAATGGCAGCCAAGAAGAAGAAGAAGGCAGCGAAGAAGGGCAAGCCCGCCGAGCTCATCATCTCGAAGGCTCGAGTGAAGGCTGCGGTCAAGAAGTGCAACGTGGGCGGTGAGTTCTACGGTGCGCTCGACCAGGCGGTTCGCGACCTGATCAAGGAAGCGGAAGGCCGCGCCCAGGGCAACAAGCGCAAGACGCTGAAGGCCGTCGATCTCTAGTCTTCGAGGTCGCCCGTCGTCCTCGACGTCGCGTCGAGGGAGATGGCGCAGCTCGGGGGCGTTCGCGCTTCCCGGGCGATTCGACTTCGAGGCAGGAGTCGCGGTGCCTTCGGGCTGCAGTACGAAGGCTGCTTCGTTCCCCGGTCGGGAGTGAGCGGCGTTCGGCCCCCCGGTTGTTTTCGAACCCCCGGAGACTGCGTTTCGGCTCGAGGGTTGCCTGACTGCCGAGGGTCCTTCGACGGCTTCGTCGTTTCGGGGTCCGGCCAAGAGAAGAGGCCCGCTGCGATGCAGCGGGCCTCTTCGTGTGCCGGAACCCGATCCCGCGCGCGGATCAGTGGAGGGTCGCGTCTTCGTTCGGGGCCGCTTCGTCCTGTTCGTCCTCGGTGATCGAACGCGGGAGCGCGGCCTCGCGATCCAGGTTCGTGCCGACACGGAAGAGGCGTTCGAGCGGGACACGACGGAGCGTCTCTTCGAGGGAGAGGCCGTTCTCGCTCGCGACGTGTTCCAGGCCGTCGCTGGCGAAGCGCGTCGCCTTGTCGATCGCGGAGGGCAGCGACTCGGGATCACCGAGCTCCATGCGATCCGCGACGGCGATCCGGTTCGAGAGAGCGATCAAGGCATAGAAGACCGCGCTGCGCTCGTCGGCGCCGAGCTCGCGCGTCGCGCGGAAGAGTGCGCGTTCGTCGCTGGCGATGCCGGGCAGCTCGGTGATCCAGACCGGCAGCGCCCAGCTCGAGACGTCGAGCGCCTTCGTCTCGGCGGACACCGATTTCATCGCCTCGGGTCGCATGAAGCCGTAGATCCGCATGGAAGCGTCCCACGACGGGAAGCCGAGGTCTTCGAGGCGACCGGTCCGCCACCGCAGCGCCCACTCTTCGTTCTCGGTCGGCAGCTCCTCGCGGACCGCCTGGATCACTCGGAAGTAGAGCCAGTAGTCGCCCTGGAAGAGCGCGTGGAGCAATCGCAGCATCGGCGCGAGATCGTCCTTCGGATCCTTCGCGACGAAGTAGAACTGGCCCTCGAGCGTCTGGCCGCCGTCCGGCGCCTGCCAGTCGGGGTCCTCCTGCTCGCTCGGCTTGATGTGGACGTCGACGTGGTTGCGCAGATAGATGACGAGCATTTCGGGATCGACCGCACGCGCCGCACGAAGGAGCGTCTCGTCTTCCGCCGAAGCGAGCGCGGCGACCCAGCCGTCGAGGCGCGTCGGATCGACCGTCAGACCGGACCAGGCGTCGAGGTCGAAGCTCGTCACGAGCTGGGTGTCCGTCGCCATCGGCAGGAGCCAGCTCGCGTCTTCGAGCCCGATCGAGCGGCAGGTATAGGTGAACTCCGCTTCGGGGATCAGCGGGATCACGTCTTCGGGGCTCGGCAGGAGCTCGATGATCTGGCGGCGGATCGAGAGCGGCGCCTCGCAGACGACGGTCGCCTGCTGCTCGGCCGGCAGCGCGGCGAGCGCGCGTTCCGCTTCTCGCCGGTCGTCCCGGGCGAGCTTGAGGAGGCGGCGCGCCTCGGGCACGAATGCGCGGGGGAGATCCATGGCGCGCACCCTAGCAGGCCGTTCCGGGATCCGCGCGGCGACGGCCGGCGAGGCGAACGTGCCGGGGCGCTACCGTGCACGCGTGGACATCGATCACGTACGCAGGAAGCTCGCGGTGCACCGCCCCGATCCCGTCACCGTCGAGGAGCTGAATCGCGCCGCCGTCGCCGTCGTGCTCCGCGAAGGACCGCGCTCGGCGGAAGTGCTGCTGATCGAGCGCGCGCATCATCCCCGAGACCCGTGGTCGGGACACATGGCCTTCCCGGGCGGACGCATGGAAGCCGACGACGATTCGACCCGCACGACGGCGGCGCGAGAGACCTTCGAAGAGGTCGGCCTCTCCCTCGAAGGCGCCGAGTATCTGGGACACGTCGACGAGCTGACGGGAAATCGCCGCCGCACTCCCCAGCTCGTCGTATCCGCTCACGCGTTCCACGTCCGCGACCCCGGCGCCTTCGCGCTCGATCCGAAGGAGGTCCAACAGGCCTTCTGGTTCCCGCTCGCCGGACTGCACGATCGCGAGCGCCAGGTCGAGCACCTCGTCGAGGACATGCCGGACGCGCGCTTCCCCGGCGTCTGCGTCGGCGAACCCGGTCGACACGTCGTCTGGGGGCTCACCTTCCGCTTCCTCGATCGCATGCTGCAGACGATCGAGCATCCCTTCGAGCGCACCTGGGGCAACCTCGCGACGCTCGTCGACGAGCACGGCCGACCGCGCTTCCGCTAGCCCGCGCGCCCCGCCCTGCGCCTCCGACGCCTCCGACGCCTCCGACGCCTCCGACTCCTCCGACGCCACCTGCGCTTCGCGCGAGCGCGTCCGCGCCTCAGGGTTCGTCCGTCTCGAAACCGCGGCACTCGGCGACAGGGATCGGCGGATACTTGCGGAACGTGGCGTCGTCGTCCGCGCGCCCGCAGCGATAGAAGACCGCCCCGCGCCGGGTGTCCTGGCGTATCACGAACCGGCAGACGGAGCAGAGACCGACCGACGGGTCGAACGTCCGTCCTGCGGGTCCGTTGCCCATCCGGACAGTCTACAAGGAGACGAGTACACTCGGCGCCGATGTCGGACTTCTTCGAACGAATGCAGGGGCGGCTCGAGACCGTCCTCGACCGGGTGGAGCGCCTGCTCGCCGGCTTCGTCGGTGACCTGCCGGGCGTCGAGACCTTCGAGGGCCACGGCGCGTTTCGCTGGCGCTCCGCGCGGGGCGTGGGTCGCCTCGAGCCGATCGAGCAGGTCGCGGGCTTCGATCTCGCCAGTCTGATCGGCGCCGATCGCGCCGTCGAGGCCCTCGACCGGAATACGCGCCAGCTGATCGGCGGCCTGCCCTACAACGACGTGCTGCTCTACGGAGATCGCGGGACGGGCAAGTCCTCCGCGGTGCGGGGCCTGCTCACGCGGTACGCGGACAAGGGCCTGCGAATCGTCGAAGTCGACCGCAGCGACCTCGCGGAGCTCCCCGAGCTGCTGCGCACGCTGCGCGACGGGACCCGCGAAGCGCCGGACACCTTCTCCTTCCTCGTCTTCTGCGACGATCTCTCCTTCGGTGGGAGCGAGCACGGCTTCCGCGAACTGAAGGCCGCCCTCGAGGGTGGCGTCGAGGCGCGGCCTGCCCGCGTCTGCGTCGTGACCACGAGCAATCGGCGTCACCTCATGCCGGAGACGATGGAGGAGAACCGCGCCGCCTGGGTCGATGCGGACAACGAACTCCATCACGGCGAGGCGCTCGAGGAGAAGCTCGCGCTCTCCGATCGCTTCGGGCTCGTGCTCGGCTTCTACGCCTGCGATCAACCGACCTATCTCTCGATCGTCGAGCACTGGCTCGCCGAGGCGGGAATCGATGGCCTCGACGAGACGGGGCGCGCCGCCGCGCTCCGCTACTCGCTCGAGCGCGGCGGTCGCAGCGGCCGGGTCGCGCGACAGTTCGCCAACGAGTGGATCGGACGCGTGCGGCTCGGCGAGACGCCGACGCCAGGGGCCCCGGGTCGCCCGGTCGGACGTTAGGCGCGAGCGGACGCACAGCCGGCGGGCGGGTTCGAACGGACGAGCGCAGGCGATGCGCGGTCGCACCGACCGCGCGGACGCTCAGATGATGCCGAGCTCGCGTCCGACCTTCGCGATCACGCCGAGCGCCTGGTCGAGATGCTCGCGGGTGTGCGTCGCCATGTAGGAGGTGCGGATGACGCCGTGCCCGGGCGGAACCGCCGGGGTGACGACCGCGTTCACGAACACGCCCTCTTCCTGTAGCCGGTTCGCCATCGCGTAGGTCACGAGATCGTCGCCCGTGAGGAGCGGGATGACCGGCGACTGGGAGCCGCAGGTTTCGAAGCCCAGGGTCTCCAGCTCGCGCTTCATGTAGTTCGTGTTGTCCCAGAGCTGCTGGCGTCGCTCGGGCTCGTTCTCCACGATCTCGATCGCGGCTTCGACGGCCGCGGCCGCCGCCGGCGGGATCGCTGCGGTGAAGAGCTGGGCCCGCGCGGTGTGCTTGATGTAGTCGAGCATCTGGGCATCGTCGCACGCGATGAATCCGCCGACCGTCGCGAGGGACTTCGAGAAGGTGCCCATCACGAGGTCGACCTCGTGCTCGAGGCCGAAGTGCTCGCAGATTCCGCGGCCGTGTTCGCCGAAGACGCCCAGGGAGTGGGCTTCGTCGACGAAGAGACCCGCGCCGTACGTGTTCTTGTGCTTCACGATCTCGGGGAGCGGCGTGACGTCGCCCTCCATCGAGAAGACCCCGTCCACGACGATCAGCTTGCCCTTGTCAGGGCCGACGTTCTTGAGCTTCTTCTCGAGGTCCTCCGGATCGTTGTGCCGGAACTTGACGGCCTTGCCGAGGCTCATCTGGACGCCGTCGATGATCGAGGCGTGATCCATCTTGTCGAGGATCGCGACGTCGTGGCGCGAGAGCATGGTGGACAGCACGCCGATGTTCACGCCGTAGCCCGTCGAGAAGACGAGGACGTGCTCGCGGTTCATGAATCTCGCGAGCCGCTCCTCGAGCCGGACGTGGATGTCGAGGTTGCCGTTCAGCAGGCGGGAGCCGGCGCAACCGGTGCCGTACTTGGCGGTCGCTTCGATCGCGGCTTCCTTGACCTTGGGGTGGCTCGTCAGCCCGAGATAGTTGTTCGAGCCGAGCATGACGACCTTCTGGCCGTCCATCGTGACCACCGGGTCCTGGGGTGACCCGATCTCGCGGTAGAGCATGTAGGCACCGGAATCCCGGGCCTCCTGGGCTCGCGTGTAGTCACGACATTTCTGGAAGACGTCCACGATCGTTCCTCCCGGTCGGCCGGTGTGCGCTGCGGACTCCCGCTGCGCGCGGTCTCGCCCCGGCTCGGGGCCGGCCTTTCGGTGGGTGTTTGGATGGGTTGCCGATGTTTCAGCGATTCCTGGATACCCGGGGTCCGGGTCGCGGGCCGCGGGGCACGTTTCGGAACGGGGATCCATCTCTCGTGGATGGAAAGAGAATCCCTGCACCTCGCTCGGCCCGCGGTCCGGGGGCCTCGGCCTCGTCATCGGCCATATCGTGGGGGGTGCGGTCAGCGGCGCTTCGCGCGGAGCGGAAGGATACCCCACGGATTTGGCCGATGTCAGCGAGCGAACGCGAAGTTGGGGCTTTTTGGCAACGTAAAGAGCGATGCTTCGATCCGGAGATGGAAGTGTCGCCGGACTCGTGTCGGCGCCGCGTCGGGTAGACTCGGCGCTGATCTCCGGTCCCGCGCGGGCCCGCGGGGTGAACAGGCTGCGCATCGGTCGATAGGGGGAGCGCCATGAGCGGGAGATTCGTGCGCCGCAGCAGCGGTCGGTTGCGGGGGCAGACGCACGCGCGGTCTCGCCGCGTCGCCGGCCTCGTGCTCGCCCTCGGTCTGGCCTTCGCTCCGCCGTCGCTCGGCGACGAAGAGCCGGCCCCCGACGAGGAGCCGGATCCGCTCTTCGATGATCTCTTCGACGAGGAGTTCGACGAACCCGCCGGCTATCCCGACCCGCTCGAGGAAACGAACCGCGGAACCTTCGCCTTCAACCGTCTGCTCGATCGCTTCATCCTCGATCCGGTCACCGAGGGCTACCGCTTCCTCGTGCCCGAACCCGGCCGCAAGGCGATCTCGCGGGTCTTCGCGAATCTCGGCTCGACGCAGACCCTGGTGAACGACCTGCTTCAGCTCGAGTGGAAGCACGCTTCGGTCACGACCGGGCGCCTGGTGATCAACACCTCGGTCGGTCTGCTCGGTCTCTTCGACGTCGCCGAGAAGATCGGTCTCGAAGGCCACGACTCCGACTTCGGTCAGACCCTGGCCCTCGCCGGCACGCCCTCCGGACCCTACGTCGTGCTCCCGCTCCTCGGTCCCTCGACGATTCGCGACGGGATCGGCACGGCCGTCGACGGCTTCTTCCAGCCGACCTACTACATCCTCGGGCCGTCGAATTTCCTGCTCGGTCCGACCGAGATCCTGCTCTACACGGGCAGCTCCGGCATCAGCACCCGAGATCGCCACTACCTCGAGCTGAAGAGTCTCGAAGACAGCAGCATCGACTTCTACGCGGCGATTCGGAGCGGCTACTACCAGGATCGCGTGGCCGCGATCTGGACGCGCCGCCCCGGCCATCGCACGACGGAAGAGCCGCCGCAGTACACCCTCGGCGGGGCCCGAGAGGACGCGCTTCCGGGAGACGGCGACTTCGAAGAAGCCGAGCGATGAAGCCGATTCCGCCCGACGCGGAGCCGGTCCTCCAGCGTCGCTTCCTCTTGATCGTCGTCGCGGCGATTTCGGTGCTCTTTCTCTGGATGATCGCCGGATACCTGATGGCGCTGCTCCTCGCGGCGATCACCGCCGGCATGGTCCACCCGGTCCATCGTCGCGTCGAAGCCCGTCTCGGCGGGCGCAGCGTGCTCGCGAGCGTGCTCGTCGTCCTCGCCCTGATCGTGCTCGTGATCGGTCCGCTGTCGCTGCTGCTCGGCGTGGTGCTCGGACAGACCGTGCAGCTCTCGCAGGAGATCGGACCGTGGATCGAAGCGCGCGTCGCCGACCCCGATTCGATCACGCTCTGGCTGGAGGGGCTGCCGATCTGGAACTGGCTGCCGATCGAGCCGGTCCTGCCCGACCGGGAGCGGGTCCTCGAGGTCGGCGCGAACGCGGTCCGGAACGCGGGATCGCTGCTGGTCGACGGTCTCGCCGCCGCCGGTCGCGGCACGGCCGCGTTCCTGATCGAGGGCTTCATCTATCTGTACGCGGTCTTCTTCTTCCTGATCTCGGGGCGCACGCTCCTCGACCGCGTGCTCTACCTGAGTCCGCTCGATGCGGACGACGAAGCCCTGGTGCTCGAGCGCTTCGTCTCGGTCACCCGCGCGACGCTGCGCGGCTCGCTGCTGATCGGGGGGATCCAGGGCCTGCTGACCGGGATCGGTTTCGCGGCGGCCGGAATCTCGGGCGCTGCCTTCTGGGGCACGATCGTGGTCGTGTTGTCCGTCATCCCGGGAATCGGCGCGCCGCTGGTCTGGCTGCCGGCCGTCGGTTGGCTCGTCGCCCTCGGCGAGCCCCTGACGGGACTGGCGCTGGCGGGCTGGTGCGCGGTCGTCGTCGGGAGCATCGACAACGTGTTGCGTCCGCGTCTCGTCGGCTCCGATGCGCGCATGTCGGACCTGATGATCCTGATCAGCACGCTCGGCGGGATCTCGCTCTTCGGCGCGCCGGGTTTCGTGATCGGTCCGATCGTCGCCGCGGTCTTCGTGACGCTCTGGGACGTCTACGGACGCGTCTTCGCCGACGCGCTGCCGCCGGTGGCGCCGATTCCGGAAGCCGCGCCGGCGCAGACGGCGGCGGACGAGCAGCGAGGCGCCTAGCCCTCGCTCCGTCCCTTCTCCTTGAGATCCGCGATCTTGTTCTCGATCGAGAGCATGAGTTTGTCGAAGCCCTCGCGCTTCAGCGCGGAGGAGTACTCGGAGCGCCGCAGGGCGAGCTCGCTGACGGTGCCGTTCAGGTAGACGTCGATCACCTTCCACTGTCCGTCGCGCTCGATCACGCGGTAGTTGAGCTGCACGTCGTCGCCGTCGGGCACGACGATCTTGGTGAGCACGTTGCGGGTCCCGCGCGCGGCTTCCTCGACGCCGAGGGTCACGAACTCTTCGCCCGTGTAACCCGTGAAGCGGCCGGCGTAGTTCGCGGTCGTGAAGCGCGCGAAGGTCTCCGCCCACTGGCTCTTCTCTTCGTCGGAGAGCTTCTTCCAATGACGGCCGACGGTCTTGCTCGCCATGAAGTCGAGGTCGAAGGTGCCCCCCATCAGCGGAACGAGGCGGTCGATCCGCCCCTGGAATCCCAGGGTCTGTGCTTCCTTCATGATCTGGAGGAGCCCCGCATGGAACGTCTCGATCATGGAGGCGGGCGAGTTCGCTTCCTCGGTCTCGGCAGACTCCGCGGCGACGGGCTCGCTCGCGGGATCGATCGCGGCCACGTTCTGGGCGAGGGTCGTCTGCGTCGCGAACACGACGAGCGTCGCGAGCGCGACGGAATTCCAGCTGGTTCGGATGGACATCTTCTTCCGCATTTCGGTCCTGCTCCCTCTCGAGCGCCGCTGCGCGCAGGTCGACCTCATCGGTCGGGGCGCGCGCGGTTCGAACGGTCAATCCCCGCCGGCGCGCATCGGCAGAGACGCGTGCGCCGGGCTTCTTTCTTCGAATGCATCGGGGTCGAGATTCGTCATCGGCGGAGGGGGAGTCACCGACGGCCGGGCGGCAGAATAGCAGCCCCTCCCTGATGCAAAGTGGCCCCGTTTCGCTCTCTTCGAAGCGATCCACCCGCGGGCGTACGCGTCACCGCGCGGAGGATTCTGTGCAACAGTCTGGGGCGTTTACGGGAACGCGGGCCGGTTCGTGCCCAACCCCTTCCGGTTGCCCTTCCCGAGAAGGCGCCTGGATCGAGACGCAGCCACCGCCCACGCCCGGTCAGGTGGAGGCTCCGTGGTCGTGCGTACCCGGATCGAGGGCACAGGTTCCGGATCCTGTCCTGCTTGGCGCGGGGCGACGGCGGGCGAAGCCGCCCGGGGTGCGCAGCGCGGTGAACCAAGGCGACGGAGACACGCTCGAATCCAGGCTGGGCCGTGGGATCGGCGCGTGGGTGCGGGCGAGCGCTCGCGCCCGGGGTCGCGTGGCGCTCGCTGCGCTCGTCCTCTTCCTCTCTTCCCTCTACTACACCGGGACGACGCTCGGAATCCGGTCGGAGACCGAAGCGCTCTTTCCCGAGGATCTTCCGTTTCGCGTCCGCGACGCGCGCTTCCTTGCCGCGTTCCCTGGGCTCCACGAGAACATCGTCGTGGTCGTCGAGGGTCCGACCGCCGAGGGCACGCGCGACGCGACGCTGCGCCTCGCCGAACGACTGGCCTCGCAGCCCGAACACTTCCCCCGCGTCGTCGTACCGGCGCACCCCTTCTTCGAACGCAACGGCCTCCTCTATCTCGAAGTCGAGGCGCTCGATGCGCTGGCGGATCGGCTCGCGCAGCTCCAGCCGCTGCTGGCGGGTCTGGTCGCCGACGAGAGCCTGCGCGGCCTCCTGGACCAGACGCGTGGCGCGGTCGAGGCGCTCGAGCGCGAGCGGATCGAGGCGTTCGACCTCGCGCCGATCCTCGCGCGGTTCGAGGAGACGATCCGGTTGGCCTTCGCCGATCCGCCGGACGCGCGCGCGCGGCTCGACTGGTCGTCGATCGTCGACTGGGGACAGGGCGGAGGCGACCCGCGTCGGCGCGTGATCCGCGTTCAGCCGGCGCTCGACTACGGCTCTATGGCCGCGGCGCGTGCATCGATCCTGCGCCTGCGTGCGCTCGCGCAGTCGGAGGGCTTCGCGACCGCCGACGATCCCGCGCCGAGCGACTACCGCGTCCGCATGACGGGCGACATCGTCCTGAACTTCGACGAGATGTCGCTGCTGCGGACGCAGGTCGCCGGGGCCGGCGTGGGCTCTTTCGTCGTCGTCGCGCTGCTGCTCTTCGCGGGGCTGCGTTCCGGGCGGCTCGTCCTGGCGACGGTGACCTCGCTGCTCTTCGGTCTCGTGGTGACCGCCGGCTTCGCGACGCTCGCGATCGGTCACCTCAACATGATCTCCGTCGCCTTCGCCGTGCTCTTCATTGGGCTCGGCGTCGACTTCGGGATCCACCTCTGCATGCGCTTCCAGGAGCTGCGCGAAGCGGGCGCTGCTCCGGACGAGGCGCTCCAGGGCAGCGCGCGCGGCGTCGGCACCAGCCTGCTCCTGTGTGCGATCACGACGTCGGTCGGTTTCTTCTCCTTCGTCCCCACCGACTTCGTCGGTGTCGCCGAGCTCGGTGTGATCGCTGGCGTCGGCATGCTGATCGGCGCGACGTCCAGCTTCACGATCCTGCCCGCGATCCTGGCGGGGGCCTCGCGCCGGGCGGAGGACGGCATGCGTCTGCCGACGCTGCGCCTGCCGACCTGGCCCGTCCGGCATGCCCCGATCGTCGTCGGCGTCTGCGCCGTGCTCCTCGTCGCGGGCGCTTCGCGGCTGCCCGAGCTCACGTTCGACCAGAACCCGCTGAACGTTCGCGATCCCGCCGCCGAGAGCGTGCAGACCTATCGGGATCTGCTGGCCGACAGCGATCGCTCGCCGTGGCCGCTCGAGGTACTGGCCGGCTCGGCGGACGAAGCGGACGCGATCGCGCGGCGCTTCGAGGCGCTCGTCGAAGTCGATCGCGCGAGGACGCTCTCGGACTTCGTGCCGAAGGACCAGGCGGCGAAGCTCGAGGCGATCGAGGAGATGGCCTACTTCGTCGATTGGGGCGCGGTTCGGAAGCGCGAGGGGCCGCAGAGGGCCGCCGAGTCGATCGCGAGCCTGCGCGCGCTGCGCGACGCGCTCGCCGCCGCGGGCGGGCTCCCCGCCGAGACCGCGCGGGCGGCGGTGGGTCTCGAACGGGCGCTCTCCGGGGTGCTCGACCGGCTCGCGGCGGAAGGGCCGGAAGCGCAGACCGCGCGCATCGCGGCACTCGAGGATCGGCTCCTCGGCGGCTTGCCCGAGCTGCTCGCGCGACTCGACCGGGCCATGCAGGCGCGGCCGATCGCACTCGCTGATCTGCCCGCGCACGTCCGCGAAGAACGGATCAGCGAGACGGGGCTCCACCGCGTCGAGGTCGTGCCTGCCGAGGATCTCACGCGGCCCGGTGCGCTCGACCGCTTCGTCGCCGCGGGGCGAAGCGTGACCGAGGCGCTCTCTGGACCGGCCGTCCGGATCCAGGCGTCGGCGCAAGCGGTGACCCGGGCGCTGATCCAGGCGCTCGCTTCGGCGGTCGTCGTGATCCTCGTCTTCCTCGCGCTCCTCTGGCGCAGGGCCAGCGACGTCGTGCTCGTGATGCTGCCGCTGCTCTTCGCCGGCGTGTCGACGGGCGCGTCGATGGTGCTCCTGGGCATTCCCTTCAACTTCGCGGACGTGATCGTCCTGCCGCTCCTGCTCGGGATCGGCGTCGACTCGGGCATTCACATGGTCCACCGCGCGCGCATCCGCGAGGACGCGCGGGAGGCGCTGCTCTCGACGAGCACGGCGCGGGCGGTCGTCTTCAGCGCGGCGACCACGATCGCGAGCTTCGGCACGCTCGCGATGGTGCCCCACCGCGGCATGGCGAACCTGGGGCAGCTGCTCGTGGTCGGCGTCGCCTGGACGGTGCTCGCGAACCTGATGTTGCTGCCGGCGCTGCTGGAGCTGCGCGAGCGCCGGGGCCGCGCATGACGAGCGGAGCGGACGAGCTGACCCTCGGGCTCGTGCTCGCAGCGGCGCTGATGCACGCGAGCTGGAACGCGCTCGCGAAGGCGAACGGCGATCCCCTGGTCAACATCGCGGTCATCACGGGGACCGGTGGCCTGCTCGCGCTGCCGTTCATGGCGTGGTTTCCGTGGCCGTCCGCGGAGACGTTCCGCTGGCTCGCGCTCTCGGGCGTGATCCACTTCCTTTACCAGCTGAATCTCGCGCGCATGTATCGGCTCGGAGATCTCAGTCAGGTCTACCCGATCGCGCGCGGGCTGGCGCCTCTCGGCGTCGCCGCGCTCGGGGCCGCCTTCGTCGACGAACGTCTCGCGTGGCCGCAGGTGCTCGGTCTCCTGTTGAGCGCGGTGGCGATCGTCGTCCTCGGTCGGGCCGGTGCGCGGGACGGCGAGACGAGCCGCGGCGTCGGCACGGCGCTCTTCGTCGCCTTCCTGATCGGCCTCTACACCTACTCGGATGGTCGCGGCGTCCGCTCGGTCTCGAACCCGCTCCTCTACATCGCCTGGACCTGCTTCATGAGCAGCCTTCCGTTCGGTCTCTACACCGTCTGGGCACGGCGGGAGACCGGGCTCGCCTCGCTTCGTGAAGGCGGCGGCCGCGCGGCGCTCGGCGGCGTCCTCGCGACGGTCGGCTACGGCATCGCGCTCTGGGCGATGGCCCGGACACCGCTGGCCCTCGTCGCCTCGCTCCGCGAAGCCAGCGTGCTCTTCGCCGCGTTGATCGGCGCCTTCGTGCTCCGCGAGTCGTTCGGACCGACGCGAATCGTCGCCTCGGCGGTGCTGGTCGTGGGGCTGGTGCTGGTCCAGCTGGCGTCGGGCTGATCCGGCGCGTCGCCTCAGTCGCCGGCTTCGTCGCTCGTCGCCTGCGCGGCCGAGTCGTCTCCGCGACCCACGAATACGTCTCGGAGCCAGGCGCGGCCCTCGGCGAACGCGAGGGGGATCGCGAGGATCAGCGCCATCACGGCGAGCGGAGCGAGAAGCGCCGTCCAGCTCGCTTCGACCAGCGCGTTGCCGAAGTAGGCGAAGACCGCGGCGCGGATCACGCCGCCGAAGAAGGCGGCGGTCATGAAGTTCGCGAAGGGCATCGGCGTCCAGCCCGCGGCCGCGTGCAGCGGCGTCAGCGGCGAGATCGGGTATCCGAAAGCCAGGCTGAACGCCACGATGCCCGTTCGCCGGCTGGTGAAGTTCAGGATCTTCTGGACGCCGTCGCCCAGGCGCTGCTCGATCACGTCCCGACCCGCATAACGGGCGGCGGCGAAGACGGCGGTGCCCGAGAGCATGAGGCCGGCGCCGCCCACCAGAGCGCCGACGCCGGTGCCGAAGCAGAGTCCGGCGGCGATCAGAACGAGCTGGGAAGGCAGACCGAGGAGCGCGCGGCCCGCGACGATGAACACGAACAGGATCGGTGCGGCCGGCCCGAGGCCGAGGACGTAGTCGCGGACGGCCTCGGCCTCGAAGGCGATGCCGAGCTGGTTCCGGAGGATCGTGCCCGCCGTGAAGACGACGGCGAGGATCGCGCAGACGATGAGCAGGCGGCGAACCGTCGGATGCATGGCGCGGAGCATAGTGGCTTCGGACCGTCGAGGGCGGCGGAGGTTCCACCCGGACCGGTTCCGTGGCCGGGGGCGTGACCGTGGACGAGCGAACGGTTGCCGCACGCCCGCACGATCGAGGGCGCGCGCGAGAGTTCGTTACCGTCGCGACGTGAAGAGCGACACCGTCGTCTGCCTCAATCCGGCGAGCGCAGCGGGCCGCACCGGCCGAAATCGCCGCGAGATCCTCGCTGCGATCGAGGCGAAGCTCGGTCCGGTCGATTGCGAGGTCACCCGCGCGCCCGGGGACGCGGCGCGGATCGCAGCGGAGGCGCGTCGCGACGGACGCGCCCGTCTGCTCG
>JBCCZJ010000040.1:0-18225 GCA_039187915.1 Myxococcota bacterium
CGAAGAGGCCGCGCGCGCCGGCGCGCCCCTGCCGATCACGGAAGAGGTCGACGCACGCTACGCGGAGGTCCAGCGGCGAGGCGGCGGGCGCCTCGACACGTCGAGCCTGATCCTGGCCCTGCGGCCGGACGACTAGCGGCGGCGGCGCCAGCCCGCGACGGTCGCGAGTCCCGCCGCGAAGACGAGTGCGGCACCCGGCTCCGGAATCGGATTCGAGGCGCGGACGCGAAGGCTCGTGGACGGGAAGAATTCGTCGCCGCCATTTGAGACGAACACGTCTGCGTTTTCGCGCACCGCGCCGAACGAGATCGTCGTCGTGCCGGCGCCGAGCACCTGGAACGTGACGCGCGCGTGGGCGTCCCCGTCGCCGACGAGTCCGCCGTCCACGCCGGGGTCGAGGTCGCCGGTCCCGGTCGCGGGGAAGAGCGCCACGCCCTGGATCAAATTGGTCGCCGTCAGCCCGCTCAGGAAGTTCGTGGTCTGGGCAGGCGGCGTCGAGCCGGGGAGGGTCAGCACGTTGATGATGCCGCCGGCCGGGGTGACGCCGCCGGCGCCGGCCGGGTCTGCCGGGATGATCGGGCCGCCGGGAATCAGCACGCTGTTGAGGACGCTGTCCGGGCGCTCGGCATCGATCGCCTGGAGGATCGTGTCGTCCCAACCGTAGGCCTGGACCGCCGCGGTCACGAACCCGAGCCGATCCGGGTTCGAGATCCGGAGACTGACCGAAAACTCGTCGCCGACCTGCAGGTCGCTCAGCGGGTTGGCGGAGTCGACGCCGAGGATGTCGACGGTGATCGCCTGGGCGGCGGTCGACGCGAAGAAGAGAAGGAGGACGGGGAGAAGGCGAAGGATGCGCATCGGGCGGGTCTCCTGTCTTGGACGAACCGCTCCAGACTAACACTTCGCGGCGGGTCGGCGCGTTCTTTCGTCCCGACCCCGGTGGGGGATCCACGGACGCCGGCGTTGCCGATGGGAAGCGCAGGCCTCTCGCTCGCGCTCAGCCGCCCGGGGGTCGCGAGAGCGAGAGCTGGACCCGCAGCAGGTCCGTCTCGTCGACCCGCCCGTCGCCGTCGAGATCGTGGTCGGGGTCGTAGGGCCCGTTCCGGGCGGTGAGCGTCACCGCCTCGAGGTCGCCACGGGCGTCGACGGGATAGATCCGCCCGTCCGAGCTGTCGACGTCGCCGTCGTCGTCGACGTCCGCGTCGCAGAGATTGCCGAAGCCGTCGGCGTTCGTGTCACGCTGATCCGGATTCGCGTCCGCCGGGCAGTTGTCCCGCGCATCGGCCACGCCGTCGCCATCGCGGTCGTCGGCGAGCGCCGCGGGCAGATCGACCGGGGGCAGCGACCGCAGGCCGTCCCCCACGAACACGTGCCGCCCGCCCAGCTGGGGCAGGCTCGCATAGTGTGCCTCGGCGGCGGTTCGTCCGCGCGCCCAGCTCTCGAGCTGGACCTGGGGCCGGGCCACCTCGGCGAGATAGGGGTCGCCCAGATGCAGCGAGAGGCCGGTCGCGCCGCGCGCCAGCCAGCGATCGACGAACGCGTGCAGGGGCGCGGCGACCGCCTCGCCGGAGCGCGGGCCGTGGCCCGTCAGGGAGACGACGAGTCCCGGGCCCTCGAGTTGCGGGAGCGGGCCGAGCGGTCCCTCGCGGGCGAGCACGATTCCGGTCGCCGCGTTCGCCCCGCAGCCGTTGCAGACGCGATGGCCGAAGAGCGGCAGGCGCTGGGCGATCGGATCGAGGAGCAGATGCGCGGCCGCGTCGGACGCCCGGTCTTCGGGCGCGCCGGCCACGTGCCAGGCGGGCGCGTCGGCCTCCGCAGGGCGCTCGGGGCGGCCGAGCGCCTCGACGAGCAGGCGGGGCACCGTGTCGCTCGTCTGACCCTCCGCGTGGGAGGCCGTGAGCCGGGAGACGAGGAAGCGAAGGCCGCCCGCCGGGTCCTCGTCGCGAAAGTCCTCGAAGGGCACGGTCGACCGGAAATAGGGGTTGGGCATGCGCGCGAAGGCGCGGCCTTCGGGCGTTCGGCCCAGCTGCGCCAGGGCGGCATCGAGGGTGGCACGACGACACGAGGCCGTGTCGGGAGCGCAGTCCTCGACCACGAGTGGAAGGCCGCGAGCGATGATCAGGCGCGTGACGGCCTCTTCCGATCCGGTGAGGACGAGGTGGCGCTCGATCGCCTCCGCGATCTCGGCGCGATAGCGGGCGGCCGCGATCCGCTCCGCACCGAGCGGGATCGTGAGCGTGAGCTCGAGGATGCGTTCGTCGGGAATGCCCGCGCGCGCCGCGTAGTGGCGCGCGATCGCGAGCGAGGTCGCGTCGCCGCGTCGTGCGAGGATCAGCGCGTCGTCGCGTTCGCCGAAGGGGCAGCCGGTCAGCGCCAGCAGGCAGACGGCGAGCAGACCCGCGAGCGGGCGCGTTTCGTTCGGCCGAATCGGGCGCGGTGGCCGGGGGCGGAGCATCCGGAGCGAGTCCATCTCGAAAGGGCGGTGGCGGGACGGGGGGAACCGCAGTCTACCATCGCTGGCGAGCTCCGCGGGGCGTCGCGGCCGAGGCTGCTATTCTCGCGCGCGATCCGATTCCGGGGGGTTGCGACCGTTGGCTCACGAATTCGTCTACACCATGAACGACCTGCGCAAGGTCATCGGGGATCGTACGATCCTCGACGGCATCACGCTCTCGTTCCTGCCCGGCGCCAAGATCGGCGTGCTCGGCGCGAACGGCGCCGGCAAGAGCACGCTGCTCCGGATCATGGCGGGCGTCGACGACGACGTGATGGGCGAGGCGAAGCCCGCCAAGGGCCTGCGCGTCGGCTACCTGCCGCAGGAGCCGGAGCTCGATCCGGAGAAGGACGTGCTCGGGAACGTGGAGGAGGGCGTGGCCGAGATCCGCGCGCTGCTCGACGAGTTCAACGAGCTGTCGATGAAGTTCGGCGAGGAGATGAGCGACGACGAGATGAACGCGCTCCTCGAAAAGCAGGGGAAGCTGCAGGACCAGATCGACGCCGCCGACGCGTGGGAGATCGATCGGACCCTCGACGTCGCCATGGAGGCGCTGCGCTGCCCGCCGGGCGACGCCGACGTGACGAAGCTCTCGGGCGGCGAGAAGCGCCGCGTGGCGCTGACCCGGCTGCTGCTCTCGAAGCCGGACATGCTGCTCCTCGACGAGCCGACGAATCATCTCGACGCGGAGAGCGTGGCGTGGCTCGAGCGCTTCCTGCAGGAGTACCCCGGCACGGTCGTGGCGATCACCCACGATCGCTATTTCCTCGACAACGTGGCGGGCTGGATCCTCGAGCTCGATCGCGGCCGCGGCATCCCGTGGCAGGGCAACTACTCCTCCTGGCTCGAACAGAAGAACAAGCGCCTCGAGGTCGAAGAAAAGCAGGCGGGCGCCCGGGCGCGCACGCTGAACCGCGAACTCGAGTGGATCAAGATGAGCCCGCGGGCCCGCCAGGCGAAGGGCAAGGCGCGGATCAACGCCTACGAGGAGCTCGTCAAGGAGGGCGGAGAGCGAGCCCCGGAGAAGGTCGAGATCGCGATCCCCGTGCCCGAACGTCTCGGGGACAAGGTCGTCGTCGCCGACCAGCTCCGGAAGGCCTTCGGCGACAAGCTGCTGATCGACGACCTTTCGTTCCAGCTCCCGCCGGGCGGCATCGTCGGGATCATCGGCGCGAACGGCGCCGGCAAGACCACGCTGTTCAAGATGGTGGCCGGAGAGGAGAAGCCGGACGCCGGTGACCTCACGCTGGGCGAGACGGTGCATCTCTCCTACGTCGATCAGGAGCGGAAGGATCTCGAGCCGGACAAGACGGTCTGGGAAGTGATCTCGGGCGGTGACGAGAAGATCCGGATCGGGAGCCGCGAGGTTCCGTCGCGCGCCTGGGTGTCGAGCTTCAACTTCAAGGGCCCGGACCAGCAGAAGCTGGTCGGCTCGCTCTCGGGCGGCGAGCGGAATCGGGTGAACCTGGCGCTCCTGCTCCGGACCGGCGGCAACGTGCTGTTGCTCGACGAGCCGACGAACGATCTCGACGTCGATACGCTGCGCGCGCTCGAGGACGCGCTGGTCGATTTTCCCGGCTGCGCCGTGGTGATCAGCCATGACCGCTGGTTCCTGGACCGGATCGCGACCCACATCCTCGCCTTCGAGGGCGACTCCCACGTCGAGTGGTTCGAGGGCAACTACCAGGACTACGAAGCGGACCGCAAGCGGCGACTGGGCGCCGACGCCGACACGCCGACGCGGATCAAGTACCGGCGGATCGACGCTTGAAGTTCATCCCGTCCCAGCTGGCGGAGATCCTCGACGACGGGGAGGTGAAGACGAACCTCGGCGCGCTGGCTCGCTTCGTCGCGCTCCTGGCTGCCACGATCCTGGTGTTCTCCGTCCTCTTCCACGTGATCATGGAAGCGGAGGGGCAGCAGCACTCCTGGATCACGGGGCTCTACTGGACGCTCACGGTGATGAGCACCCTCGGCTTCGGGGACATCACCTTCGAGAGCGATCTCGGCCGCGCCTTCAGCATCGTCGTCCTGCTCTACGGGATCGTGATGCTCCTGATCGTGGCGCCCTTCGCGTTCATCCGCTGGTTCTACGCGCCCTGGCTCGAGGCGCAGATCCGGATGCGCGCGCCGCGCAAGCTCCCCAAGGAGACGGAGGGCCACGTCGTGATCTGCGGGCACGACATCATCGCGCTGGGCCTGGTGGAGCGTTTGCAGGACCTCGGGATTCCCTACGTGATCCTCGAGCCCGACGTGACCGAGGCGGCCTCGCATCACGTCGAAGGATTAAGCGTCTGCGCCGGGCGGCGGGATCTCCGCGAGACCTACGTGCGCGTCCGCGCCGATCGAGCCCGGCTCGTCCTCGCGAACCTCTCGGACACCGAGAACACCGCGATCGCCGTCACCGTGCGCCAGGTCGCTCCGGACGTCCCGATCGTCGCCTTCGCGAACCACCACGACTCGGTCGACGTGCTCGAGCTGGCGGGCGTGAACCGCGTCATTCCGCTGAAGCAGCGTCTCGGCGAACAGCTCGCGACGCGGGTGACCGCCGGGACGCAGACGGCCCACCGGATCGGTCGCTTCGAGAACCTGGTCATCGCCGAGTTCCCGATCCACGGGACGGGCCTGGTGGGTCGCACGATCCGCGACACCAATCTGCGGCAGATCACCGGCCTGAACGTCGTCGGCGTGTGGGAGCGCGGTCGGCTGGAGCCGGCGGGCCCCGACACGGTGCTGCACGAACACAGCGTGCCGGTCGTCGTCGGGACCGACGAGCAGGTGACCGACCTCGATGCGCTCTTCGTGATCTACCAGGAGACGGAGACGCCGGTCCTCGTGATCGGCGGCGGTACGGTCGGCCGCGCGGTGTCCCAGGCGCTGCGCAACCGCGGCGCGAAGGTCACGATCCTCGACAGCGATCCGGCGCTGCGCGACGAGCTCTCGAAGATCGCCGACCGGGTCGTGATCGGGGACGCGGCGAATCTGCAGACCGTGAAGGCCGCGGGGATCGAAGAGGCGCCTTCGGTGGTCCTCACGACCAACTCGGACGAGACGAACATCTTCCTCGCGGTCTATTGCCGCGGCCTGTCGAGCGACGGCCACATCGTGAGCCGCATCAGCCAGGACTGGAACCTCGAGGCGATCCACCGCGCGGGCGCCGACTTCGCCCTCTCGAGGGCCTCGCTCGCGGTGCAGATCCTGGTGTCGATGATCCTCGAGCGCGAGCTCGTCGTGGTGGGCGAGGGCACCGAGCTCTTCGTCGAACCGATCCCGGCGAAGCTCGCCGGGCGCCCCCTGGCCGACAGCGAAATCGGCTCCGCGACCGGCCTCAACGTGATCGGCATCCGCGCGGACGGGAAGCTCGCGCCGAACCCCGCCGGGTCCACGGTGCTGCCCGAGCATGGCGAGCTGGTGATGATCGGGACGGCGGAGCAGCGGCAGCGCTTCCTGGCGCTCGCGCCGCGCTGAGCGACCGCGCGGGATCCAGCCCGAAGCGGCCGGCTTCGGTTCAGCGGAAATGAGGCCAAAGTGCCCCGCTTTAGGCCTGGATGCGACGGAAAGGGCCTTTGTGTAGGCAATATTGCCAATTGAGAAGCCCGCGACGGCCCACGACTTTCGGTGTCACGGCCCGATCCGAACGGACGCTCGAAGGCGCCCAGGTCGGCCCGACGTGACTCTCGTGGAGGTTCTCGCATGGCCAGTCCGACGCAGCCGATCGAATCGTTTCCCCCGCTGACGCCCATTCGGCCCCCGATGGCGGCATCGCGGCTGAACCCCGAGTCGTTCACCGGGAAGCGGGCGGCCACCCGCCATCGCCTGCTCGACGCCGCAGCCCAGCTGATCGTCCGCGACGGCTTCGACGCCGTGTCGATGACGGCCGTCGCCGAGGAAGCAGGGATCACCCGACAGACGGTGTACCGCTATTTCCCGAACGCTCGCGAGCTCGTGCGGGCGACGCTCATGCGCGGGGGTCGCGACCTGCTCGAAGGGCAGATCCTCGTGTTCCAGTCGCAGGGCGATCCGCGCGCGCTCCTGGTCGAGGCCGTGATGGCCGCCCTCGGCACGATCCGTCACAACCCGCTGCTGCGGACCGCCTGGGCCTCGCGCGACTACCCGCAGGAGATGCTCCGCTCCGTCTTCGATCCGGCCTTCACCGAGCGCGGCGTCGAGGGGCTCGCCCCGATCGCCCGTCAGCTCGGCTGGAGCGAGGGCGACACCCGCGAAGCCTACGAGATCATCGCGCGCACGGTGCTCTCGTTCCTCACGATTCCGCCGCCGGAGCACCTCTCCGACGAGACGCTTCGCGGCGCGCTCGGGCGGCGCTTGCTGCCGGCGCTCGGCGTGAGCGCCTGACGAGCCACTCTGCGCGCCGCGTCGTCGTTCCGCGGCGCGCGACGGCGAGGGAGGTCGACGTTCAGCCGTAGCGTCGGGTTCTGCGGCTCGCCCGGGAAACCGAATGCCCGGGCGGGCCGACTCGCCTGCGCCCCGGAGACTCGCCCCGTCGCTTCGGCGCCGTTCGCGCCCGCGGACTCGCCCCGTCCGTTCGGCGCCGTGCGCGCCCGCGGACTCGCCCGCTCCGGCCGAGTGCGCGAAGCTGGCGGTCGCCCGCCTCCTCGGCGGCGCGGGCAGCGGGAGCAGCGGATGATTCTGAAGGACAAGGTCGTGATCGTCTCGGGCATCGGCCCGGGGCTCGGACAGGAGCTCGCCCTCAACGCCGGTCGCGAAGGCGCGCGGGTCGTGCTGGCCGCACGGACGCAGTCGTTCCTGGAAGAGGTCGACGCGGAAGTGAAGAAGACCGGCGCCGAGACCCTGGTCGTCGCGACCGACATCACGAAGCCGGAGGAGACCGCGAACCTCGTCGGCAAGACCGTGGATCGCTTCGGTCGGATCGACGCGCTCATCAACAGCGCCTATTCGGGCGGGACGTTCTGCGCGTTCGAGGACGCGGATCTCGACGAGTGGCGGAAGACGATGGAGGTGAACGTCTTCGGTTCGCTCTCGCTGACCCAGCAGGTCGTGCCCGTCATGAAGCGGCAAGGCAAGGGCGCGATCGTGAACATCAACACGATGGTCGAACGCAAACCCCTGCCCATGCAGGGGGCCTACGGCTCGTCGAAGGGGGCGCTGACCGTCGCGACGCGCATGCTCGCCAAGGAGCTCGGGCCCCATGGCATCCGCGTGAATTCGGTCGCCATGGGCTGGATGTGGGGCCCGCCGGTCGAGGGGCACGTGAAGAGGATGGCGAAGGCGCAGGGCGTCTCCGAGGAGGCCGTGATCGCCGACATCGTGAAGGACATCCCGATCGGCCGCATCCCGGACGACTCGGACTGCGCGAACGCGGCGCTCTTCTTCGCCTCCGATCTCTCGGCGGTCGTCACCGGCGCCAACCTCCACTGCAACGGCGGGGAGTTCATGGCGTAGCGCCGCACCGGCCGGGCGGCGGTGGGGCGTTCATGGCGCAGCGCCGCTTCGACCGGGCGGCGGTGGGGCGTTCACGGCAGGCCGCCGTTCCGGCCTCGCGGCGGCTATCTTCGAGGGGCTTTCCAGGAGGTTCCGATGTCCGAGGCCGAGGCGCGCTGGTCGCCTTCCCGTCCCTGTCCCGAGCGCGAGGTGCCCGCCTGGGACCTCGAATGCGACGTGTGCGTCGTCGGGTTCGGCTCGGCTGGCGGGTCCGCGGCGATCGAGGCCGCCGAGACCGGGGCGCGCGTCCTGCTCTTCGAGGTCGCGAGCGGCTTCGGCGGGACCAGTGCCATGGCCGGGGGGGACATCTATCTGGGTGGAGGCGGCGGGACGCCGGCCCAGCGTGAGAACGGCTTCGAGGACGAGACCGAGGACTTCTTCCGCTACATGATGCTGGCCGGCGGCCAGGACGCGGACGAGGCGCGGACCCGCGCCTACGCGGAGGGCGCCCTCGAACACTACGGCTGGCTGAAGTCGATCGGCGTGCCCTACCGGAACACGTACATCCCGGGCAAGACGATGATGCCCGGGACCGGCGACTGCCTGATCCTGTCGGGCAACGAATTCGCCTGGCCCTACCGCGACGAAGCGAAGCCCTGTCCGCGCGGTCATCTCCCGGAGGCGACGGGCGAGACCGGGGGCTTCGTCCTGACGGAGGCGCTCTCGCGGCGTGCGAAGGAGCTCGGCGTCGAGGCGTACTACGACAGTCGCGTCGTCGCGCTGGTCCAGGCCGAGGATGGCCGGGTCCGTGGCTGCATCGTCCTCCGTGAAGGAAAGACGCTCTTCGTGCGCGCGGAGGGCGGCGTCGTGCTCTGCGCCGGCGGTTTCGTGCTGAACCGCGAAATGCTCGAGCGCCACGCGCCGATCGTGAATTCTCTCGCCGACGATGCGCTCTCGGGCGGATACGACGACGGCTCCGGGATCACCATGGGGACGAGCGTCGGCGGCGTCGCGATCCACATGGACGAGCTCTTCACGACCTTCACCCTCTATCCGCCCCAGGAGAACGTGAAGGGCATCCTCGTGAACGAGCAGGGCGCGCGCTTCATCAACGAGGACGCCTATCCCGGTCGCGTCGCCCACCACTGCATCCGGCAGACCGGCAAGCGGATCCACCTGCTGGTCGACGACGCGATCTTCTCGCAGCCGACCGAGCTGTCGCGGTGGGAGATCGCGGCGGTCGGCGAGACCTGGGCGGAGGTCGAGGCGGAGCTCGGCTTGGTCGAGGGCACGCTGGTCGAGACCGTCGAACGCTTCAACCGCTTCGCCGCGAAGGGCGAGGACCCGCTCTTCCACAAGCAGCCGGACTGGCTGAAGCCGCTCGACGAGCCGCCTTTCGCGGCGCTCGCGCTCCACGTCGGCGAGGCCTTCTATCCCTACTTCACGCTCGGCGGTCTGCACGTGACCGTGGACGGCGAGGTCCTCGACGGCGACGGCGCGACCGTCCCCGGCCTCTACGCCGCGGGGCGGACGGCGTGCGGCCTGCCGCGCTCGGCCCTCGACTACAGCTCGGGGATGTCTCTCGGCGATTGCACCTTCTTCGGGCGCCGGGCCGGCGCCCATGCGGCGGGCCGCGTCAAATCCTCGGACTAGCCTCGCGTTCGCGGCGGATTCGCGCCGACCCGGCGATGGCCTAGCGATGGCCTAGCGCTGGACGAGCGGGGTCGCCTCCGCAGGCGGCCGCGGGGGCGTGTACCAGACCGGGGAGGACCAGGCGCGTTCCTGGATCGTGCGGGGGACTTCGTCCGTGCAGCAGTATTCGTAGCCCGAAGGCACGCGGTCCTCCGCACAGTCGACCTTCGCGTCGACACAGGCCCACTGGGTCCAGCGGCAGCTCGGCACCTCGCGCAGACGCGCGTAGTAGAAGGCCGACTCGCTCGGATCGAAGTCGGGGTCGGTCCAGACCTCGCACAGGCTCGCCCGTCCGCGGCCGGTCGGTTCGCAGGTCGCCGTCTCCACGCCGGCTTCGAGGTCTCCGCCCGCGACGGTCAGCACGGTCTCGAAAGTCGCGCCGTCCTCGACCCAGCCCTTCACGATCTCGATCCGCTCGAGGTCGCCGCCGTTCGCGTGACCGTCGCGGGCCGCCGCGACCACGAAGGTCGGCGCGGTGGCGCCCTGCGGCGGGGCGGAGAGGTCCCCGCCCATCGGGACGCCGCGCGCGTAGCCCTCGGCGGCGAGGTTCGGGGCATCGCAGACGGCCGGCGTGAAGTCCCAGCCGCCGAAGAGGCGCAGGGACGGTCGCGTGCCGCTCGTGGCGTAGGTCTCGCGCCGCTCGAAGGCGGCGAAGATCGCATCGCGCGTGTTCTCCTCCGCCCAGGCGACGGCGAGCCCGCCCGGGTTGAGCGCGAGCACGTCCGGGGGCCCCGGCGTGTCGAAGACTGCGTTGCCGGGGAGCCCGGCCCCGCCGTGGCCAGGGTGCCCGCGCTCGGCGACCAGACCCGGGGTGCCGAGATGGGTGTCGGTGGAACCGATCTGACCGAAGGCGAGCGGGTTGACGCCGAGCTCGGCTTCGAGCTCGAGTCCGTGGGCGAGGGCGGGCCGCGTGTAGTCCATCGGGAGCAGCTGGTTCGTGCCGAGATGGTTCGGCGCCTTCTCGAAGCCGCAGCCTTCGTCGGTCACGCCCGGGAAGAGGGCGCACTCGGACTCGCCCTTGTGCTGGATCATCTCGACGAGGCGCTCGTAGCGCGCGCGGAGCGGCGCCTCGTCGGCGGTGATCTCCGCTTCGAGTTCGATCCCGGAGCGGAACGCGGTGCCGGCGCTCCAGTTCGTGTTGTGCGGGATGGTGATGGCCTTACAGCCCGGGACGCCGTCGCGACAGGCGGCGTCGAGCCAGCGCCAGAGCTCGATGGCGTAGGGGCCCGTCTCCATCGTGCTCACGGGAACGCGGGGGACGGCCGCGTTGCGGAAGATCACGTTGCGGTGGAGATGGGCGGCTTTCGGGGCCGCGGTCCACTCGTAGGCGACGAGGCTCGTGAAGGCGCAGCGCGATGTCCGGTCGTAGGCCTCTTCGGCGGCGGCGCGATGCTCCGACCAGACGACCTCGGCTGCGGCCAGGCAGTGGACGGCGTCCTCGCCGCAGAAGTCCCAGCGCGTTCCGCCCATCGAGTACGTGCCGTTGAACCAGAAGAAGGCGACCCGCGGCGCGGCGCGATAGACGCGGCAGGGAAGCGAGTCGTAGCCCTCGAAGCCGGGGGTGTTGCAGATGTGGACCTCGCCGATCTGCTCCGCGTGGTCGGTCACGCCGGCGAAGTCGAGCGGGCGCGCGAGCTGGACGCGGCGGAGCGGGCGGCCGTCGGCGGTCCACGGCTGGATGCCGAGGGCCTCGCCGCGGGCGAAGCGATAGGCGTCGGCGGGCGTCGTGCGCGTGTCCTGCGTCGACGCGTCCTGGGAGCGCGCGGTGTGGACGTGGAGGTCACCGAAGAGCGGACGCCGCTCCGCGCGATAGTCGTCGCAGGGGTCGCGCGCCTCCGTGATCGCGTAGGGGCGATCGTCGCCGAAGGAGATCCGGGCGACGGGGGGCGCCGCGGCGTCTTCCTCGAGCGCTGCGGCGCCTTCCGCGAGCGCCGGGTCCGCGCCGCGCGTCGGGTCCTCGGTGAGCGCGAGCAGGCGGTCGCGGTCCGCCTCCTCACCGATCAGCGAGACGGCGATCAGGCCGACGAGGAGGACGGTCAGCAGCGCGAGGCCGATGAGCGTACCGAGGACGATCGCGATGCGGCGCATGCGTGGGAGACCTCTCTGCGGGGGAACGTCTTGGGAGGGGGCGGACGCTACTTCACGACCGCCGTCGTTGCCGCCGGTCCGGCGTGATCCGCGGGGCGGATCGGGTCGCGAAGACGGCGTCGATGGACGAAGATCGGGCTTCGCGCGCGGGCGAGTCGCGCGCCGCGGAGGATTACGGGTTGAGCGACCGGTCGACGGGAGGCTTCGCGCCTCAGGCCATGAAGGTGGGGGTACTGACCGCCGCCCTGCAGGAGCTCACACCCCGCGCACAGCGGGACGCGGATCCGGATCTCGCCGTCCAGGAGTGGCTCGCCTTCGCAGCCGAGGTCGGCGCGGACTCGATCCAGCTCTCCGCGGCGCTCCATCCGGCGGAGGCGGACGTGCCGCCGGAGGCGATGCTCGACCCGGTCGCGAACACCCTCGACCTGCGAGCGCCCCTCGATCGCGGGCGGGCCGACCGGATCCGGGCGGCCACGCGGGCGACCGGCGTCGAGATCGCCGACCTCGGCTTCTTCGACAACCTGCTGCACGCGGACCCGAACATCCGGCAGAAGAAGCTCGACTTCATGCTGCGGGTCTTCGACGCCGCGGTGCTCCTCGAGGTGCCGGCGGTCTGCGGCTTCGTCGGGAAGAACGCGACCCGCACGATCGAGCAGAACCTGCTCGACTTCGAGACCGTCTTCGTTCCGCTGCTCGAAGCGGCGAAGGCCCGTGGACTCACCTACCGCGTCGAGCAATGCCCGATGCCCGGCTGGACCGTCGACGACGCCTTCCACAACAACCTCGCTTATACGCCCGCCGCCTGGATCGAGCTCCATCGGATCTGCGAGCGAAACGGGGTCGGCGACGCGTTTCGCATCCACTACGACCCGTCCCACGCGATCCTGATGGGCCAGGACACCCGCGCGATCTTCCAGTACCTGAAGGACGAGGGGGCGCCCTTCCTGATCGACGGCTTTCACGTCAAGGGACAGGTCATCGACCCCAAGGGCCTCGCCGGCTGGGGCTACGGCGGCCAGACCTTCGGACGGGGCGATCACGTCGACGGCGCGCCGTCTCCGGATCCGGCGGACCAGGGGCACGCGTGGAAGAAGCAGACGGCGATCTGCGAGCACGAGCTGCCGGGCACCGCGCGTCACGATCCGCTCGCCTACCTCACGAACCGGACCGTCGACTGGCTCGACCATCAGCTCGCCGCCCGCGAGCTGCTCGACCTCGACTTCGCGAAGGCGCCCCTGATCGTCGAACACGAGTACGGTCCGGCGCGCGTCCAGGACAAGGCGGCGCTCGCGCCGATCCTCGCGGGCTCGATCGAGTTCACGCGGCGGATCGATCAGGCGGCGGCGGCGATGTACGCCCTCCAGCACGAAGTCCTGCCGGCGCAGGGCATTCCCGTCCAGGGCGTCGGCCGCGAGGCCTACCGGAGCTAGCGGATGCCGAGCGTGAACGTCGCGATGATCGGGACCCGCTTCATGGGACGGGCCCATGCCAATGCCTGGCGACAGGTCCGGGCGTTCTGTGCACCGCCGATCGACCCCGTGATGAAGGTCGTCTGCGGGCGGGATCCCGAGGCGACCGCAACGGCCGCCGATCGGCTGGGCTTCTCCGAGAGCGCCACCGACTGGCGCGACGTGGTCGCGCGGGACGACATCGACGTCGTCGACGTCTGTACGCCGGGGGACACCCACGCGGAAATCGCGATCGCCGCGGCGGAGGCGGGCAAGGTCGTCTTCTGCGAGAAGCCGCTGGCCAACGCCGTCGGCGAGGCGGAGTCGATGCTGGCCGCGGTCCGGAAGGCCGGCGTGCTCCACATGCTCTGCCACAACTATCGGCGCGCGCCGGCGGTCGCGCTCGCCAAGCGCCTGATCGAGGCCGGCGAGCTCGGCGAGATCCGTCACTATCGCGGGGTCTACCTGCAGGACTGGATCGTCGATCCCGCGTTCCCGCGCGTCTGGCGTCTCGAGAAAGCGAAGGCGGGCAGCGGCGCGCTGGGCGACATCGCGAGCCACTCTCTCGATCTCGCCCGCCACCTCGTCGGCGAGATCACGGAGGTCTCGGGGCTGCTCGAGACCTTCGTCGACGAGCGACCCCTGGAAGACGGGTCGGGCCGCGGCGCGGTCGACGTCGACGACGCAGCGCTGACCCTCGTGCGCTTCGCGAACGGCGCGATCGGTTCGGTCGAGGGCTCACGCTTCTGCCCCGGCCGCAAGAACCACAACCGCTTCGAGATCAACGGCAGCCGCGGCAGCCTGGCCTTCGATCTCGAACGCTTGAACGAGCTCGAGGTCTACACGGAGTCGGGGCCGGACTCGGGCTTCCGCACGATCCTGGCGACGGACCCGTCCCATCCCTACGTGGACGCGTGGTGGCCGCCGGGTCATCTCGTGGGCTACGAGCACACGTTCACGCACACGGTTCTCGATCTCCTACGCGCGATCGACGTCGGGGAGGTCCCGACGCCCAGTTTCGAGGACGGGGTGACGAACCAGCGCGTCCTGGCAGCGATCGAGCGCTCGAGTGCGTCGCGACAGTGGGAGACGGTGTGATCGGCCATCGCGGAATCGGACTCGGACTCGCGCTCCTGCTGGGGTGCTTCGCCGCGGGCTGCGATGCCGTCCGCACGTTCTTTCCCTCTTCGCATCACGACGAGGTAGCGCCGGCGATCCCGGAGGACTTCGAGGGCCCCGCGATCCTGGTGTTCAGCAAGACGAACGGGTTCCGCCATTCCGAGGCGATCGATGCCGGGCTGCCCGCCCTGGAGGCCCTCGCGGAGGCGAAAGGGCTCCGGGTCTTCGCGACCGAGAACGGCGCGATCCACGATCCGGAGCTGCTCGCGCGCTTCGAGGCGATCGTGTGGTTCAACGTCAGCGGGAACGTGCTCTCCGAGGCGCAGCGGGCCGCGCTCCTCGGCGCCATCGAGTCCGGCACGGGCTTCCTGGGCATCCACGGCACCGGCGGCGATCCGAGCTACGACTGGGCGGCACATCCCGAGACCCTCGTCCGCGCGCAATTCGTCGGCCATCCGATGGGACCGCAATTCCAGGAGGCGACGATCCGCGTCGAGGCGCCCGCGCATCCGGTGATGGCCGGGATCGGTCCGACCTGGACGCGGGTCGAGGAGTGGTACTCCTTCGAGTCGAGTCCGCGCGGCCCGGGCGTCGAGGTCCTCGCGACCCTCGACGAGTCGACCTACTCGCCGCGCATGAAGATCGCCTTCCTCGATCGCGACCTCGCGATGGGCGACGACCACCCGATCGTCTGGAGTCACTGCATCGGCCGCGGCCGCGCGATCTACTCCGCGCTCGGCCATCAGGCCGGCGCCTATGCCGAGCCGCTCCACCTGCGGTTCCTGGGGCAGGCGATCGACTGGGTGCGGAGCCCGCCCGCCGAAGGCTGCCGGGTCCCTGCGCCCTGAGCCGTCGCGCCGTCAGTCGAGCGTCGGATAGTCGCTGTAGCCCTCGGGACCCGCGCTGTAGAGCCGCTTCGCATCGAAGCGCGCGAGCCCGGCGCCGGACCGGAAGCGCGCGACGAGGTCCGGATTGCCGATGTAGGCGCGCGCGAAGCTGACGGCCGAGGCCTCGCCGTCGGCGACGGTCTTCTGCGCCTCGGCCAGGTCGTAGCTGTCGTTGACGATCAGCGGGCCGCCCCACGCTTCGTTGGCGAGGGCGACGTTGTCGATGTCCGGGGCGTTCGGAATCGAGTTCAGCCGGATCACGTGGCAGTAGGCGTATCCCTCGTCGCGGACGGCGCCCAGGAAGGCGCGGAAGGTCGCCACCGGATCCTCGTCCGAAAGGTCATTGAAAGGATTGCCCGGGCAGATGCGAAATCCGACGCGGTCGGCGCCGTCGACGCCGGCCATCGCCGCGAGGGCCTCGACGGCGAAGCGGATGCGGTGCTCGACGGGGCCTCCGTATGCGTCCTCGCGACGGTTCGATCCGGTCGAGAGGAACTGCGCGGGCAGATAGCCGCTCGCGCAGTGCAGCTCGACGCCATCGAAGCCCGCTTCGTAGGCGAGCGCCGTCGATCGGGCGTACTCGGCCAGGACGCCCGGGATCTCGTCCAGCGCGAGAGCGCGGGTCTCCGAGATGGGCTGCATGCCCGCAGTGTCCGTGAACATGTCACCACGGGCACGGATGCCCGAGGGCGAGACGAGCTCGGTCCCGGGCTGCTTGTTGTCGAGGTGGCCGACGCGGCCGCAGTGCATGAGCTGGGCGACGATGCGGCCGCCCTGCGCGTGAACGGCGTCGACCACGCGTTTCCAGCCGGCCACGTGTTCGGCGGTCACGAGCCCGGGCGTCCGGCAATAGCCCTTGCCGTCCTCGGACGGATAGATCCCTTCCGAGACGATCAGCCCCGCGCTCGCGCGCTGGCCGTAGTAGTCCGCCATCTCCGGCGTGGGGGCGCCGTCCGTCCGCGCCCGGGACCGGGTCATGGGGGCCATCACCACGCGGTTCGAGAGGGCGAGTCGTCCGAGCGCGCCTTCCGAGAAGAGATCCGCCATGTCTGCGTGCTCCGCGCCCGATCGGATCAGTTCAGGATCCGCGCGAGCTCCTGCAGGAGCGTCTCGTCGGGGCCGAGCCCGCCGTCCGCGCGAAACGCCTGGATGCAGACCTGGTTCGCGCCCGCGTCGAGATGCTGCTGCAGGTGGGCCGCGATCGAGTCCGGTTCGCCCCAGACGACGAGCGCATCGACGAGCGCGTCGGAGCCCCCGTTCTCGAAGTCCTCCGGCGTGAAGCCGAACTGCAGCAGGTTGTTCTGGTAGTTGGGCAGGCCGATGTAGACCTTGAGGTTGTTTCGCGCGATCTCGCGGGCCTTCGTCGGATCCGTCTCGTGCAGCACCATGTGCTCGGGGCAGAGGAGGGCGTCGGGGCCCATCACCTCGCGCGCGCGCTTCGTGTGCGCCGGGACGACGTTGTAGGGATGCGCGCCCTGAGCCGCCGTCGCGGACAGACCGAGCATCTTGTCGCGCAGCGCGCCGATCACGATCGGGGCGTCGACCTCCGGCTGCTTCCCCATGTACAAGGCCTTGTCCATCGCCTCGAGGTAGTCGCGCATCGTCGAGAGCGGCTTCTTGTACTCGTGGCCGCGCTGCCCCGAGACGAGGTGGGCGTGGGAGACGCCGAGCCCCAGGATGAAACGATTCGGCGCCATCTCGGAGATCGTCTTCCAGATCGCCTTCATGCCCATGGGATCGCGGGCGTAGATGTTGGCGATGCCGGTCGCGTAGATCATGTGCTCGGTCCGGGCGACCAGGTAGCCGATCAGGGAGAACGGATCGCGACCGACCGCCTCGGGGATCCAGAGCGCGCTGTAGCCCCAGCCCTCCGCGCGTTGCGCGAATTCTGCCGCTTCCTGAGCGGTCCAGTGATCCAGCCAGCCCCAGACGCCGATCTTGCCGAGCTCCATCGATTCCCATCCTCCGAGAAAGTGTGCGGGCCCGGAGCCGTCCGGCCGGGCCGGCGAACGCTAGCAGGGCTTCGGTCCGCGATCCGGTGTCCCGAACCGGGATCCAGGGCTCAAATCCGGGGGGCGTTCGGTCGATGACGGGTCACCCCGTCGGCCGGGATCGCCTCCGTGCGGCTCCGGGTCCCGACTCCGCGACGACGAGGACGGTCATGACCGCACGACGCATTCGACAAACGACGCGCCCGATTCTGGCGGCGCTCTTCGCGATCGGCCTTCCGGCCGCGGCCGTCGCCTATCCGGGCGGCACGCCGGACTTCCAGACCGACGTCGGTCCCTATTGCGCGGCCTGTCACGCGTCGACGGCCGAGCAGGATCTCGCCGGTCTCGGCGAACGCGCCCAGATCGAGCTGCCGGAGCGCAAGCACTACGCCGCGATCATGGCGGGTGCCGGCAACTACGCGGAGATCCCGGAAGCGGATCGCGCGAAGCTCGTGGAGCTGCTGTCGGCGGTCGATCGCAATTCGACCATTCAGCTCGAGTTCCCGCCCGCCGTCACGCCGGGCGAGACCTTCCAGGTCACCGTCAAGGTGACGGGCGGCGCCGGGCCGTCGGTCGGCGTCGGCCTCGTCGATCGTCCGCACCGCTTCTTCGCCAAGCCGGCCTCGGCCCTCGGCTGGGAGGTCGTCGGAGCGCCGACGATCCTCGGTCCGAAGGGGCCGCAGACGGAGTGGATCGAGCGGCGCCCCGAGCGCGAGGGACGCGACGTCACGTTCGTGAACGTCGACGGCGTCCAGTCGAGCGCGGACATGGACAAGTGGTCCCGGGCGAAGATCATCTACACGCTGCGGGCGCCGGTGACCGAGGGCGACTATCCGCTGGTCGGCGCCTACTTCTACGGAACCGAGACCGGCGCTGCCATGTCGACGCGGATGCATCCCGAGTACGGCCCGCAGCCGATGGGCGGCGCGCTCGGCAAGTCCGGCCGCGTGAAGTTCTCGAAGGAAGCGATGATCACGGTGAAGACGCCCGACGAGGCGCCGCCGCCGGTCGCCGACATCGCGCCCTGAGCGTCATCGCGGAGCCCCCCGGCCGTGCCCCACGAGCGTGTGGGCACGCTCCGGAAAGCGAAGCGCCGCGCTCCGACC
>JBCCZJ010000041.1:0-17962 GCA_039187915.1 Myxococcota bacterium
GCTCCTCGCCCTCGTTTTCGGCGAGTTCTTCATGTACTGGGTCCACCGGCTGACCCACGAGATCGACGGACTCTGGCGCTTCCACGCCCTCCACCACAGCGCGCCCCGGCTCTACTTCCTGAACGCCGTGCGTTTCCATCCCGTCGATCTCGCGCTTTCGAATTTCGCGCCGATGATCCCGCTGCTCGTGGTCGGAGCCGACGCGCGCGTGATCGCGCTCTTCGGACTCTTCTCCGCCGTCCACGGGCTCTTCCAGCACGCGAACCTCGTGATCCGGATCGGTCCGCTCAACTGGTTCTTCAGCATGGCCGAGCTCCACCGCTGGCATCACTCACAGGACCTCGAGGAGTCGAACACGAATTTCGGCCAGAACCTGATCGTCTGGGACATCGTGTTCGGCACGCGCTTCCTCCCGCCCGACCGGCAACCGCCCGCGGCGATCGGGCTCGCGGGCCTGCCCGCCTTTCCGATGGACTACTGGGGACAGCTCGTCTCGCCGTTCCGATGGGGCCGGATCCGGCGCGAGAGCGAAGCGATGGGCGGCGGCACGACGCTCCTCTCGGAGCGCTAGGCGGCCGCGCGGCGCCGCACGGATTCAGTGGACGTCGGCGGCGCCGTCGGTGAAGGCGCGGATCCGCTGGCGGACGGTCTCGCCGCCCCCGTCCACCGGTCCGGCGCGAAGGATCGCGTGGTCGATCCCTAGACCGGCCCAGCGTGCCAGCCGTTCGTCCGCCGCGTCGCCCGGTGCGAAATCGCCGAGGACCGCGACCGCGTGCACCGACACCAGATCTTCCGGCGAGGCTTCGGCGCGACCCGCCGCGTAGGCATCGCGATGGATCTCGACGGCTTCGTCGTTCGCGCCGGATACGTCGAGGTAGCCGAGCCCGCCGCGACCGGCGGCGCGGGCATGGTCGTCCGTCCAGCCGACGAGCCAGAGCGGCGGGTGCGGCTTCTGGTGCGGCTTCGGAACGACGTCGATCGGACGGACCTCGAAGCGTTCCGACCCCCACGAGAACGTCGGGTCGTCCCACATGTCGACGACCATGCGGTAGCCCTCGTCCCAGGTGCCCGCGAGATCGCCCTCTGGGAGGAGCGCCACTTCGAGCCGGCCCTCGCTCGCCAGGTCGAGGGCCGCCCCCTGCTCCGCCACCCGCATGGGCGGACGGTCCGGCGGCAGGAGTTCCCCGATCCCCCAGCCGAGCCGGATCCGGGTCGTGCGCTCCGCGAGTCCCGCGAGCCAGATCTCGGGTGCGCTCCCGCGAAACGAACCGTCGTCACCGCTCGACGGGAAACACCAGACGGTGTCGACCCCGAGCTCCTCCGCGAGGGCGACCTCCGCTGCCAGGGTCTCGAAGTCGGTGCCGTCGGGGCCGCCGACCTGATAGAGGAGCGAGCGCTTCACGAACGGATCTGCGCGTCGATCAATTCGCGCCGGAGAGCGCGCCGATCGTCGGATTTCTTCGCTCGCGAATGTCGTCGAGTCGCGTCTGACACGCTCGGTCCCAGCTGCCCCCCTCCTCGGCGAGGAGATAGAAGGTGTCGGTTCGGATGCCCTCGAAGACCCGCTCGGCCATCGCGGAGGGATCGAGCCCCGTGTCGACGCTCGCCTGGATCGCCGCTTCGACGAGCGTCTGCTCCGGCGTCCCGTCGTCTTCGCCGCGCTTGAGGTGCGCTGGACGATTGCGCTCGGAGCGGCCGATCCCCGTCCGGATCAGCTCCGGGCACAGCGCAGAGACCCCGACCGGAGACTCGATCGAACGGAGCTCGTGGTACAGCGTCTCGGTCAGCGAGAGCGCCGCGTGCTTGCTCACGTTGTAGACGCCCGAGAGCGGCATGTTGATCAGGCCGGCCATCGAGCAGGTGTTCACGACGTGAGCCGGCTCGTTCTGTTCGATCAGGATCGGCACGAAGGCGCGGATTCCGTAAAGCACGCCCATCACGTTCACGCCGAGGACCCACTCCCAGTCGGTGCCGATCGCGTCCCAGGTCCGGCCGCCGGCGAAGACCCCGGCGTTGTTGCAGAGGACGTGGAACTTGCCGAAGCGCTCGACCGTCGCCTCGGCGAGGGCCGAGACCTGATCCGGCTGGGAGACGTCCGTCCGGACCGTCAGGACCTCGACGCCGTGCTGCTCGATCTGCCTTCCTGCCTCGCGGAGCGCGTCGTTCTCGACGTCCGCCATCACGACGTTCATGCCTTCCTGCGCGAAACGCGTCGCGAGCGCCTTCCCGATTCCACTCGCGGCCCCGGTCACGACCGCGACCTTTCCTTCGAACTCCGTCAACACGTGCGATCTCCTCGTTTCCTGAGCGAGCCACGATGGTAGATTCTCGATCGCCGCCGCGACAGGCGACGGACCCATGACGATCGATCGACCGCCCGGGAACCTCATGAGTGACGACGACATCCGGCCCCTCGCCGACCTGCGCATCCTCGACCTGACGAGCGGGATCGCCGGGCCCTACGCGACGAAGCTCTTCGTGGACGCGGGCGCCGAGGTCGTGAAGGTCGAGCCGCCGGGCGGAGACCCGATGCGGCGGTACAGCGCCTCGTTCCAGCCGCTCCGTCCCGGCGAGTCGAGCCCCCTCTTCCAGTATCTGAATGCCGGCAAGAAGAGCATCGTGCTCGAGCCGGGCGATGCGCGCGACCGGGCGCGCTTGACCGCACTGGCGGCACGGGTCGACCTCGTTTTCGAGGACTGGGGCGCCGAGGGACTCGAGTCCCGCGACCTCGAACCGGAGGACTGGCTCGACGCCCACCCCCGTCTTTCGATCGTCCGGATCTCGCCCTGGGGTCAGGAAGGCCCCTGGGCGAAGCGACCGGCGAACGAGTTCACGCTCCAGAGCGCGACCGGCTCGGTCGACTATCGCGGGCTCCCCGAGCGGGGCCCCGTGGCGGCGGGCGGCCGGATCGGAGAGTGGCTCGGCGGCAGCTTCGCGGCGATCTCCGGGATCGCCGCGTGGCGCTCCGCCCGGCAGACCGGCGAGGGGCAGATCGCGGATCTCTCTCTCTTCGAGACGATGATCCAGGGACTCACGATCTTCGGCGACCTGAGCAGCCAGTTCCTCCCCGGCGACCTGCCGCGTTCGATCGAGATCCCGTCGATCGAGCCGACTGCCGACGGGCACATCGGGATCTGCACGATCACGGGACAACAGTGGAAGGACTTCTGCTCGATGATCGGGCGCCAGGACATCGGCGACGACGAGCGATACATGGACGCGAGTCGCCGCATGGCGGATCGGGACTTCGTGCAGGGCGCGATCCACGAGGCGATGCGCACGAAGACGACGGCGGAGTGGATCGAGCTCTGCGAGCTGCTGCGGATCCCGGCCACACCGATCGGACACGGCGGCAGCCTGCCCGAGATCGATCACATGCGGGAGCGCGGCGCCTTCGTCCGGGCCCCGGGCGGCTTCCTCCAGCCGCGGACGCCCTGGCGCCTCGAGAGCTGCAGCCCGACGCCGCTGCGTCCGGCGCCCGCCCTCGATGCCGATCGGGACGACGTGCTCGAGATCCTCGACACGCGCAAGGCGCCGGAGGACCTGCGCATGGGCCACGCCGACCTGCCCTTCACGGGGCTCCGCGTCGTCGATCTCACCGCCTTCTGGGCCGGCCCGTACGCGACGTCCATCCTGTCCGACCTCGGCGCCGACGTCGTGAAGGTCGAATCGATCCAGCGTCCGGACGGCATGCGCTTCGCGACCGCCGTCCGAAACGACGCGCTCTGGGAATGGTCCCAGGTCTTCCACGGCGTGAACCCGGGCAAGCGCGACGTCACCCTTCGCCTCGACCACGCCGACGGGCTCTCTCTCCTGAAGCGATTGATCGGCGAGGCCGACATCGTGATCGAGAACTTCTCGGCGCGGGTGATGCCCGGCTTCGGGCTCGATGCGGAGGCGATCCGCTCGCTCAACGCGCGCGCGATCTACGTACGCATGCCCGCGTTCGGCCTCGACGGGCCGTGGAAGGATCGGGCGGGCTTCGCGATGACCGTGGAGCAGATGACCGGACTCGCCTGGGTGACGGGCTACGAGGACCTGCCCCTCGTGATGCGTGGCGTCTGCGATCCGCTCGGGAGCGCCCACGCCGTCTTCGCCCTCAGCCTCGCGCTCGAGGAGCGCAACCGGACGGGGCGCGGCCAGGTCGTCGAGGTCGCGCTCGTCGAGCCCGCGCTCGCGGTCGCCGCCGAGCAGGTGATCGAAGCCTCCGCGCACGGCGTCGTCCTCGGTCGGAGCGGCAACCGGATGCCGCACGCAGCGCCCCAGGGCGTGTTCGAGAGCCGGGACCCCGAGGCGCTCGTCGCGATCTCGGTCACGACCGAAGCGGAATGGAAGGGCCTTTGCGTCGCGCTCGGCGCCGAGGACTGGCGACGGAACGAAGCCCTCTCGACCCACCCGGGGCGCTTCGCGGCCCACGACGCGCTGGTCGCACGCCTCGCGGACTGGACGCGGGCGCGTTCGCGCGACGAGTGTCTGTCGATCCTCCACCGGCAGGGCGTCCCGGCCGCCGCGACGGTCAACGCCCACCGGCTGCATCCGAACGAACAGCTCGCAGCCCGACGCTTCTTCCAGAAGATGGACCACCCGGTCACCGGACCGACGCGGTACCCGTCCTTCCCGGCGGCCTTCTCGCTCTTCGAGCGCGAGCTCCATCGCGGCCCGCCGCCGACCCTCGGCCAACACAACCGCGAGATCCTGCAGGGCGAGCTCGGCATCCGCGACGAGGCGTTCGATCGCCTCGAGGCCGAGGCGATCGTCGGCACCCGCCCGAGCTTCATGTAGGGCGCCGCTCGCGCGGCGCGAGCCTCAGATCAACGAAAGCTGACCGCTCGCGGACTCGCCCGCCTCCCCGGGCCACGCGGGCAGCGTCCCGACCGGCTCGAGCGCGTCGACCCGCGCCAGCAGGTCGCGCGCGAAGGCCGGCGATTCGCGATTGCTCGGGGAGTGGACGAAGACCAGCGGCTCGAGCCCGTCCGCGATCCAGTGCGCCAGCACCCGGGCCCAGCGATCGAGCCAGACGTCGTTCACCGTGCGGTCCGGATGGAACACGATCCGGACGATCGGATCCCGGGAGAGCGCGACCTCCCGGACCGGCAGGTTCGGCTTCTTGTGCAGCGCGGTCAGGATGTCCGGGTGGTCCCCGGGCCCGTCACGCAGCGGTCGCGTGTCCATGATCACGCGACCCACGTCCGCCGACTCGAGCAGATCGTCGACGAGGTCCGCGGGCATGCCGTCCACCGCCAGCTCCGCGTCCCGCAGCTCGACCGCATAACGGAACTCCCGCGGCAACGTCTCGAGGAACGCCTCGAGCCGTGGCAGCTCGCGCGCACCGAAGTTCGGCGGAAGCTGGATCATGATCGGCCCGAGCCGATCGAGGAGTGGGAGCAACCGTTCGAGGAAGCGTTCGGTCTCCGGGACCACGTCCACGAGCATCGCGTCGTGGGTGATCGTCTTCGGGAGTTTGAAGCAGAAGCGGAAATCCTCGTCGGTCTCCCGCTTCCATCGCTCGACGGTGGAGACCGACGGCGCGGCATAGAAGGTGGTGTTGCCCTCGACGGCGTCGAAGACCCGCACGTACTGGCCGAGGAAATCCGTCGATCGGGCGTCCTTCGCGTAGAGGCCGCCGCGCCAGTCCTCGAACCCCCAGAAGGGCATGCCCAGATGGATCTTCGAATAACCTCGCAAGCCGGCTCCCTCGCGCGGACGACCGCGCGTGTCCGTCCAGGCCGAAAGGTTCCATCCTTTCGCCCGAATTGCATCAGACCCGGCCCCCGATCGGCTCCGACGTTCGCCCCGTGATTTCTTGCGAAGCGTCCGTCGATCGCGGACCCTTCCGACATCCCCCCGCAGCACGAATCCCCGCGCCCGGATCGAGCGCCGCTCCGCGAACGCGCTCGACGAGTCAGGAGTACGCCATGCTGCGCATGACGCGAAGCCGATCGATCCTCATCCTCGCCCTCGCCTGCCTGAGCGCCGGCCCGGGAGCGGCCCAGGACTGGGGAAGCGATGACGACTGGCAGCCGAACGAGAACCAGCTCGGGGGACGGACGACGGCCGGGCCGCCGACCACGCCGTGGTCGCTGCGCGCCGGCGTCGGCTTCACGGCGGACCCCGACAACTTCCTGATGAACTTCGAGCTGCCGTACCGGTTCGATCCCTACGTGGCGGCCGGCCCCATGCTCCAGGTGGGGCTCGGCGACGATCGCTACCTCGTGGCGCCGACCGCGAACCTCACGATCACCGGCGCCAACCTCTTCGAGGGCGAGATGGCACGCTTCGAACCGAATCTCTTCGCAGGGATCGGCTTCGCCGTGATCGAGAACAGCGAGCGCGGCGGCGCGAACCGGGGCGCGGGCTTCCTCGTGAACGCCGGCGTCGGACTCGACTACATCCTGAGCGACCGGCTGACGATCGGCTCGCGCATGATCTTCAACTTCCTGCCCGGCGGCACGCTCGACGAGACCTTCTTCTACAGCTGGGAGATCGCGGGCGTCCGCCTGAACTTCTAGCGCCCGGACGCCTAGCCGAGTACGCCCCGCTCCCGGAGCGCGGCGATCTCCGTGCCGGTCCGGCCGATCTCCTGGAGGATCTGCTCCGTGTGCTGGCCCGCCGACGGCGCCATCGCGCGCGGCGCCCACGGCGTGCCGTGGAAGTCGACCGGGCTCGCGGGCAGCGTCGTCGTCGTCGGTCCGTCCGGGACCTCGCAAAAGCCCCCTGCCGCGGCGACCTGGGGATCGGCGATCACGTCGTCGATCGACTGGACCGGCGCCCACCAGAGATCCTCCTCGGCGTCGAAGATCGCGCCCCACTCGGCACGGGTCTTCGTGGCGAAGATCGCGTCGAGCCGACCGATCAGCTCCGCCGCGTTCTCGGCCCGAGCACGCGGTTCGGCGAAACGCGGATCCTCCAGCCACTCCGGGTGGCCGACTGCCCGCGCGAGCGGCGGCCAATGGCGCTCGCCCTCGAGGCCGACGATCCAGAAATAGTTCCCCTCCGAATCGCAGTAGTTGTTGATGGCGGGATTGCCCGCCGTCTTGCGATCGCCCGGCTGGATCGAGAGGCCGTAGCGGAGCGCGACCGAGAGATCGAAGGACAGCGTATAGAGCCCTTCGCGCAGGAGCGACGTCGACACGATCTGCCCCTTGCCGGTCTTCTCGCGGTTGAAGAGCGCGGCGCTGACGCCGCCGGCGAGCGCGAGCCCGGCGTTGTGATCGCCCATCCCGCCGCGCTGGTGCGGCGGATGGCTACCGGGCGCGGTCAGCGAGTGGGCGATGCCGGAGCGCGCCCAGAACGCGGCGATGTCGTACGCCGCGCGCTCCGCCTCCTCGCCCTCGGTGCCGTAGCCGGTGATCAAGCCGTAGACGAGGCGCGGGAAGCGCGCGCAGAGCTCTTCGGCGCCGAGGCCGAGCCGCGCCAGCCCTGCCGGCCGGACGTTCGAGACGAAGACGTCGGCACCGCGGATCAGATCGAGGGCGATCTCGAGGCCTTCGGGCTTGCGCAAGTCCGCCACGATCGAACGCTTGCTCCGGTTGTCGTTCTCGAAGACCGGGTTGAAGGGCAGATCGCCGCCCAGCATGTACTGGAAGAGCCGCGCCGGATCGCCGAGGCCCGGCGGCTCGATCTTCACGACGTCCGCGCCCCAGTCGGACAGGATGCCGCCCGCCGCGGGGCCCGCGACCCAGACGCCCATCTCCACGACCCTGATGCCCTCCAGCGGTCCGCCCATCTCTTCTCCTCGACGCGCTCGCGTCTTCGTTCCTGCCGCGGCGCGGCAGCCGTCCCTCGTGCGCCGACGTCGAAGCCGTCCTTCGCGCTACGTGCGTTCGACATGCTGCCCGAGGCGCACCTCGTCGACCAGCCCCCACGCGAGCGCCGTGCGGGCGTCGATCCGCTCGCCAGACAGCCCGAGCCAGGCCGTGCGCTGGCGACCGATGCGGAGCGGCAGGCTCGCCGTCCCGCCGGCGCCGGGCACGAGGCCGAGCCCCACCTCCGGCAGCTGGAAGAAGGCGTCCTCGTCGGCGATCACCCGCGGCGTGAACGCAGGCAGCTCGGCGCCCGCGCCGATACACGCGCCGTGTACCTCGACGCGGACGCGGTTCGTGAGCTGAGAGAGGAGCAGCGCCGGGCTACGCGTCGTACGGATCGCGTGGGCCTCGGCCGGATCGGGAAAGGACCCGAACTCGTCGAGGTCGCCCCCGCTGCAGAACGAAGGTCCCTCACCGGAGAGCACGACCTCGTCGATCGAGGGATCCGCGAGCGCGAGCTGGAGCGCCTCGCAGAGCCCGTCGCGCATCGCGCGCGAAAAGGCGTTGTGCTTCTCCTCGCGCACGAGGTGGATCTCGAGCCGGCCGCGATCGCGATCCATGCGGACGGCGGGCCCGGAATCCGCCGGCTTGCGCCGCCGCCGCCGTCGTCCGGCGAGCCAGCCTGCGAACTCGGCGCCGGCCTGCAGGGTCGAGTAGACGAAAGACTCGGCGACGAGCGCCTCGTGGATCCCGCGGCGCGGCGCGGCGCGCAGGAGCTGGGCGTAGGCGAGCGCGGCGATCGGCGTCGACCGGAAGGCCGCGAAGAGCGCGGTGGCTTCCGCTTCCGTCGCGAGCGCCACGTCGCAGCGCGCCGCCAGCGCGCGCCGCCCCTCCCCCTCCTCGCCGGAGGAGAGCGCGATCGTGACCGCCGGCAGGAGCGGGAGCCAGCGATGCAGGGAAGCGCTCGCCCGCTCGGCCTCGTCCTCGCCCGTCGATCGCAGGTCGAGCACCAGGGCCCCCGGACCGCGGAGGCCGTCTTCGCCGGCGAGCGGCGCCAGACGTTCGCCCGCGTCGGGCGCCAGCAGGAACTCGGCGAGTCCTCCTGCCGTGAAGCGCGGCGGCGCGTCGGACTCCCCCATCTGCGGCCTCCGCCTCGCTCGCGGGCTACGCGTCGCCGCCCATCGCGTCGCGGACCTTGCGCCGCAGCAGCTTGCCCGTCTCGTTGTACGGGAGCTCGCCCCAGAAGTCGACGCGCTCGGGCGTTCGCGAGGAACGCAGTCGGTCCTTGACCCACTGCTGGAGCTCGGCGACCGACGCTTCCTGGCCTTCCTTCAGGACGATCGCGGCCGCGACGGCCTCGCCCCACTGCTCGTCCGGCACGCCGATCACGCAGGCATCCGCGACGGCCGCGTGGGTGAGCAGGACGTCCTCGATCTCGCCCGGCGACATGTTTTCGCCGCCGCGGACGATCACGTCGTCCATGCGTCCTTCGAGGAAGAGGTAGCCGCCCTCGTCGAGGTAACCGCCATCCCGCGTGTTGAACCAGCCCTCGGCGTCGAGGAGGCTGCCCTTCCCGCGGTACTCGCCCGACACCTGTTCGCCGCGCACGAAGATCAGCCCACGCTCGCCTGCGGGCAGCGCCTCCTCCGTGTCGACGTCGCGGATGCTGACTTCGATCGTCGGCAGCGGCTGCCCGACGGACACGATGCGCCGGCGGATGTCCGGATCGTCGCTCGACATGGCGTCGCGATGGTCGTCGGGACCCAGGAGCGAGATCGTCGAGCTCGTCTCGGTCAGGCCGTAGGCGTTCGTGAAGTTCGTTCCGGGGAAGAGGTCCATCGCCTTCTCGATCACGGACTGCGGCATCTTGCCGCCGCCGTAGGCGAGATTCCGCAGATTCGGCATGCCCGCGTCCTGCTCGCCTTCGAGCGCGTCGACGATCCGCGCGAGCATCGTCGGCACCACCATCGCGTGGGACACGTTCTCGCTACGCGCGGTCTCGATCCAGGACTCCGCCGTGAAGCTCGGCATCTGGACCACGCGTCGACCGGAGTAGACCGCGCTCACGATCCCGGCCATCCCGGCGATGTGATAGGGCGGCACGCAGGAGAGCGAGGCGTCGGACTCGTCCGCGCCCATGAACTCGACGGAGCCCAGCACGTAGGACACGAGATGCTTCTGTCGGAGGACGGCCGCCTTGGGCGCCCCGGTCGTCCCGCTCGTGAAGAGCAGGATCGCCGTGTCCTCCATGTCCATCGACCAGGGCGCTTCCCGCGGCGTCGCGCCCTCGGCCCGCGCCGCGCCGAGCAGGTCACCGGTCGTCAGGACCGAAACGAAGTCGTCTCCGTCCCCGTCGATCCGGTCCCCGAGCCGCGCCCGCCGATCGGGATCCGTCACGAGCCGCCCGGGCTGGAGCTGGCTGACCAGCGAATCGAGCTCCGGATCGGTCAGGCGGTAGTTCAGCGGCGCGAAGGGCACGCCCGCCCAGGAAGCGCCGAAGACCGCGATCGGCAGCGCCAGGCTGCTCTCGTCGAGCATCGCGAGATGCTTCGTCCGTCCGTCCGACAGCTCCGCCGCGAGCGCGCCCGCCGAGTCGAAGAGCTGCTGATAGGTCAGCTTGTCGTCGCCGTTCTGGAAGGCGACGCGCTCGCCGAACGCCCCCGCCGCCATCTCGAGAAGCATCATCAGATTCATTGCAACGCACCGATTCGCCCGACGCGGTGCGCACGGGCAGAGACAGGACCGAAGCGCGACCGGCCGTCAGGGGGTTGGGAGGGGGGCGCTCCCCCTTCCAGGAAAGGGGGTTCGGAAGGGGGCGTTCCCCCTTCCAGGAAACGGGGTTCGGAAGGGGGCGTTCCCCCTTCCCACGATCAGTCGGACGAAGGTAGGGGCTTCGCGCCCTTGATCTCGAGCGCCGTGCCGTCGACCGCGAGGTTGCCCTCGCCCGGCTTGGTGCAGAGGATCTCGATGTCGCCGGCTTCGTTCGTGTAGCGCTTGCCCATCTGGGTCCCGCCCTTGTGGTCCGCATCGAGCTCGCCGGAGCCCTCCGCGCCGAGCTCGATCACCGGCGCCCCGCCGCAGGTCAGGTTCACGTCGCCCTCGGGCGCCACGACGACCATCAGCTCCGAGCTGCACACCGCGCTCTTCAGTCGGCTCCCCGCCTTCAACACCGCCATTCCATGACTCCTCGGAAACGATTGGGAAGGTCGACCGATCCTACGGAGCGCGCGACCTTCGGGTTCGGATTCGACGGCCGGTTCACGCGCGAGGATCTCGCCTCGTTCCGCCCGGCCGCGGTTGAGCGAACGGCGAGCATACGGATTCCGGAAACCGAATGCTAACCTGCAGAGCCTTCGGAAAAGACATGCCGCATCCCTCTCAAGCGCCCGGAATCACTCGAGGATCCCAGCCGACTCGCCCGGCCGAGAGACACGCCGAAGCGCTTCGCGACGCGCTCGCTTCGCACGGCTTGTCGATCCCGCCGCCTGCCTCTTCCGGTGCCTGCGGCAGTCCGTCGGCCGCGATCGACTGGGCGCGCTCCGGCGCCATGGCGCTGACCGGTCACGAGGACGAGGCCCCGCGACTGGCGCCGGGGGCCGTCGCGAGCGCGGCGATCGGAGCGGGGGCCGTGCTCGAATCACTCTCGCCCGCGCTGGCCCTCGCGCGCCTCGACTGGAGCGGCCTGCTCGGGGAACGCGCGGCGGCCTGGGGACACGGACGGCGCGGGCGCACGACGGCGGGCGGCGCCGGTCGACTGCTCCGCGCGCGCGACGGCTGGCTCGCGATCCAGCTGCCGCGGCCCGACGACTGGCGACTCGTACCCGCCTGGCTCGAGATCGAGCTCGACGCGCAGGGCCAGCGGGACGAGCAAGGCTGGGCGCAACTGACCGCCGCGATCCGGACGCGGCCCGTCGAGGCCTGCGTCGAACGCGCGCGCCTGATCGGCCTCGCCTGCGCGCCCGCACCGCGCGCGCCCGTTCGGGACGCGACGTTCTTCCGCTTCGACGCTGCGGACGCGCCGGACGCGAACGTCGGACGCGAGCGCGGACGCCCCCTCCGCGTCCTCGATCTCTCCACGCTTTGGGCCGGACCGCTCGCCACCTCGCTGCTCGCCTGCGCGGGTGCGTCCGTCCTCAAGGTCGAGAGCCCCATCCGCCCCGACGGCGCGCGGGCGGGACCGGACGCGTTCTTCGACCGGATGAACGCGAGGAAATGCGGCGCGGCCCTCGACCTGACCCACGCAGGCGACCGCGCGCGGTTCTCGGAGTTGCTCGAGGAAACGGACGTCGTCGTCGAGAGCGCGCGTCCGCGCGCCCTGCGACAGCTCGGCTTCTCGGCGGAGCAATGGATCGCGGGCCGCGCAGGAAGACTCTGGCTCTCGATCACGGGCTACTCGCGCGCGCACGAGTGGATCGCGTTCGGAGACGACGCGGCGATCGCCGCCGGGCTCGGCTGGTCGAGCGGAACCGACCCGGACGCCCCCTGCTTCTGCGGCGACGCGCTCGCGGATCCGCTGACGGGGCTGCATGCCGCGGCGATCGCACTCGCCTTCACGTCCCACGGACGCGGCGGACTCGTCGACGTCGCCCTCCGCGACGTGACCGCCTGCGCTGCCGGCCAGGCGATCGACGCGCGGGCGGTCGAGGTCGCGCGCGCGGGCGACGGCTACGTGGTGCGCGACGCCGGAGAGACGGCGACCGTGGCGTCCCCGCGCCTGCGCGAAACCACGGGCACCGCGCCGGCGCTCGCGCCGCTCACCGAGGAGACCCGCAAGGCGTGGCGGAACGGCGCATGCTGATTCGCAACGCGGACTTCGATGGAGGCCGGATCGACCTCCGGATCGTCGACGGACGCGTCGCGGAGACCGGGACGGACCTCGATCCCCACGACGGCGCGGTCGTCGAGGCCGGCGGGGGGGCCCTCCTTCCGGGTCTCCGGGACCATCACGTCCACGCGCAGTCCCTGGCCGCCGCGCTCGCGTCCGTCCGCTGCGGCCCGCCGACGATCCAGGACGCCGCGGATCTCGCGCGCACGCTGGCCGCGGCCGCACCGGTCGCGGGTTGGATCCGCGGAACGGGCTATTTCGAGTCGGTCGCCGGCGATCTCGATCGCGACGCGCTCGACCGCTTCCGGGACGACGTCGCGGTCCGGATCCAGCACCGCAGCGGCGTGATGTGGTTCCTCAACTCGAAGGCGATCGAAGCGCTCGACCTGGGCGCCGCCGCGCGCCCCGGCCTCGAGCGCGACGACCGGGGGCGGATCACCGGACGTTTCTTCCGCGCGGACGCCTGGCTCCGCGCCCACCTGCCCGAGGCGCCGCCGCCGGACCTCGCGCGCGTGGGCCGCTACTTCGCCGCGCGCGGGGTCACCGAGCTCACCGACTGCACCCCGAGCAACGATGCCACGGACTACGCGCGCTTCGTCGAGGCGCGGTCGAGCGGTGATCTGCCGCAGCGCGTGACGGTGATGGGCACCCTCGGCCTCGAAGCGACCACGGCGTCCGTCGCCGTCGGCGCCCACAAGATCATGCTCGACGAGCCGGCGCTTCCGGACCTCGATCGCTTGATCGAACGCATCCGCGCCGCCCACGCCGAGGAACGATCGGTCGCCTTCCACGCCGTCACGCGGACGGAGATCCAGTTCGCCCTCGCCGCCCTCGAGGCCGCGGGGCCGAGCGGCGGGGACCGGATGGAGCACGCATCGATCGCGCCACCCGAGACGATCGACGCGATCCGGCGCCTGCGCGTGACCGTCGTGACCCAACCGAACTTCGTGGGCGAACGGGGCGACGACTACCTGCGCGACGTGGAGCCCCGCGACCGGCCCCATCTCTACCGCGTGAAGAGCTGGCGCGACGCCTGTGTGCGCCTGCACTTCGGAACCGACGCGCCCTTCGGCGAGCCCGATCCCTGGGCCGCCCTCGAGGCGGCCGTCACGCGCCGAACGCCCTCGGGTCGGGTCCTGGGGGAAGACGAACGGCTGGCGCCGGACGAGGCGCTGCGGCATTTCCTGGCGATCGACGATCCGCGCGCCGACGGGTTCGAGCCGGGTCGACCGGCCGACCTCTGCCTGCTCGACCGTCCTTGGACGGAGGCCGCGGCACACCTCTCCGATGTCCGCGTCGTCCAGACCTGGCTGGGCGGGGAGCCGCTGCTGCCCCGGGACGACACAGGCGGAGACGGACTTCACACATCTTTACAGAGCGGACATCGGGGAGAGAGATCCACCGCATAGCCTTCGATCCGTACCCAGGAGACCCAGCGGGCCCGCCGCTCCCGGTGCGGCCACCGGAGGAACCCCATGACCGAATCGAATGCGGAACCCGCCCGACGCAACCTGATCGCCTGGCCGCTCTCGCTCCTCGCCATGACGATCGCGCTGCTTCTCGTGGCGAACGTCCTGACAGCCTGCGGCGGCCCCCATCGCGACCGCCCGGATCTCGACGAAATCAAGGAGCGGGCCAGCGAAGGCGTCGAGCACCTCGTCTGGCGACTCGATGGCACCGACGCGCAGACCGAAGCGCTCGAAGGGATCGTGCTCGATGCGATCGACGAGCTGGCCGCGGCCTACGGGCCGCGCGAAGACGTCCGCGCCGAGCTCTCGGCGCTGCTCACCGCCGACACGATCGATCGCGACGCCATGGAAGCGCTGCGCGCGAGGCACTTCGAGCGGGCGGACCGGCTGACCGGGATCGCGACCGCACGCCTCGCCGATGCCCTCGAGGTCCTCACGCCCGCGCAGCGAGCGCAGCTCGACGAACGCCTCGACAAGCGCCGGCGCCGGCGCGGCTGGCACTGACGCGCGACCCGTGCGACGACGGGGCCCGGTCCGCACGGCCGGGTACTCTCTCGCCGGCCCCCCGTTCCGGAGATCCGATGTCGGTCCGCGTGCTCATCATCGACGACGACGAGACGCTCTCGGCGATGCTCGAGGAGTATCTCACCGGGCACGGCCTCGAGGTCGAGTCGCGTGCACGCGCCGATCGCGGACTGGAGGCGGTCGCGACCGATCGCTTCGACGCGGTCATCCTCGACGTCATGCTGCCGGACCTCGACGGCTTCGAGGTCTGCCGTCGGATCCGCGAACGCTCCGCGATTCCGGTCGTCATGTTGACCGCCCGCGGCGAGGAGACGGACCGGATCGTCGGGCTCGAGATCGGCGCCGACGACTACCTCGCGAAGCCCTTCAGCCCGCGCGAGCTGCTGGCGCGGATCCGAGCGGTGCTGCGCCGCACGCAGGCTTCCGACGATGCCGCGAAGCCGAAGGACCGGCTCCGCTTCGGGCGGCTCGAGATCCTTCGCGACGCACGGGAGGTCCTGCTCGACGGCGACCGCTGCTCGCTCACGTCCCATCAGTACGCGCTGCTCTGTCTGCTCGCGGAGAACGCCGGGCGCGTCCTCTCCCGCGACCAGATCATGCAGGGGTTGCGCGGACATGCGCTCGAAGCCTTCGATCGGAGCATCGACAACCACGTGTCGCGGATTCGCGCCGCGATCGAGGACGACCCGAAGCAGCCACGCCGCCTGCTGACCGTCCGCGGCGCGGGCTACGTCTTCGCGCGCAGCCAGGACGGCGAAGCGGGCGACTGACGTGCAGCGACTCTACCTCCAGTTCTGGCTCGCGCTGATCCTCGTCCTCGTCCTGCTGATGATCGGGATCGGCACGCTCGTCTGGGCCTTCGACCGCGATCGTGACCCCGCCGCGTGGATCGCCGAGCTGGAGACGTTCACCGAAGCCGTGCTGCCGCCGCCGGACGCGCCGCAAGCCGACCTCGAGCGCGTCGTCTCCGCCTTCGCGGAGCCCCTCGACATCGACCTGTCCGTCTGGGACGCCGACGGCGCGTTGCTCGTCGGCATCGGCGAGCCGATCGTCGTGCCGGAGGGTTCCGGGAGCCGCTTCGTGTTCGAGGGCGGTCCGGCGCGCTTCCTGGTCCTCGAGCTCTCGGACGGTCGCCGCATCGCGCTCGACGGTGAACGCGATCCCCGACGTCCGATCGCCCATCTGCTGGCTGCGCTCGCCCTGCTCGCCGCCGCCACGGCGATCGCCGCCCTGCCCCTCGCGCGTCGCCTCACGCGCCGCCTCGAACGCCTCCAGGCCCACGTCGACAGCTTCGGCGAGGGGCACCTCGACCATCGCGCACCGGTCGAGGGGCGCGACGAGGTGGCCGACCTCGCGCGATCCTTCAACGCCAGCGCGGACCGGATCGAGGCGCTCGTCTCGGACAAGACGCGCCTGCTCGCGAACACCAGCCACGAGCTGCGCACGCCGCTCACGCGCGTCCGGATGGCCCTCGAGCTCTTGCGCGACGGCCCGCGCGAGACGCTGCTCGATCGCATGGACCGGGACATCGCACAGCTCGACGACCTGATCGGCGAGCTGCTCGTCGCGAGCCGGCTCGATGCGCCGGAAGCCCGGCTCGACGTGGAGCCCGTCGATCTGCTCGCCCTCGTCGCCGAAGAGGCCGCGGGACGCGACGACGTCGAGCTCCAGGGGCAGGCCGGCCTCGTCGAAGGCGATCGCCGACTGCTCCGCCGACTCGCGCGCAACCTGATCGAGAACGCCCTGCGCCACGGTGAGCCGCCGGTCGACGTGGCGCTCACGACCGCGCCGGACGAGATCGTCCTCACGGTCTCGGACCGGGGCCCCGGCGTCCCGGAAGCCGAACGCGAGCGGATCTTCGAGCCCTTCTACCGGCCCGAAGGCGAGGCGAGCGCCGAAGGCGGCCTCGGTCTCGGACTCGCCCTCGTGCGCCAGATCGCCCGGCGTCACGGCGGCACGATCCGCTGCGACGGGCGTGAGGGGGGCGGCACCCGCTTCGTGCTGACCCTGCCCGCCCGCTGAGGCCCGGAGGATCCCGAAAAGCTCAAGATCTGCGGGCGCCTCGCCGATTCCTTGCACGAGAAGGAGGCGTTCTTGCCGAGGCTCGTGCGATCGATCCGGGGAATCGTGTGCGTGGCGTTCGTCGCGCTCGCGCTGGGCTGCAGCGCCGGGCCGGGCGAGGACGCGCGCCTCCGACAGCCTCTCTTGCTGATGGACGTCACCGCGCTCGAGCCGCTCCTCGACGTCGCCTCGACCCTGTCGGGAACGCCGCTCGCCCGAGAGGCGGCTGCGCTTCGCGTCCGACTGACGGGCTGCCGGACCGCTGGCTTCACCTTCGACCGCGTCCCCGACGGCGCGGCGTTCGCGGCGACCCGCTGCCTCGATGCCCCGAGCCTCGATGAGGGGGACACCGAACGGATCGCGTTCGGATCCGAGCGCCGCGGCGACGCCGCGGGGCTCGTCCTGTGGCCGGTCGGCGAGACCGGTCGCCTCGAGCTGCGGATCACGACGACCGAAGCGGGCCACGTCGCCCTCGACGGTTTCCTACGTCCATCGGGCGACGACGATGTCCGCGGTCTCCTCGTTCCCGCCCACGACCCCCCGGAGAACCCGGTCCTCCGCCCCGCCGACGCCTTCGTCCACGCGCGCCTGCGTCCGCGCGGCGGCCTGCGCCTGGCGCGATTCCTTCCGGAGGGCGGCCAGGCCGATCGCATGTTCGCGCTGAAGGGCCGGCTGCTCGAAGGCGCCCTTCTCCGCGGGACGATCGAGCTCGCGTTCCTGCCGCCGAGCGGCGACGAGGACATGCCGCTCGCGATCGGCGCGCTCCCTCATCGCGGCGCAGGCCCGATCCAGGCCGCCCTCGACGAAGCCCTCGATCAGCTCGAGTCGACCTGGCCGATCGAGCGCACGCCGAAGCGCTTCGCGGTCGCCGCGGATGGCCCCCGCGAAGGCGCCTGCTTCGAGACCCTGCCCCTCCTGCCAGGGCTCGCGCCCTGCTGGGTGGTGACGCCCGACGCCCTCGTGATCGCCTGGCGCGAGGCCGCGATCACGGCGGCGCTCGGCCCGCCGGACGTCGCCGGCGCGCCCGGCCCCGCCCGCCCCGCCTCGGCCCTCTCCGTCGACTTCGCCCGCATGGCCCGCAACGACCGCAGCCGGCCCGGCGCGGACCCGAACGCGACGCGGCTGGGCGACCTCTTCTCCTCGCTCCGCGTGGACCTCGCTCCGCAAGGCGACGGCGTCCGTCTGCGAGCCCGCCTGGAGCGGGCGCCATGACGAATCGACGCCGCTTTCCGCTCGGCTTTCTCCTCCTCGCACTCTTCTCCGCGGCCTGCGTCGACCGCGCGGCCCAGGAGCAGGCGAGCCTCGTCTGCGCCGCGACGAACGAAGAGCGCTTCGCC
>JBCCZJ010000042.1:0-17962 GCA_039187915.1 Myxococcota bacterium
GAGTCACGAAGAAGGTAGCGTCTTCGCCGCGGTTCGCGCCCCGCGGCGGGGGAGGAGCCCCGGGCGCCTCGCCCGACGGCGTCGCGCTAGCGGGGCCCCGTCAAGTCGGCCGGCACCACGTACTCGTCGAACTGCTCTGCCGTCAGGTAGCCCTTCGCGACGACCACCTCGCGGAGCGTCTTGCCCTCTTTGTAGGCGGTCTTGGCGACGTCGGCTGCATTGTCGTAGCCGATGTGGGGATTGAGGGCCGTGACCAGCATGAGGGAGCGATGCAGGTTCTCCTCGATCTTCTCGCGATCGGGCTCGATTCCCCGGGCGCAGTTCTCTTCGAAGGAGAGGGTGGCGCTCGCCAGCAGATCGATCGACTGGAGCGTCGCGTAGGCGATCACGGGCATGTAGACGTTCAGCTCGAAGTTGCCGGAGGCGCCGGCCATCGAGACCGTCGTGCTGTTCCCGATGACCCGGGTCGCGACCATCGTGAGCGCCTCGCTCTGGGTCGGGTTGACCTTGCCCGGCATGATCGACGAGCCGGGCTCGTTCTCCGGACTCAGGATCTCGCCGATTCCGCAGCGCGGGCCGCTGGCGAGCCAGCGAACGTCGTTGGCGATCTTGTGGAGCGCCGTCGCGCAGGTCGAGAGCGCGCCGTTCAGCGAGACGAGCGCCTCCTTGCCCGCCATCTGGGCGAACTTGTTCTCGGCCGAGACGAACGCGAGTCCGGTCCGACGCCCGAGCGCGGCCGCCATCTCCTGCGCATAGCCCGGACGGGTGTTGAGACCGGTGCCGACCGCGGTCCCGCCGATCGCGAGGGGGTAGACGTGTGCGAGCGCCTGCTCGAGCGCGAGCTCGCAGATGCCGAGCTGGGCGGCGTAGCCCGAGAACTCCTGGCCCAGGGTGAGGGGCGTCGCGTCCTGGAGGTGGGTCCGCCCGATCTTCACGATGTCGGAGAACGCGTCCGCCTTGGTCTCGAGCGTTTCGCGGAGCTTCGCCAGCGCCGGAATCAGGCGGTTGTGCACCTCTTCCGCGGCGGCGACGTGGATCGCCGTCGGGTAGGCATCGTTGGTCGACTGCGCATGGTTCACGTGATCGTTCGGATGGACCGGCGACCTGGAGCCGACCTCGCCGCCGAGCGCCTGGATGGCGCGGTTCGCGATCACTTCGTTGGTGTTCATGTTGGTCTGGGTGCCGCTGCCGGTCTGCCAGACCACGAGCGGGAAGTGATCGTCGAGGTCCCCGCGCACGACCTCCTCGGCCGCGGCCTCGATCGCCTGCCCGACGTCCTCGGGGATCCCGCCGAGCTTCGCGTTGACCTCGGCGGCGGACTGCTTCACGAGACCGAGTGCCCGGATCAGCGCACGGGGCATCCGCTCGTTCCCGATCTTGAAGTTCTGGAGCGATCGCTGGGTCTGCGCGCCCCAGAGCCGGTCGGCGGGGACGGCGAGCTCTCCCATGCTGTCGCGTTCGATTCTCGTTTCCATCGGGTCGATTTCCTCGGAGGAGAGAGGCGTCGCCGCCTCGACCGCGACGTCGAGGGACCGTGCCTGCAGAAGGCGGGCGCGCGGCGAGGACCTCGACCCATCGCCCGCCAAGCGAAGGCGGGCGGGACGGACCGGGAACGAGGCGCGAAGGCTCCGTCGTCGGGCCGGGCAGCCGGGCGCGGGGAGTCGGGGGCGTCTCTCTCGGGGGTGGCGCCGGACGCGTTGGGTGAGCGCGTGGGCTGCAGAAGGTTCCGTGACCGGCGTACAGGACGAAGGCCCGCGGGACAGTCTATAGTCCGGGTGCCGGACAGGGGAGGTGAAATTGACATTCATTTTCAACGTCTCTACCGTCCGGCGCGGGACGGGTGAGATCTCGCGTACGCGGGGCGCTTCCAATGCGCTGCGCGGACGCGCGTGCCGTCCCGATGACGAGCGGGTCGGTCGGGTCGGGCAGGATTGTCGAGACCCCGACGGCTCCCAGCCCTAGGAATGGCACATGCGTAAAATCGCCGCCGCACTCTTGCTTCTGGTCATCAGTCTCCCTCTCTCTGCAGCCTTCGCGGAAGACGTTTCCGACGACGGATCCGTCGTCACGGTCAACCTGACCGGGAACAACGCGCTGCAGTACAACCTCACCGAGATCAAGGTCCCGGCCGGGCGCAAGGTCAAGCTGACCCTCACGCACGTCGGCACGGGCTCCGCGGACTCGATGGGGCACAACTTCGTCCTCCTGAAGGCGGGCACCGACGCGATCCAGTTCGGACTCGCGGCGGCCAGCGCGCGGGACACGGGCTTCATCCCGGCCGCGAAGAAGGACGACGTGATCGCGCATACGAAGGTCGTCGGAGGCGGCGAGTCCGTCACGATCGAATTCGATGCGCCGGCAGCGGGAACCTACGAGTACCTCTGCAGCTTCACGGGCCACTTCGGTACGATGCGCGGGAAGCTCATCGTCGAGTAGTCCAGTCCCTATCGGGGGCCTGTCTCGGCAGGCCCCCGGGCTCGGAGTCCAGCGATGGTGCGCCGCCCGGGTCTCGCGGAGACGGTCGAACGTCTTTCGGGAACCTGGGGCGGCAGCGGTCGCTGGACCACGCCCGACGGCAAATCGCGCGCCTTTCTCGACCATCGCGAGATCGGTCCGGGCGCCGGCGCGGCGCTCACGCTCAGGACGAACCTGTCCTGGCCGGAAGGCGAGGACGCCCCGTTCTACGAGGAGCTGGCGGCGCTGTCCACCCTGCCGTCCGACGACGCGCTGCGCCTGCAGCTCATGTCGCCCCAGGGCCGCGCGCGGGTCCTGACCGGCCGCCTCGAGCGGGAGTCGGGCGACGGAATCCGCCTTGCGTTCGCGGGCGCCTCGCGGACGCGGGACGCGGACCCGCTCGAGACGCTCGGCGAGCAGATCGAGGTCACCCTCACGCTGCGTGACGGCGAGTTGGTCTGGACCTTCACGTCGACGGCGGATTTCTACGGATTGGCCGACCACACCCACCGCCTCGTGTCCGTCCTACGCCGCGGCGACCCGGAGGCGTAGGCGCCCACCCGAGCCGCCGTGCGCGTCAGGGCATCCAGCCGCCGTCGAGCTCGAGCGCGACGTGCGCTTCGTCCTGGCCGGAGGCGAGCACGCGGACGCCCTCGCGATGGGCGACGAGGTTGCGGAACTGCGACGCGGAGCGGGCGTCGACGAACTCGATCGTCCAGCGATGGGGCGCATCCGGCGACGGGGTCGGCCCCGCGCCCGTCAGCTGATCCCCCACGAGCGAGCCGGCCAGGGCGCGCGCGTGGGGCTGGGAGGTCGGATCGTCGCCCAGGAGCAGGCAGAGCGTGTAGGCGCCGTACGCGGCCGGGGCCTCGTGCGCATGCTCGGTGCCCGACATCGCGCTGCGGATCCAGAGAGCCGGCTGCATGACCTCGACGGTGCGATTCGGCGGCGCGCGCCACGCCTCGTCGACGCGGGCCCATCCACCGGAATCGCGGAGGGCGGTCACGAAGCGCATGCCCTCCGCGTAGCGGAAGACCTTGCCGAAGCGCTCCCGGTCGACCGGGTGGGAACGGAACAGGGTCGCGTGCGACAGGAAGTCGTATTGCATGAGGTCCGCGACCGCGAGCATCGCTTCGCCCTCGATCAACGCGGCCAGGGCGCGCTTGGCATCGAGGGTCTCCGCCTGCCGATGGAGCTCGGCGAGGCCGAAGTGCTGGTCCTGCAGCGCGTGCACGATCTCGTGCAGCAGGGTTCCGCTCGAGAAGGTCTCGCTGCGGCCCGCCATCACGACGAGCCGGCGCTCGTCCGGCGAGTAGTAGCCGGCGAGGGCGTCGTCCGTGCCTTCGACGCCGTACTCGATTCGGAGGTCCTCGCGGAAGGGCAGGCCGCGCCACTGCTCGACGCGCGCCATCCACGCTTCGGCCTGCGCGACGATCTCGGGCGCGAGGCTCTCGGGGTTGGCGACGCCGAACTGCGAGCGATGGGCGTGCGGGTTCTCGGTCTTCTGCGGGTGGGCTGCGTGAGGCGGGTGCGCGGGCGCCTCCGCCGCGGGCGGGCGGGGTCGGCCGGTCTGCAGCTCGGTTTCCACCTCGTCGAGCAGGGCACGGACGGCGGGGTACTCGACGATCTCGAGGGCCGAGACGAGGGCGGTGCGCGCTTCGGCGAGGTTGCCGCGCTGGCGTTCGACCTCGGCCAGGGTGTAGAGCGCGATCACGCGGACCCGCATGTCCTGGGAGCGTTCGGCCATCCGCGCGTAGGCGCGCACGGCGGCGTCGACGTCCCCCGAATCGATGGCGCGCTCGGCGAACTCGGCCAAGGCCTCCGGATCCTCGGGCAGAGCGAGGGGATCCTCGGCGGCGCGCGAGCCGTCCGGCTCGAAGCGGACGACGAAGCGCGCCTCGGGGCGCAGCCAGCGCTGCGCCGTGTCCCGGATCTGCTCGGGGGTGAGGGCGTGGAGCGTTTCGATCGCTTCGAGCAGGTACTCGGGGTCGCCGGTGGCACTCAGGACGCCGAGGCGCCCCGCGAGCGAGAAGTAGGGCCGACCGCGGAGCGGGGCGCCGCGCCACTCGCGGTCGAGGGAATCGATGGCGACGCGCATCTCGGAGGCGGACACGGGCTCGTTGGTGAGCGATGCGAGCGTCGCTTCGATGCGCGCCTCGGCGTTCGGTCCGGCGGCGGTCAGCGTGAAGCGATCGGTGAAGAGGCGGTCGCCGGCGAGGGCGAGGACGGCGCCATGTCGAGCGCGAGCCACGCGGGCGAGGATCTCGAGGGCGAGGCGGTCGTTCGGCGCATCGTCGCGCGTTCGCCTCGCCGGGCCGCGCCAGGCGTACACGATCCGCCGCGCGGAGAGATCCTCCTCGAATTCGGCCTCGCGTGCCCCATCCGGGGTGTCGCGCGAATCGTCCGCCCGCGCGGGACCCGCTTCGGGACCAGCGGGCAGGGCGCCGAACGCGGCTTCGATCGCGTCGAGCGCGGCCTTCGGTTCGACGGCGCCGGCCACGACGACGGCCGCGCGGTTCGGCTGGTAGAAGCGGTCGTAGAACGCTCGGACCCGCTCCACGTCGAGGTCCTTGGCCAGGGTGAATCCGTCGCGATCCATGACCTGCGCGCCGTAGGACACCGGCCCGAAGACGACCCGATCGACGAGCTGCTCGCGGCGCCCGCGATCGGTCGCCGACCGCTCCTCCTCGAGGACCAGTCGACCGCGCTCGAACTCGACGGCCTCCGGCTCGAAGGAGAGCGAGCGCATCCGGTCCGCTTCCATCTCGAGGACCGTGCGCAGCGTGTCCGCCGGGATCCCGTCGTCGTAATAGAAGGTGTAGTCGTCGCGGGTGTAGGCATTCGCTTCGCCACCGGTCGACACCACGAACTGCTCGTGAGCGCCGTTCGGCGTGGTCGGCGTTCCGCTGAAGAGCAGGTGCTCGGTGAGGTGCGCGATGCCCGCGTCTTCCGGGCGCTCGTCGCGTGTCCCGACGGCGTAGACGACGTAGATCGACACCGTCTCGGCGCCGGACTCGCGAACGGCCAGGGCTTCCAGGCCGTTGGTCAGCCGGCGACGCTCGAAGCGGTGGCCGAAGACCTCGAGGGCAGGGCGGTCGGTCGGGCGACCGGCTTCGAAGGGGATCCCCGAGGATCCACAGGCGCCTTGCGCCAGGGCCAGCGCGAAGGCACCGACCAGCGCGAGCGCGGCACCGAGCCGCGTGAGGCCCGCGACTGCGGGGGAAACGTCTTCACGCATCGGGGCGTCTCGCTCGCTGGAGCCGGTGGACCGGTCCGTTCTTTTGAAAATGAAAGTCATTTTCAATACTAGAGAACCTACGGCGGGCGCGCCAGAGTGCGGACCCTAGCGGCGGGATCGCAGCGTGACGAAATGCGTGGAGCGCTCCCGGGTCCGCGGGCGTCGTCTGGCGCGGATCGGCTGCGGGCCGAAACGGACCGGTTGCCCCCTTCCGCCCCGGTCCGTGGCCGCGCGGCCGGGTCGGGATCGCGTCGCGCCGGAGCGGCCCGGCTGGACCCCCGCGCGAGACGGGTCGGGCGAATCCCGCCCCGGCCGCGGAGAACCCGGCCCCGCGCGTCGCGTCGCGCGGTAGGGTCGGGCGCGTGACGAACCGCGACACCGTCCGCGCCGAGGTCGAGATCGATGCCCCGATCGAGACGGTCTGGTCCATCCTCTGCGACGTCGATCGCTACGCCGCCTGGAACCCCTTCACGCCGCGCGCCGACTCGAGCCTCGCCCTCGGTTCGCCGATCCGATTTCGTGTGCGCCTCTTCGGGCAGTGGACGATTCCGTGGACCGAGCGGGTGACGCGCAACGCGCCCCACACGCTCGGGTGGGAACTCGTGATCGGCCATCGACGCCTGCTGCACGCCGAGCGGACGCAGGTGCTGACGCGCGTCGATGCCCATCGGACCCGCTACGTGACCGAGGACCGATTCAGCGGCGGGCTCGCGCGGTTCGTCCTCATCTTCTTCGGTGGCGCGATGGGGCAGGGCTTCGCGGACTGCGCGCAGGGGCTGAAGAAGGCGGCGGAGAACCGCTGAAGCGCACGCCGCACCGCGCCTCGCGCCAGTGAGCCGCGCCTCGGGCCAAGCAGCCGCGCCTCGCGCCAGGGAGCCGCGCCTCGCTCCGGACTCAGTCCGCGGCGAAGCGTGGGGCGCGACGACCGGCGTCGGCCCGTTCCACGACCGACGCGCACGCCTCGGTCAGCGCGGGCACGAAGGCCTTCGGCGCCGTCCGACAGGCGGCGTGGTCCGCATCGACCGGATAGATTCGCGTGTCCCGCAGCCGATCGGCGAGCGCGCGCTGGGCGCTCGGATGGACCATCCCGTCGCGCTCGGTGAGCACGACGGCGGTCGGGACGTCGACCTCGTGGATCCATCCGTGCGAGTCGAAGCGCAGCACCGCGGCGGCCGCTTGACCGATCGCGACCGGGTCGCTCTGGGCCACCTCCTCGAGGACGCGGTCGCGGATGCCCGGGTCGTCGAGCTGATCGGAGACGTATTCGAGCGCGCGTCGACGGATCGTGTCCCGGGGTGCGAGGCGGCCGAAGACGCGCAGGGAAGGGCTCGCGAGAAAGGCCAGACGGCGCGCCTCGGGTGAGGAGAAGCGCGCCGCGGTGGCGCAGAGGACGAGGCCTTCGACGCGCGTCGGATGTCGGTGCCAGAGGAGCTGCGCGATCGGCCCGCCCATCGAATAGCCAGCGGCGAAGAAGGACGGGATCTCGAGCGCGTCGGCCAATGCGGCGACGTCGTCGGCGCAGTCCGCCAGCCGGAAGGGCGCTCGCGTCGCGATCCCGCGGCCGTGGCCGCGATGGTCGACGACGAGGACGCGGTATCGACGGGCGAGGGCGTCGAGCGCGCTGCGCCAGTTGAGCAGGCCGGTCGCGCCGAGTCCGTGGAGCAGGAAGAGCGTCGGCGCGCCCGCGTTCTCGCGGCACTCGCGGAAGAAGATCTCGCCCCGGCCCGGCAGGGTCAGCACGTGCTCGACGTAAGGCGTGTCTCTCGCGCGATCGGTCTGGCTCGACACGATGGTCCGACCTCGGCGGCGCGGAACTCGGGCGAGGGGCACCGCGCTCGCCGCGAGGATATCCGCTCGTGCGGTGCTCGGCCGGCGATGGGACGGCGGCTGCTAGATTCCGATCCGTTCCACCTCCACGGGAGACTTCGAGACCATGCTCGAAATCCACCAGTTCGGTTGCTTGTCCGACAACTACGGGTTCCTCGTCCACGATGCCGATTCCGGTCGCACGGCGTGCATCGACACGCCGGAGGCCGGTCCGACGCTCGCTGCGCTCCAGGCGCGTGGATGGACGCTGACGGACATCTGGAACACCCACTGGCATCCCGATCACACCGGGGGCAACGAGACGCTTCAGCAGAAGACCGGATGTCGGATCCTCGGCCCGCGCAACGAGGCCGAACGGATCCCGGGAATCGAGACCGAGCTCGGCGAGGGCAGCACGTTCTCGTTCGGCGAGCAGGCCGTCCGGGTCTTCGACGTGCCGGGACACACGGCCGGTCACGTCGCCTACTGGCTGCCGGACGAGGGCATCGCCTTCGTCGGGGACACGCTCTTCGCCCTCGGCTGCGGCCGGCTCTTCGAGGGCACGGCAGCGCAGATGTGGGAATCCCTCGGCAAGCTCGCGGGGCTCCCGCCGGAGACCGTCGTGTACTGCGCGCACGAGTACACGCAGGCGAACGCGAAATTCGCGCTCAGCGTCGATCCTGAGAATCCGCGGCTCGTCGATCGCGTGAAGCAGATCGACGCCATGCGCGCCGAGGGCCTCGCCACGGTCCCCACGACCGTCGGTGTCGAGCTCGCCACGAATCCATTCCTGCGCGCCGACGATCCCCTCTTCCAGCGCGCGATCGGGATGGAAGGCGCGGACCCGGTCGACGTGTTCGCCGAGACGCGGAAGCGCAAGGACGCCTTCTGAGCCCTTCCGGCACGCCGCCGGGCGGCGCGTCCGTTCAGCCGGGCGGGGCCAGATGGGTTGCGACGTCGGTGCGATAGGCGAGTCGCGCGGGGACGAGTCCGGCTGCCGCCGAGAGCAGCACGACCGAGGCGGGCGCGAGCGCGAAGACCGGGTGCCACGCCCAGGGGTCGAGCACGACGCCCGTCTCGTCGTGTACGAGGGTGCGCGCGAGGGCGAAGATGGCCGCATAGACGCCGAAGCCCAGCAGCGCGCCGGCGGCGCCGATCGACGCGGTCTCGAGGACGATGGCCGCCGAGATCGTGCGGCGGTGGGCGCCGAGGGCGCGCAGGACGGCGAAGTCGCGCCGCCGCTCGTTCATCGTGTTCACGAGGCTCGCGACGATCGAGCCGGCGGCGACGAGCACGACGAGGTAGGCGACCAGGCCCAACACGCGCACCGCCCAGCCGAGCTTGTCGAAGAGATCGGCCATGATCGCGGGGATCGGCCACGCCAGCGTGGCAACCTTGCCCTGTTTGTTGATCGTCTGGTCGAGGAAGAAGCCCGCCTGCGGCGCGGCGAGCTTCAGCATGACCGCGCTCACCTCCTTGTGGGCGTCGGGAATCGTCGAGTCGGCTTCGGCGGTATGGGCTTCGCCCGACCCGCGGAGGACGTGGCCGGACATGCGGTAGACGCCGTCGAGCGGGATCCAGAGCACGCGGTCCGCGGGCGTGTTGCTCGGCGCGAGCACGCCCGTCACGACGTACGCGTCGTCGTGTCGCGCCGACGCGTCGAAGACGAGGCCGTGATGGGGATGGAACGTGTCGCCCACGGCGAGCTCCGTCTCCCGGGCCACCGTGCTCCCGATGACCGCCTCGCGACGTGCAGGATCGAAGAGGCGCCCGCCCGCGGCGACGCGCAGCACCGCCGCTTCGCGCCCGTCGATCGGCTCGAAGAGATCACGCACGGTGCCGACGATCCGGAAGCCCCGGTGGTTGTCGCCGACCGCGTAGGGGATCGCGCGCTCGACCTGAGGATGCTGCTCGATCGCCTCGTAGAGCGCCCAGGGGAGGTTCCCCGGCGAGGTCTCCAGGTGGAAGACCGCGTTCAGCACGAGCTGGAGCGGGCTGCCGCGAGCGCCGAGGACGGCGTCGAAGCCGAGGGGGCCCGCGCTGAACGCGCGCTGGCTCTGCGCCTGGATCGCGAACACGGCGAGCACGAGGCCGGTCGCCAGGCCGACCGACGCGACCGTGATCGCGGTCGAGACCGCGTGCTCCCGCAGACTGCGGCGGACGAGCAGACCGAGCCCGGCCTTCACGCGTCGGCTCCGGCTCGTGCGAGGTCCGAGAAGGCCTCGCATCGCGCGAAGGACGCGAGCAGGTGCGGGTCGTGACTGACGAGCAGCAGGGCCGCGCCGATCTCCTCCGCCGTTTCGCGCAAGAGCGCGAGGGCCGCAGCGGCATTGCGCGGGTCGAGGTTGCCCGTGGGTTCGTCGGCGAGGAGCAGGGCGGGGCGGTTCGCGACGGCGCGCGCGACGGCGACGCGCTGTCGCTGGCCCAGCGAGAGCGCCCCGGGCCGGTAGTGGAGCCGGTCCGCGAGCCCCATGCGCTCGAGCAGCGCGCGAGCGCGCGCTTCGTCCTCGCCCGCGCCGAAGTGCATGGCGAGCCGTACGTTCTCGAGGGCCGTGTAGGCCGGGAGCAGGTGGAAGCTCTGGAAGACGTACCCCACGCAGCGTCCGCGCAGGCGATCCCGATCGCTCTCGCCCTTGCCGGTGATCTCCTCGCCGGCCACGAAGATCCGGCCGGCGTCCGGCGCGTGCAGGCCCGCGATCAGGTGGAGGAGCGTGGTCTTGCCGCAGCCGCTCTCGCCGTGCAGCGCCACCTGCTCGCCGCGCTCGATCGTGAGCGCCGGCAGGTCGACCACGGTCTGGCGCTCGCCTTCCGGCGTGACGTAGCTCTTCCGGAGGGATTCGATGCGGAGCGCCGTCGTCATCCGGCGCGGACCGATGCGTCGCGCATGCGATACAGGCTGAAGACGATCCCGTCGCGCACGTCCTCACCGACCTCGAGCAGGCCCGTGACCGTCGCGATCGCCATCGGTTCGAAATCGAATCCGCTCTGCTGCGGTACGGCCACCTGGATCCACTGGTTCATCGAGAGTCCGTCCCCGAAGCAGCAACCGATCTCGTTCTTGGCCGCCAGGATGAACTCGGTGACCCGGCCGTCCGCGAAGGCGACCGGGATCACGTATCCGCGAACGGCGATCGGGTGGCCATCGAGCGCACGTACCTCGAGGGGCAGGAGGGAACGGTGGCGCTCCGCGAGCGAAGCGGGCGAGGCGTCTTCGAGGGTGCCGAAGGTCTCGAAGTCGTAGGGGAAGCCGGAGAGCACGTCCCAGGACACGGGCTGGAAGCGCTCGCGCTCCGCCGCGCGGAGCACCGCGGGATCCGCGGTGGGCCGACTCTTGAAGCCGAGGGTCGCGACCTGCGGAGAGATCGCGAGGACCACCAGGTAGGCCCCGAGCGCGAGGAAGAGCATTCGCCGGCGCCACTTCGGTCGCGACGACGCGGCCTCCTCGGAGTTGGGCGGATCGGCGCTCACTCCTCGTCCTCCCGGGCGTGGTCGTGCGCATGCGCCGCCGGCTCGACCCGAAAGGGCACGTCCTGGAATCGTCGGCCCGCGACTTCGAGATCTCGAATGCGTCCGTGGAATCGGGTCAGCCCCCGGAGCCGGCTGGCCTGCACGGAGAATTGGGAGGTGTCGTCCTGCGTCTCTCCCGTGAGCACGTTCGCCACGCCGAGCAGATCGACGTCGAAGGGCGCGCCCTCCGCGGGTTCGACCGCGATCCGGATCGACGCACGCTGAAGGGGGCGCCCGCGTTCCGCCTCGCCATCGAGCACGTAGGCCGTCCAGCGCCCGGACGCCGCATCCACGACCAGCTCCAGGTGCGCGAACTCGTCGCCGAGCTCGACGAGCGATCCGCCGTGCGGGGCGGTGTGGGCGTGGCGGGCGTGGTGGGCGTCTTCGGCGCGGTGGGCGTCTTGGTCGTGCGCCTCGTCTGCGCGCGCCGATGCCATCGCGAGGACCAGGAGGGCGGTCACGCCGACGAATGAGGCGAGCGGCAGGCGCATCGACCGGCGTTGCATCGGGCTCCCCTCGCTGGGCGCTGCCGGTCAGGTCGGCAGGCGTGTTCGAGGCCCGCGCGCCGACGCGCGCCGTGGCGGCGGGTCGGGCGGCGAGCGATGGCGGGGGGCGCGGGCAGGGCCGTTCGATTTCACTCGAGCGACCCGACGAGCGTAGCACCGGCGCGCCGAAGGGCCGCGCGGGCCTCCGGCGGGCGCATCAGCGCGCGGTCCAGTCGGGGGCGCGACGTTCGAGGAACGCGCGGCGCCCCTCCCTGAAGTCGTCGGAGGTCGCGGTCTCCGCGCGGTAGCGACGAGCGAGCTTCGCGACGTCTGCGCGCGGCTCGGTGAGCGCGGCGCGCAGGATCAGTTTGTGGGCGCGGGTCGCGAGGGGCGCCTGCTGGAGGATCGAGCGCGCGAGCGCGAACGCACGCGCCGAGAGAGTCTCCCGCTCGACCACCTCGTGCACCAGACCCGATCGCAGCGCCCAGTCGGCGTCGCATCGTTCGCCGGAGACGAGCAGGTAGCGCGCCTGCGAGCCGCCGATCGCGTCCGACATCAGCTGGGGGAGGGCCTGTGCGGAGATGCCGATTCGCGCCTCGGAGAGCGTGAAGCGTGCGTCGGGGCTGCAAATCCGGATGTCGCCGAAGAGCGCGTTCGCGACGCCCTGGCCGACGCAGTGCCCGTGGATCGCCACGATCACGGGCTTCCCGCCCATGTCGTCGTCGAGGTAGGTCGATCGGAAACCGCGCCCGTCGTCGCCTTCGTCGCCCATCGCGCGGTCGCCGTCCTTGATGTCGAAGACCACGCTGAAGGCGGGCCCGGCGGCGTCCATCACACACACGCGGGCCTCGTCGTCGTCCCGGAAGCGGAACATCGCCTCGTCGAGCTCGGCGAAGAGCTGCCGATTGAACGCATTGCGCGCTTCCGGTCGATCCAGCCGGACGTGCGCGACATGGTCTTCGCATCGATAGGTCACGGTCATCATCGTCTCCTGACGCGTCGCAGCCTAGCGCGCGCCGGACGCGAGCCGGTCGAGGAAGACGCCGAGCCAACGGTCGTGCCACGGGACGCGGTCGCCCCGCGCGTGGAATCCCACGTGCCCCCCGCCGCGCGGGAGGAGGGCCTCGAGGTCGGGCGTCTTCGACCAGTCGAAATCCGTATAGCTCGTCCCGGGGATCCAGGGGTCGTCGAGGGCGTGCATCAAGAGCGTGGGCACGCGGATCTCGCCGAGGAACTGCCGCGCGTGGTTCCGGTCGTAGTAGTCCTTCGCGCTGGCGAAGCCGTTGCGCGGCGCGACGATCCGCTCGTCGAAGTCGAGGATGGTCTGCACGCGGGCGAGCGCTTCTCGCTCGTCGGGGTCGAGGCCGCCCGGGGTCGAGGCCATTTCCTCCTTCATGCCGCGCAGGAGATGAGCGTGGTAGAGGCGATTGCGCGGGTCGAGGAAGCGGAACGAAGCGGCCTCGAGGTCGATCGGCGCGGAGATCGAGACCGCTCCGCGAATTCCTCCGAACTCGGCGGCGAACTTCAGGATCATGTTGCCGCCGAGGGAATAGCCGACGACGACGAGGCCGTTCGAAGCGAGCGGATCCGGCAGACCCGCGAGCGCGTCGTGGAGATCGCGGCTGCGTCCCGCGTGGTACTGCGCTGCGCAGTGCGGGCGACTGGCGCCAGCGCCGCGCAGGTTCAGTTGGAGCACCGCATGACCCAGCGCGTGGAGATGGGCCGTCGTGGTCTGGATGTAGGCGCTCTCCGAGGTCCCGCCGAGGCCGTGCACGAGGACGACGAGCGGCGCTTCGCTCCGCTGCGGCGCGCCGGGCGGCACGGCGACGTGGTCGGCCACGAGCGCGTCGCCCGAGCCGTCGCGCATCGGGAGCACGAGCGTGCTTCGCTTCGCGTCGTGCCGCGGGGCCAGCGCCGGCCCGCGCAAGACGTTCCGGAGGGTCTGCAGGTCCGGGCCGAACCAGGGCGGTCGCGGCCGGAAGTCGGGGAAGGCGAGGGCGCCCGTCGCTAGGACCGCCGCTTCCGGGCGAGCATCGCGCCACCGAGCAACGCGATCGCGAGGCCCGAGTGCGGTTCGGGGGCGACGTGCGCGACGTCTCCTTCGATGTCCCAGGAATGGCGGACCAGGCCGACGCCCTGGAGCTCGGTTTCGTCCACGAAGAGGTCGAACCGGTTCGTGCTGAAGATGATGCTGCCGTCGAAGAGCTGGTCTCCGCCGCGGTACGAGAACGTGACGTCTGCCGTCGCGTCGATCAGCGCGACGAAGCTGCCGACCGTCGTGACGGTCCCGCTCACGTTGGACACGATCGTGTCATAGCCGAGGCTGAGCGAGGGCAGGAAGTTCAGGGCCGCGTCGTTGAAGGCGACGAAGTCGTCGACGTCGAGCGTCAGGTTCGTCACGTTGCCCGTGACGTCGTCCCACTCGATCAGGCCGATGCCGGTGAACTCGTCCTCCGACTCGAAGACCGAGGGACCCTGGCCGACCTCCGTGAAGAGGACCGGGTCGAACGCGTCGAAGTCCGCCTCGACGCCTTCGTTCAGCGGAAAGCCCTCGACGGAGATGAGGAAGAACCCGTCGGCTACCGGGTCGCCCTGGAAGCCCTGGTCGAGCTGGGCGAACGCGTCGGATCGCCAGTCGAACCAGCGGCTGTCGCCGTCGGCGACGAAGTCGAGCTGGAGCGAACCCGCGAGGGCGGGGGCGCTGGAGGCGAGGCCGAGGAGAAGGCCGAGTGTGGCGGAGAGCGAGCGGAGCGTGAACATGGGGAGCATTTCCTGGGGACGCGGTCGACCGGGGGGTCGGGGGACTCGAAATGGGCGCGCACAGTCTAGCGGGTCGCGCTCGAACCGGCGCAGCATCGCCCTGCGTTCCTGCGCGCATCCGATCGACGGCGTCTGCCGTTGCGCCTAAGGTTGCGCGATCCGCCCGCGACGTGGGGACGCACCCGGTCCCAACCGTCGTCGTCGAGGATGCTCGAAATGTTGAGAAGTACGGCTGCTTTAGTTCTGCTGGTTGCACTATCCCCGCTGGCCCTGCTGGTCCCCGCGTCGGCTCAAGCTCAATCCGTGTCGATCGTGCTCGACAACACGAATGGTTATTCCGGCGTCGTGGACGGGGTCACGGTCAGCCGTCCGGGCATCGGAGGCCCCATCTTCTTCGACGGCGCCACGATCGCCTACGCGACCGAGCCGGTCTGCAACGGCACCGCGTTCTCCAACGAGGTCTTCTACGGCGGCGCGAATCGCGTCGGCGCGGCCTTCACGCAGTGCATCGTCGAAAACGCCGTGCCCTTCGTGATGACCGTCGACGGTTCGGGCAACACCTTCGACGTCGTAATGACCTATTTCAACCGCTTCGCCATCGAGGAGTACGGCACGCCGCCCAACGCGAACGCGCCGGGCGCCGCGATGACGTTCACGCCGCCCTCGGGCCCGGACGTGCCGATCGGCTCGCTGCCGGCGGTCGGTCTCGCGGCAGGGGCGGCCTGGTTCGGGCGGCGCGCGCTGCGGAGCCGGTCGCGTCCCTGAGCGCGTCGTTTCCGAAACGCGCCCTACGGATCCGATGCGACACGGGTCGGCGTCCGTCCGGCGGTTCCGCTGCGCTCCCTTTCGGGCGCGAGGCGACTCGCAACTCATCGCCAAACGGCGTTTGTTTGCGATGTTTCGCGTGGATCCGAGGCGCGAATTCCGCGGAAGATTCTTCGACGCTTTTGGCTTCGTGCGTCCACTTCCTGCCGGAGGAGCTTCGGCGCAGGCGCGCCGGAGCGCGGTGTCGTGCGTGCGCGCGCGGGAAAAGGCATCGCGTCGCCGAATCGACACGGGTTTTCAACGCTTTTCGCATTGACGGTGGGGCTTGACCCCCTACAGTTTTGGAGCCCATGGTAGTGAGCCAGCGCGCACGTGCGTCTTCGGACGGTGTCGCCTAGCTAGCTAACAGTTGCCTCATGTTGCTTAGGAAGACTACCAAGATGAAGAAGCTCGTAATTCTGTGCGCCTCGGTCGGCGCACTCCTGGCCGGCCCCGCGCTCGCCCAGGACAGCGCTGTGATCAACTTCACGGCCGACCTCAACTCCTATTCGGGAATCGCCAGCCTCGACCCGTTCGCCGCAGGAACGCCGGTGAATGGCCTCGTGCAGGGCACGTCGTCGTTCGCCCTCGACTTCCAGGACGGCGTCGTCCGGGAAGAGTGGCTGCAGCTCGACGGTCAGATCGTGATCCCGAACTTCACGGGTGACGGGACCTACACCATCACGCCCGACGGCCTCGGCGACGGCGGGATCTACCTCCTTTCCCCGCTCCTGAACCGCGTCGAGACAGTCTCGCTACGGACGGAAGGTCCGCTGCAGGCCTCGAGCATCGCGGCGGGCTTCGGTCGCCAGGACGGTCAGCCGACGCAGCAGCGCGATGACATCTACCTGCCCGACTTCACGCCGAACGGCACGACGATCGTGACGATCTCCGGCAACAACGTGTCGATCGACTACGACCTCGACTTCAATACGCTGTCGGACGAGAACGCGCGCTTCCTCCGTGACGGTGTCACGACGACGGGCATTTCGATCGTCCTCGACGCCGAGGCCGCTCAGTTCGAGAACATCAGCGTCGTCGGTTCGGCGACCGCCACGGTCTCCTCCGAGGCCAAGGGCGGCACGGCCGCGACGACCCCGTACGGTGGTTTCACGACCGTCCAGGACCCGCTGCTCGACGGCAACCTCGCCAACACGATCACGGGCACCACGCTCGGCCTCCTCGAGACCGAGATCGCCGCGGGCAACATCTCCTCGGACGGCCGCAACCTGCCGACCACGGTGTTCCTCACCCTGGCCGACCTCGCGCCCTTCAACACGCCCGGTGGAACGAACTTCTTCTACGACCTGACGGGCACGAGCCTCGATGCGTCGGTGACGATCGTTCCGGAGCCGACGACGGCGCTGCTCGCGCTGCTCGGCCTCGCCGGTCTCTCGGCGTCGGGCCGCCGCAAGGCTGCCTGAGAACGGCCCAGGCCGTTTGCCAGGGCGTCCTTCCCGACCGCGAGTCGGTCGGGTTCGCGCCCCAGCCCAGCATGAACGGACCCGCAACCCTGCCTTCGGGCGAGGTTGCGGGTCCTTCTCGTTTCGGGCCCCGGTGTTCCCCGGTTCGGCCGGAGGCACGCGGCGGCGACTTCAGGGCCGGGCTACGTCGCCTCCCAGGGGCGACGCCTCGCGCGGGAACGACGCGGGTGCGAAGCCGTCGTAGCGCCAGATCGCGAAGAGCGCGAGCGCGCAGAGGCCCAGGCCGATGCCCAGCACGCCGGGATAGCCGACGGCGCCGGCGAGCCCGAGCGCCGAAGCGGCGAGGGTGTGCGAGGTGATCGACGCGACCGAGAACTGCAGCGTGTAGTCCGTGCCGGCCCGCGTCGGATCGCTCTTGTCCATCATGAGCGTCGACGCGATCGTCGCGTTCGCGGCCCACGCCATCAGCATCAGCCCGATCGCGGTGTACAGCGTCGCGGGGTCGTCGACGCCTCGGCCGGGCTGCATGAGCGCGACGAGCGAGAGCGCGACGAAGCCCTGGCTCGCGGCCATCGCAGCCTTCCGGCCGATGCGAACGACGAGCCAGCCGGCCAGGAACGCGCCCGCCATGCCTGCGATCGAGCCGACGATGTTGACGGCGAAGCCGATGCGGTCGAGTCCCCAGCCGAGGTCGACGAGCATCGGGTTCAGCAGCGCGTAGCCGAGCCCGATCCCCATGTCGGCCGTCAGCAGGACGGCGAGCCAGCGCAAGTTGCCGGGCCTCTTCACGAACCGGGCGAAGTCTCGAAAGCCCGCCTTGTCGCTCCGGAGGTCGGCGGGCGCGGGACGCTCTCGGTGGGCGAGGATCTGGATCAGCGGGAGCGCCGTCGCGAGAGCGAGAACGCCCATGGCCCCTCGCCAGCCGAGCGAGGCGTAGGCCATCAGCGTGAGGCCGCCGCCGAGGACGCCGCCGAGCAGGCCCCCCGCCATCTGGACGCTGTTGCCGAGGCCGCGCTCTTCCGGCGCGAGCAGGGTGACGGCCAGCGCGTCGGCGGCGATGTCCTGCGTCGAGGCGACGAAGACGATCGCAGCGAAGCAGACCGCGAGTCGCGGGAGATCCGTGTGGATGTCGAGCAGCGCGGCGATGCCGATCAATGCGAAGAGCAGGCTCTGGGTCAGCATGAGCCAGCCGCGATAGTGCCCGAAGCGCTCGGATCCGAAGCGGTCGACGAGCGGTGCCCACAGGAACTTGAGCGACCAGATCAGGCCGAGGCCGTACACCCAGGCGAGGTCTTCGAGGGCGGTGCCCGATTCGCGCAGGATCGCGGGGACGGCGAGCAGGATGAAGGAGATGCCGAGGTACTGGCTCACGTACAGCGAAGCCAGGAGGAGGTACTTCGAAGTCAGGGCCCGCTCCGTGGATGGGGCGCGTCCTCGGGAGCGGCGCCGGGGCGACGGAGCGTCGCGGGCGCGCTCCTGACGGC
>JBCCZJ010000043.1:0-17948 GCA_039187915.1 Myxococcota bacterium
CGGTCACGATCGCGACGCGCTTGAAGCGCTGCACGCGGATACCGAGATGGTGGGCGGTCGCTTCCCCCAGCGTCATCGCGTTCAGCCCGCGTGCCAGGAAGGGAGCGAGCACGAAGACGGGCAGCAGGATCGGCGCCACCGCGGCGACCTTCAGCCACGTCGCACCGGCGATCGATCCGAGCTGCCAGAACGTCAGGTCGCGCAGCTGCTGCAGGTCCGCGCGAAAGACCAGGTACCCGGTCACCGCGTTGGCCAGCGCGGCGATCGCGATCCCGGCCAGCAGCATCGTCGCGACGGAGGTGCGCCCCTGGCGCGTCGAGATCCGGTAGAGGGAGAACGTCGAGACGAGCGCACCGACGAACGCGGCGATCGGGACGTCGTAGATGCCCAGCAGCGAGGCGACGGGGGCGAGGACGCCGTTGCCGAGCACGATGAAAGCGACGGCGCCGAGGCCCGCGCCGGCCGACACGCCGACGATGCCGGGGTCGGCGAGGGGGTTGCGGAAGAGACCCTGCATGATCGCGCCCGAGATCGCGAGGGCGGCGCCGATCATCACGCCGAGGATCGAACGCGGCAGCCGGATGTCGTTCACGACGATCCGTTCGACGGGATCGACCGCCTCGAGCTCTCCGTTCAGTGCCGCGAGCAGGACGCGGGTCGCAGAGGAATCCGTCGCGCCGGCGTCGAGGCTGATCGCGAAGACCACGAAGACGACGCCGACCAGCACGAAGAGGGTGGCCCGCGCGACGCCCGAACGGTCGCCGCGCTCGGCCTCGACGGTCGTCGTTCGCACGCCCGGGATCGGCTCCTGCGTCGCCTCCACGTCGGCTCAGCCTCCGGCGTCGCCGGGCGAGCGCTCGCGCGGGGGCGCCGCGTCGGCGGCGAGGGCGTCGCCGTAGATCCGCTGCGCCAGCTCGAGGGCGGCCTCGGCGGTCCGCGGACCGAAGCCCAGCAGATAGAGACCCTCCATGCGGATCACGAGTCCGTCCGCGACCGCGGGCGTGAGCGAGAGCGCCGGATGGGACGTCACCGCATCGTCGCTCGCCGAGTGACTGCCGCCGCGCCCGCGCCCCGTCATGGCGAGGATCACCTCGGGCTCGGCCGCGAGGATCGCCTCGGAGCTGACCGGCTTGTAGCCCTCGAGTTCGGCGAAGACGTTCTCGGTCCCGGCGAGCGAGAGGATGCCGTCGGCGGCGGTGTCCCGACCGCCGACCAGGATGCGGCCGTTGCGGATCGAGAGGATGAACATGGCGCGCTTCGGGCTCGCGATGCGCTCGGTCGCCCGCGCGACGTCGGCGAGATCGCCGGCGATCTTCACGCGCAGCGCTTCGCCTTCCTGCTGGACGCCGAGCGCATCGGCGATGATGCGCACGTTGTCGTCGAGTCCGGTCGGGCTGAAGTCGTCGGGCACGTCGACCCAGACGATGCCCGTGCTCTTCAGGACCTCGACCGCTTCGGGCGGGCCGTTGTTCTCGCGCGCGAGTACCAGCTGGGGGTTGACCGAGAGCACGCCCTCCGGCGAGAGCGCGCGGATGTAGCCGACGTCGGGGAGGGCGAAGGCCTCCGGCGGGTAGGTCGAGGTCGAGTCCCGGCCGACGAGTCGGTCCTGTTCACCGAGCGCGTAGACGATCTCGGTCACGGCGCCGCCGATCGCGAGCACCCGCTCGTGGCGCACACCCGGCTCGGCCGTGGCCTGCCACGCGCCCAGTAGGACGCTCCCGACCAGGCCGGCGGCCCGTGCGAAAAAAGCGAAGTTCCAGCGTGCTTCCCGCATCGCCCGACTCTATCGGGTCCAGAGCGGGGTGGTCGGGGCGGCGGCGCTTCTGACTCGCTTTCAGGCCGTCCCGATGGGCGACCGCGGCGCCGCGAGGGCGGGGGGCATCGAATCGCGGGCTCGAGGTGGATCGTCCGATCCACGTCGGCCCGCGGCCGGGCCGGGTCGGCCTCCCGTGTCGCCGTCGGTCCGCGTCGAGGCGACTTGCCGGTAATGTCGATCGGCCGATCCACTTCGCGTGGGCCGACGTGCGCGCGTCCGGAGAAGCCTTGAGCAGGTTCTCGGCCGCTGCCGCTGCCGCTGCCGTCGGTCGCTCGAGCGCAGCAACGTCGATTCGTCGATCCACCTCGCGCATCCCCCGAAGAGGTCGATCGTGCGATCCACTTCGCGCGCGCTGCCGGCAATGTCGATCGGCCGATCCATCATGGCGCGAGCGGAATGTCGATCGTCGAATCCAGTACGCCGGTGGCTCCGTTCGACCGATGTCGAACGAGGACGCGGGTTCGGCAGAGCGCTTCTCCACGCGAGATTCGCGCCGCTCGCGTCGATCGATGCTATCCGTATGGACGCGCCGGGGTCGACGAACGAAACCGACGCGTTCGCAAGGACGCCGAAGGAAGTGTCCGCGAAAACCGCGAAAGCGACCCATCACCCGGACGGTCCGCAGTGCGCGACCCGAAGCGTGAGAGGCAGCGAGCGACCCAGAGCGATGGGCTTCAGCGATCCTATAGTCGTCGTACGAGCCCGACCGCAGCCGAGTTGGAGAATCTCGCCGCCGAGCACGAACCGCGTTCCGTCCCGATCTCGGGTCCGCCCCGGGAACGATCGTCGAACGACGAAGGGGGAGACGCCGCATCCGAGGAGATGCGTCGGATCCGATCGGAAGCCGGAGCCGGTTCACCCTCATAACGTTCCGAAGAGATGCTGATTCGGAGGCGGATCCGAAGGAGGGCAACGAGCCGCCTTCCCGACGTCCGCCCAACGGAGACAAACATCGTGGCCATCGTGCGTCGAGCCATCGTCCGCCAAGCAAGCGTCCCGAGCGCGGGTCGATCCTTCGACCACCCGTTGCTCCGACTTCTCTCGAGCTCGATCGGCAAGAAGCTCGTGATGGCCGTGACCGGCGTGGCGCTCCTCGGCTTTCTGGTCGCGCACATGGCCGGAAACCTGACGCTCTACCTCGGACAGGACTCGCTCAACGGCTACGCGGCGACGCTCAAGGGCAACCCGCTTCTCTGGCCGGCGCGTCTCGGTCTGCTGACGGTCTTCGGCCTGCACGTCGCGACGGGGATCTCGCTCGCACGAGAGAACCGGAACGCGCGACCGATTCGTTACGACCGGGTCGAGCCGCAGACGGCGACCTGGGCCTCGCGGTACATCGTCTTCACGGGACTCGTCGTCCTCTTCTTCGTCGTCTTCCACCTGCTGCACTTCACGATCGGCGCCGTGCAGTCCGAGGTCTTCCACGGCGTCGATGCGCAGGGCCGCCACGACGTCTACGGCATGGTGACCGGCGCCTTCAGCAATCCGATCGTCTCGGGCGTCTACGTTCTCGCCATGGCCGTCCTCGGCTTCCACCTCTACCACGCGGTCCAGAGCGCGGTCCAGACGCTCGGCTTCGCCCACAAGAGCTACAAGCAGACGCTCGAGTTCGGCGCGAAGGCGATCGTCGCGTTGATCGTGATCGGCAACTGCTCGTTCCCCGTCTTCGTGCTCGCCGGCCTCGTCGGCTGAGCGACTTCCGGAGGTCACCCATCATGAAGTTGGACGCCCGCGCGCCCGAAGGTCCCCTCGCCGAGAAGTGGGACAAGCATCGCTTCGACATGAAGCTGATCAATCCCGCCAACAAGCGGAAGTACAAGATCATCGTGGTCGGCTCCGGCCTCGCCGGCTCCTCGGCCGCCGCGACGCTGGGCGAGCTCGGCTACCAGGTCGAGTGTTTCTGTTTCCAGGACTCGCCGCGTCGCGCGCACAGCATCGCCGCGCAGGGCGGGGTCAACGCCGCGAAGAACTACCAGAACGACGGCGACAGCATCTGGCGCCTCTTCTACGACACGATCAAGGGCGGCGACTACCGGTCGCGCGAGGCGAACGTCTACCGCCTCGCCCAGGTCAGCAACCACATCATCGATCACTGCGCGGCCCAGGGCGTGCCCTTCGCGCGCGAGTACGGCGGCCTCCTCGCCAACCGTTCCTTCGGCGGTGCCCAGGTCTCTCGCACGTTCTACGCGCGGGGCCAGACGGGACAGCAGCTCCTGCTCGGCGCCTACAGTGCGCTCCAGCGCCAGGTCGGTGCGGGCACCGTGAAGATGCATCCGCGCGTCGAGCTGCTCGACATCGTCCTGCAGGACGGGCACGCGCGCGGGATCATCGTCCGCCATCTCGTGACGGGAAAGATCTCGCGCTGCGCCGCGGACGCCGTGATCCTGGCGACCGGCGGCTACGGCAACGTCTTCTACCTGTCGACGAACGCGATGGGCTGCAACGTGACCGCGACGTTCCGCGCCTACAAGAAGGGCGCGTTCTTCGCGAACCCTTGTTACACGCAGATCCACCCGACCTGCATCCCCGCGGCCGGGGAGCACCAGTCGAAGCTGACTCTGATGTCGGAGTCCCTTCGGAACGACGGCCGGATCTGGGTGCCGAAGACGCCGGGCGAAACGCGGGACGCCGGCGAGATTCCGGAGGACGAACGCGACTACTACCTGGAGCGCAAGTATCCGGCCTTCGGAAACCTCTCTCCCCGCGACATCAGCTCCCGCGCGGCGAAGGAAGTCTGCGACGAAGGGCGTGGTGTCGGCCCCCTCGGCCGCGGCGTCTATCTCGATTTCGCCGATGCGATCAACCGACTCGGTCAGGACACGATCCGCAAGCGCTACGGCAACCTCTTCGAGATGTACGAGCGGATCACGGCGGAGAATCCGTACCAGGTCCCGATGCGGATCTATCCGGCTTCGCACTACACGATGGGCGGGCTCTGGGTCGACTACAACCTGCAGAGCACGATCCCCGGCCTGCACGTGATCGGCGAGGCGAACTTCTCCGACCACGGCGCGAACCGGCTGGGTGCGAGCGCCCTGATGCAGGGGCTCGCTGACGGTTACTTCGTGATTCCGCACACGATCGGCGACTACCTGGCGCGCCAGGAGAAGCGCGAGGTCTCGATCGATTCCCCGGAGTTCGACGACGCCGAGGCCGCCGTTCGGGCGCGGCTGCAGAGCCTGCTCGACGTCGACGGCACGCGTTCGGTCGAGGCGTTCCACCGTGACCTCGGCAAGATCATGTGGGAGCACTGCGGCATGGCGCGCAACGCACGCGGCCTCGAGATGGCGATCGACGAAGTTCGCGCGCTCCGCGAGCAGTTCTGGCAGGACGTGAGCATCACGGGTGTGAACGACGAGTTCAACACCGATCTCGAGAAGGGCGCCCGCGTCGCGGACTTCCTCGAGTTCGCGGAAGTCATGTGCTTCGACGCGCTGCAGCGGGAGGAGAGCTGCGGCGCCCACTTCCGTGAGGAGCACCAGACGCCGGACGGCGAGGCGAAGCGCAACGACGACGAGTTCGCCTACGTGTCGGCCTGGGAGTACAAGGGCGTCGGCGAGGCGCCCGAGCTGCACAAGGAGATGCTCGAGTTCGAGAACGTCGAGCTGGCGACGAGGAGCTACAAGTGAACTTCACGCTCAAGGTCTGGCGACAGAAGGACAAGGAAACGCCCGGCAGCTTCGAGAAGTTCGACGTGGTCGACATCAGTCCCGACCAGTCCTTCCTGGAGATGCTCGACACCGTCAACGAGGAGCTGGCGGCGCGCAAGGAAGCGCCGATCGCGTTCGACCACGACTGTCGCGAGGGCATCTGCGGGATGTGCTCGCTCACGATCAACGGCATTCCGCACGGCAAGCAGAACCGCTCGACGACCTGTCAGACGTTCATGCGCAACTTCGAGGACGGCGAGGAGATCACGATCGAGCCGTGGCGCGCCAAGGCCTTTCCGGTCCTGCGCGATCTCGTCGTCGATCGCTCGGCCTTCGACCGCGTGATCCAGGCCGGTGGCTACATCTCGGTCCGGACGGGCGCTGCTCCCGACGCCAACGCGGTCCCGATCCCGCTCGACGACGCCGAGGTGGCGTTCGACGCGGCGGCTTGCATCGGATGCGCCGCGTGCGTCGCCGCGTGTCCCAACGCTTCGGCGAGTCTCTTCGTCTCGGCCAAGATCCAGCAGTTCCGCCGGCTGCCCCAGGGCCAGCCCGAGCGCGACAAGCGCGCCGCGCGCATGATCGAGGCGATGGACCGAGAGGGGTTCGGCAACTGCTCGAACCACTACGCCTGTGAGGCCGTCTGCCCGAAGGGCATTCCGGTCCGGTACATCGCCGACATGAATCGCGACTACCTGTCGGCGGCGCTCAGCGGCGTGGAGTTCGATCCGCTCCCGCCGATCGAGAAGGACCCGCTCGAGTAGACCCGGTCCGCCCGGAGCGGTCGCGCCGCGGGGCGGAACCCGAAGATCCGTGACGCCCCGGGCGCCTGCCGAAGGCGCCCTGCGCACGCGGGCCTCCTTCGCCCCTGGCCCCGCAGCGGGTTCCGTTGGACGGGGTTCCTCGCGGGTCGGGGGGCGTCGCCGGACCCGAGTGGTCCCGAGCGGCGCCGCGTTGTCCTGAGCGGCGCGGAGTGATCCGAGCCGCCGCGTGCGTGGCCTCCCGGCCCGCGTCGCGCGGCAGCCCTGGGCTCCGTGGGTGGCCTGGCGGAAGGATTTCCCCTCGGGATATCGGGCCTCTGGTCGCCGGGCGATCCCGGGCATCGGACGGGCTCAGGCGATCGAATTGACGGGCGATTCAGAACTGAGTATGGATTCAGAAACAGCGAAGGCCCCCGCATGTCCCCCCGCGCCGCGACCGCCCGAGTTCCGAAGGCCGAGCGCACCCGACGGCAGATCATCGCCGCCGCCGAGCGCCGCTTCGCCGCGACCGGCTTCGCCGACACCCGCCTCGAGGACATCGCCGCGGACATCGGGCTCGTGCCGTCGGCGATCCTCTACCACTACGGCGACAAGCGCGGGCTCTACGAAGCCGTGCGCGACGATCTCGCGGCGAATCTCTCGGAGGCCGTCGAGCGTGCGGTCGCCGGGGAGGCGCCGCCGCGCATCAAGCTGATCGCCCTCGTGCGCGCCTCGGCGCGGGCCGTCGCGAGCCGGCCGGCGCTGGCGAACATCGTGCTGCGCGAATCGCTCTCCCCCGAGCAGGACCCGTCGCGCCGACCCAACACGCTGCTCGAGCGGATCGTCGAGTATTTCGACGCCGGCGTGCGCGAGGGCGACATCCATCCGGTCCGCAACGAGCCGATCCATTTCTTCAGCGCCGTCGCCGGCGCGATCCTCTTCTACGTGGCCGCGCTGCCGTACTTCGCGACGGAGTTGCCCGGAGACCATCTCTCTCGCCCGAGCGGGTCGACCTGCTCGAGGAGGACGCGGTCGCGATCGCGGAACGGCTGCTCGGGCTGTCCGAGCCGCGCCCCGTCTGAGGATTCCTTCGCACCCACCCTCCGGCGATCCGCCGGAATGATCGAGGAGCAACGTCATGAGCCAGGCCGTCGCCACGCCGCCCACCCCCGAGATCGTTTCCCGTGGACAGATCGACGTCGATCCGTGGTCCGTCCCGCTCGAGTCGATCGATCCGGCCGACTGGGAGCTCTTCGCGAGCAACCAGCTCTGGGGCTGGTTCGAGCGTCTGCGCAAGGAGGATCCGATCCACTACACGGCGGACAGCGAAGACGGCGCGTACTGGTCGGTCACCAAGTACGAGGACATCGTCTACGTCGAGAAGAACCCCGACATCTTCAGCTCCGCGAAGGGGATCGTCGTCTTCGACCCGCCGCCGGAGGATCTCACCCGATCGAACGCGGGCTTCATCACGATGGACGGCGAACGTCATCACGCCCACCGCAAGGTCGTCCAGCCGGTCTCGTCCCCGCGCAACCTGAAGGTCCTCGAGCCGCTGGTGCGCAAGTACGTCGTCGACATCCTCGAGTCGCTGCCGGTCGGTGAGACCTTCGACTGGGTCGACAAGGTGTCGATCGAGCTGACGACCAACATGCTCGCCACGATGTTCGACTTCGACTGGGAGAACCGGCGCAAGCTGACCTTCTGGTCGGACATGGCGACCGCGGGCCCGCTCGTCCTCGCGGAGCACGGCATGACGACCGACGATCGTCGGGAGGTCATGCTCGAGTGCCTCGAGACGTTCACCAAGCTCTGGCACGAGCGGCGCGGCAAGGAGAGTGACAGCCTCGACTTCATCTCGGCGATGGCGAACGCGGACGCGACGCAGGACCTCGATCCGATGACCTTCCTCGGTACGTTGATCCTGCTGATCGTCGGTGGCAACGACACGACCCGGAACTCGATCTCCGGCGGCGTACTGGCGCTCAACGAGAACCCGGCCGAGTACGAGAAGCTGCGCAACGACCCGGGTCTGATCCCGAAGATGGTCGACGAGATCATCCGCTGGCAGACGCCCCTGGCGCACATGCGGCGCACCGCGACGCAGGACACCGTCCTCGGCGGCAAGCAGATCAAGGCCGGCGACAAGGTCGTCATGTGGTACGTCTCGGCCAACCGCGACGAGGACGTCATCCCGGACGCCGACGCCTTCATCATCGACCGGAAGGACTCGAAGAAGCACCTCTCCTTCGGCCTCGGCGTCCACTTCTGCATGGGCAGCCGGATCGCCGAAATGCAGCTGCGCGTGCTCTGGGAAGAGATCATGAAGCGCTACCGCTTCATCGAAGTCGTGGGCGAGCCCGTCCGCACCAAGTCCAGCTTCGTGAAGGGATTCACCGAGCTGCCGGTGCGCGTCCACCCCTGGTAGAGGCGGGCAGCGGACGAGCCAGAGAGGGCCGGGCGCTTCGGCCCGTCGGCCGACGCTTCCTCAGGAGGCGGCCGGGGAATCCGGTCGGAGCGGGCGGTCGTCGCCGTTCGGGCGCAGGCCCGTCGCGCGCGCCAGAAGGCGACCCGCGCGATGCGCGGCGAAGGCGAGGGCCGCCGCGGCGGCGGCGCTCGCGAGCAAGACGAAGAGGAGCGGCGCGACCGAGAGACCGGTCGAGCCGTGCCCCGCGATCGATCCGAGCGCGGCCAGCAGGCCGAGCACGGCGCCGCTCGCGATCACCCGGCTCTCGCTCCCGGGGGCGCTGCGGGTCAGCGTCAAGAGCACCGTTTCCGTCAGAACCCCCGTCACGACCCCCGAGAAGAGGGCGATCGCGCCCCACGGCGTGGCGAGGGCGGTCACGAGCGCCGCTCCGAGCGTCGCGGCGAAGGCGGTGCCCCGCGTTCGGCTCGTCGTCCAGGCGAGGAGGCCCGGGCCGAAGAGGAGCGCCGAGCCGGCGTTCAGCGCGAGCACGCTCGCGAAGGCGCCGTCGCCCGGATCGGCCAGCGCGCGCATCGTCGGCAGCGCGGCCTCGAGGAGCCAGGCCTGACCGAGACCCCAGGGCACGGCGATGGCGATCGCGAGGAGGGCGACGGCGCGCGCGCGCCCGAGTCGTCCTTCGCGCATGTCCGTCCTCCGAAGCGGCCCGTCCGCCGAACGGGTGATTCGGGGAAGGCCGCGCACGCTAGCCTCTGCTCGCGAACCCCCGCCCCCCGTCCAAGCTCCGGAGCGATTGATGAGCCAGCCGATCCTGCACCAGTATGCCCTATCCCCCTACGCGGAGAAGATCCGTCTCGCTCTCGGCGTGAAGGGGCTCGCCTGGCAGGCCGTCGACACACCGATGGTCCTCCCGAAGGACGACCACTTCGAGATCACGGGCGGCTTCCGACGCGTGCCCGTCCTCCAGATCGGCGCTGACGTCTACTGCGACTCGGCGCTGATCACGCGCGAACTCGACCGCCGCTTCGGCGGGCCGCCGCTGCATCCCATCGAGCACGAGACGATCGTCCACGCGGTCTCGCAGTGGTCGGAGACGACCTTCATGATGGTGATCCTCGCCTTCATGGGGATCGGCGGGATCTTTCCGCAGGAGTTCATCGACGACCGCAGCAGGACCATGACGCCGCCGGGGCAGAGCCTCGAAGCCACGCCCATGATCCTGGGGACGAAGCTCGCGCAGATCGCCTCGAACCTCGAGCGGCTCGACGCGCTGCTCTCGCCCGATCGACGCTGGCTCGTCGGAGAGACGATCACCGCCGCGGATCTCTCCGCCTACCATCCGGTCATGGCGATGCGCATGCACGAGCGGACGGCGGCCCTCGCCGCCGGCCACCCGCGCATCCTCGAGTGGGCGGAGCGGGTCGCGGCCTCGGGCTACGGCACGCGGACGGACGTCGACGCGTCCGTCGCGATCGAGGCCGCAGCGTCGGCAGAACCCGCCACCTTCGAAGGAGAGGGCGTGGCGCCGCCCGGCTTCGAGTGGGGACAGCCGGTCGTCGTGCTCCCCGACGAGTTCGGAAGCGGCAACGTCGTCGGGACCCTCGCGCCGTCGGGCCTGCACGAGATCGCAGTCGAGCGCACGGGAGATCGGGTCGGGCGGGTCGTGGTCCACTTCCCGAGAGAGACCTACGCGGTCGTCGCCGCGGGCTGAAGTCGCTGCCCGCGAGTCTTCAGCTCGCCGCCAGCGACGGGATCGGATCCGCCTTGCCGGTGTCGCGCAGACACTCGAGCGCCGCGCGAGATGCGGGGTCGGCGGGCGCCCAGTAGCGGATACGGAGCTCCTGGACGTGGGCATCCATCGGCGTGCCGAGCGTCGTCACGATCGAGGTGAGGTCGAGGCGAAGCCCGTCGCGCAGGAAGCGGAAGGTGAGCAGCGGGTCCGTGTCCGTCGTCGGCGGCATGCGCCACTCGGGACGGACGTCCGGGTAGGCGAGCCAGCGTTCGTAGGTCTCGGCCATGCGGCCGTCGGGGTCGTCCAGGGTGACCTCGCGGTACATCCGGTCGAGGACGCGCTTCGCGACGTGCTCCCAGTTCACGAGATACGGTTTCAAGCCGTCGTCTCGCAGGACGAGCTCGCCGATGCTCGTGACACCGGATCGGAACGCGGGTGAATCGTCCAGGAAGAAGTGGATGAAGCGAAGCGCCGACTGGTTCATCGCGACCGGTTCGAGTCGGCGACGGATCGCGATCGCCACGCACGGATCGAAAGCCTCGAGCATCCGCTGCAGCATGCCGGACACGCGCTTCACCTCGGCGTCCTCGAGGTCGAGCGTTTCGTACGCGGGCCCGAAGCCCGCCGCCCGCCGCAGGATCGTCCGATCGTGAGCGTCGACGCGGAGCTCGTGACAGAGACGCTCGAGCATCGGCTCCGAGGGCTCGCTGCGGCCGGTCTCGATGAAACTCAGGTTGCGCGTCGACGTCTCGGCCCGACGGGCGAGTTCCGCCTGGTTCCAACCGCGCAGCTCTCGCCAGGCCCGGAGCAGCGCGCCGACGCGAAGGCGACCGCGCCGCCTCACGAGACCCGTCTCGCGAGCGACGCGTCTTCATGCGGCACCTCGGCATCCGCGCGCTGCTCGAACCAGGTCCGCGTCGCGTCGTCGATCGGGACGAGACACTCGAGGCGCAGCGTCTGCAGGGTCACGTCCGCGACGGTGCCGACGGTGGTCGTGACGAGTTCGAGCTCGAGGCGCTCGTCCTCGCGCGCCAACGTCAGCCGCAGGACCGGGCCGACGTCCGACGTGACGGGAACGGGGAGCGGCGTGTCGGGTCCGCCGAGCTGGCGGAGGTGTTCGGCGAAGCCCTCCATCGAGCCCGACTCGTCGTCGATCAGGGCATCTCGGGAGAGTCGATAGAAGAGGCACCGCTTCACCTCGTCCAGGTCGACGACGAAGGGGGCGAGACCTTCGTCGCTCACGATCAGCTCGGCGAAGTGCCGGCAGCCGCGCTGGAAGAGCGGCCGATCCCAGGCCCAGGCCGCCAGCGTGTGCTCGAAGGCGGCGTTCGAGAAGAGATGATCGCCCTGCCGGGTCGCCACCCAGGCGGGCAGCGGCTGGTAGACGTCGAGCAGGGTCGAGAGCGACGCGCGCAGCGCGTCCCGGTTCTCCGACGCGAGGTCGATCGGGGCGTAGAAGGGACCGAAGCCGGCAGCCTTGCGGAGCAGGAGTCGCTCGCGCGGCGGAATCTCGAGCACGTCGCAGAGCCGGTCGAGCAGCGCCTCGCTCGGCATCGCCTTGCCATTCTCGAGGACGCTCAGGTGGCGCGCGGACGAGCCTGTGCGAAAAGCGACGTCCGCCTGACGGATGTCCCGAATGCGACGCCACGTCCGCAGCATCTCGCCGAAGCTCGGCTTCCGTCCCCCCTCCATGACCTCGGAGGGTATCGAAGTTCTCGCACCCGGTGGCGCTGCTCCGTCCGTCGTTACGCGTGCGGTCATATCTGCATGGGGCTTGGGAGCGGATCTTGCCCTCTGGGGGGCAGGCTCTCCCCCGAGCGGCGGATTTCGGTCGGTCGGCGCGCGACTTGACCCGACGGGTCATGCCGGGACGCCGACGCGTTGATCCGTCCTCGGGCGCTGGATACGCTGCCGGCGCCCCCCCAGGAGCGAGCGCGCGCGGCGTCCCGGACCCGGATCGCGCGCCGCAGGGATCGATCGATGCGAACCCGACTCGCCGCGCTCGCGGCTTCCTTCCTGCTGGGCGGCGGCGCGCTCAGCCCGGTGCATGCGCAGATGGCGCCCCTTCTGGTCGGGTACGACGAATCGGGTCTCGTCGTCGAGGAGGTCACAGGGATCGTCGGCCTCGACTTCGTGCGCGGACCGGGCGTCACCGATCTCGGCGGCACGCGATTCGACTCCGGCGGCTTCGACGAAGGCAACTCGATTCCGGCGGCCTTCGCGGCCGAGGATTATTGGGAGTTCGGCCTGACCGTCGATCCCGGATTCGAGGTGGCCCTCGATACGCTCGACATCGTCGTCACGCGCGACGGGAACGGGCCGGACGCGGCCTACGTCGTCACCTCGCTGGACGGCTTCGAGGCGCTCCTGCGAAGAAACGTCGCGATCGGCACCGGACCGAGCCGACTGCTCGACGTCGACGTCTCGGGGTTCGAGGCCGTGACGGGGACGGTCTCGTTCCGGATCTACGGATACGACCGGAACGGAGCGAACGGTCGCTTCCAGCTCCTGAACGACGCGAGCATCGTCGCGGCCGAGGGCGAAGGGGCCGTCGCGATCTACGGCGAGGTCTTCGCGGTCCCGGAGCCCGCGGAGTGGGCCCTGTCGCCGACGGCGCTGGTCGCGGTCACCGGCGTCGTCCGGGCCCGAAGGGCGATTCCCCTGCCGGGATGAGCGATGCCCGGGGGTCGTCGAAGAACGGAGGCGAAGCGTCTATCCTCGCCCGACCATGGAAAAGCGAAACGACTCCTCGATCGAACTCCTGATCCGCAGCGGCGAGATCGTCGACGGCACCGGCGCTCCGGCGTTTCGCGGTGACGTCGCGATCGGCGGCGGCCGCATTCTCGGCGTCGGCGGCCGGATCGACGCGCCCGCGGCGCGCGTGATCGATGCCGACGGCGCGCTGGTCGCGCCCGGCTGGGTCGACGTCCACACCCACTTCGACGGCCAGGTCGCATGGGACGACGCGCTCGACCCCTCCTTCAGCAACGGGGTCACGACCCTGGTGATGGGCAACTGCGGCGTGGGCTTCGCGCCGTGCCGCAAGGGCGACGAGCAGGCGTTGATCGACGTCATGGAAGGGGTCGAGGACATCCCGGGCTCCGCGCTGGCCGAAGGCGTGCCGTGGGGTGCGTGGGAGAGCTTCGAGGAATATCTCGACTTCCTCGACGGCCGGCGTTACGCCGTCGACTTCGCGGCCCAGCTCCCGCACAGCGCGCTCCGCATGCTCGTGATGGGCGAGCGCGCGATCCACAACGAGGACGCGACCGGCGAGGACATCGCCGAGATGCGCGCGCTCGCCGAGCGCGCCGCTCGCGCGGGCACCCTCGGCTTCTCGACGTCGCGCACGATCTTCCACCGTTCCATCGACGGGACCGCGATTCCCGGGACCTACGCCACCGACGCGGAGCTGCGCGAGATCGCGCTCGGCCTCGCGGCCGGCGGTGGCACCGTCATCGAGGCCATCACGTCCGCGTCGATCGGAGACATGGCGTTCCTCGGTGGCGAGCGCTTCTCGTCCAGAGAGGAATGGGCGCTGCTGGCGGAGCTCTCGCGCGTCTGCGGGCTGCCCGTCACGTTCACGACCGTGCAGACGCCGGATCATCCGGACGAGTGGCGGGAGATCCTGGAGTTCGCCTCGAAGGCGAACGCGGAGGGCGCCCAGCTCCGTCCGCAGGTCGCTTCGCGACCGATCGGTCTGCTCACCGGCCTCGCGGGCTACCACGGCTTCATGCAGCGCCCCACCTACATGGACGAGCTCGCCGCGCTGCCGCTCGCCGAGCGCGCGGCCCGCATGCGTGATCCGGAGGTCAAGCGGCGGATCCTCGCCGAAGAGGATCGCGGCGTGGACGACGCGGGATCGATGGCGGCGCTGTCGATGACCTTCCGGATCAGCGCGGCTGGCCTCTACATGATGCCCGACGACTACGACTACGAGCCGACGCCGGACCTCCTGCTCGCGGCGCGCGCGGAGCGCGACGGCATCAGTGCCGAAGAGGCCTACTACGACTACCTGACCGAGCGGGAGGGGAGGCTCTTCGCGTCGCTCATGGGGACGAACTACCCGGCGGGCAATCTCGACGCCGTGCGTGAGATGCTGGCGCATCCCGAGACGGTGACGGGGCTCGCCGACGCCGGCGCCCACGTGAACCTCATCTGCGACGGGACGATGCCGACCACGCAGCTGCTCCACTGGTGCGGCCGCGACGCCGAGGGCCGGGGTGGGCGCAAGCGCGGCGAGGGACTGCCCGTGGAGTTCGTCGTCCACAAGCAGACCCAGCGCAACGCGCGCCTCTACGGACTCGAGGACCGTGGCAGCCTCGAGGTCGGCAAGCGCGCCGACCTGAACGTGATCGACCGCGAGCGGCTGTCGGTCGAGCGCCCGGCGTCCCACGCGGATCTGCCGGCGGGCGGGTCGCGGCTGCTGCAGCCGGTCTCGGGCTACCTCGCGACGGTCAACCACGGTGTGGTGACCCGCGAAGACGACACCGATACGGGGGCACGACCCGGCGGTCTGATCCGGGGCCGACAGTCCCTCTGAGCGCGCTTCTTCGCGCGTCCGCGAGGCAGGGCAGGGAGCGAGGCGTCCGACGTCAGGCCGCCTTCACGGCGACGATCGACCAGGACGCGTCGAGGTCGGCCAGCGCGAGACGCCGCGCTTCCGCTTCGTCGGGCGCCGTCAGGCTGAGCGTCCGCGTGCGGGGGCCGTCCTGCTTCTTGACGCGGACCTTGAACACGATCAGGTCGCGGGCGCGGACACCGCCGACGGTCGCCTCCTCGTTGCCCTCGGAGGCCTGCTGCTGCAGGCGCTCGCGGAGGAGCGAGGCGTAACCCGGGTCGGCCTTCGCGAGCACGGCGCCGACCGACCAGGCGCGCTTGCCGCTCTTCGCCCCTTTCACGCGGCGGAAGTGCCATGCGATCGCATGGACGGAAATCCGCCCGAGGTCCGGCACCTGGAGATGGACCTTGAGCGAATCGTGGGGCTCGATCGCGGAGGGCGAGAGCAGACAGAGCCCGCCGTCGGAAACATCGAGCACGCAGCCGCGCAAGTGGGCCTCACCGACATGGACCGCGCAGGAAATCCTACACTTCGCGCGCGGACTCTGACGGCGTTCCTCGCCCATCGCCCCTGGTCTCCTCGCAAGATGCCCCTTGTTCCGCACGCGTTTCGGTAGAACGCCGCACGCGATTGAGGGGAAACCGGGCTCGGCGAAGCGCGAAGCCGCTCATCGGATCGGAAATGCCGTGTGAGGCCGGCGAAGGCGCCCACGCGCCGGGGCGGAGTGTGCTCCGCGATACACTGCATCGGGAGGCAGAGAGGAGGTGCGATGCCGGTTCCCAAGATCGCGATCAACGGCTTCGGACGCATCGGGCGGACGATTGCGCGGATCGCGAAGCTCCGCGGCCACTTCGACCTCGTGGCGGTGAACGACATCGCGCCGCCCGAGTCGCTCCTCTACGCGTTTCGCTTCGACAGCATCCACGGCCGCTATCCGGGCGACGTCCACCTGCACGAAGGATGCATGAACATCGACGGGGACCCCTTCGAGATCCTCTCGGAACGCGATCCCGCCAAGCTGCCTTGGCGCGAGCTCGGCGTCGACTACGTCATCGAGAGCACGGGCGCTTTTCGTCGCGTCGAACAGCTCGAGCAGCACCTGGCCTCGGGGGCGCGCCGCGTCGTGCTGACGGTCCCGTGCAAGGATCCGCTGGATGCCACGCTCGTGATGGGGGTGAACGACGGCGTCGTGAACGCCGACGCGACGATCATCAGCAACGCGAGTTGCACGACGAACTGCGCGGCGCCGATCGCGAAGGTCGTGCACGAGGCGTTCGGCATCCGACGCGGTCTGCTGGCCACGGTCCATGCCTACACGTCCGACCAGCGATTGATCGACGCACCCCACGCGAGCGATCTCCGGCGCTCGCGGAACGCGGCCACCAACATCGTCCCGACGTCGACCGGCGCGGCGCGGGCGATCGGTCAGGTGATCCCGGCGCTCGCGGGGCGTCTCGACGGTCTGGCGATGCGGGTTCCGGTGCCGGACGGCAGCGTCGTCGACTTGACGGTCGAGCTCGAACGCGACGCCACGATCGAAGCGATCAACCGCGTGATCCAGCAGGCCGCGGAGGGGCCGCTCCGGGGCATCCTCGCCTACAGCACGGAGGCGATCGTTTCCTCCGACATCATCGGCGACACCCATTCCTCGATCTTCGACGCGCCGCTCACGCAGGTGCTCGATGGGCGCATGGCGAAGCTCGTGGCCTGGTACGACAACGAGTACGGCTACAGCGCGCGCGTCGAAGAGCTGCTCGTCCGCCTCGCACGCATCGACGGCATGGACATCGATCTCGTCGACTGACCGCAGGTCGCCGTCGCGGGACCGGGGCCGCCTCGTCCGGGTCGACCGGGGCGATGCCGTCCGAGCCCGGGCGACTATGGTCCGAGGGGAGGGACCTGCCCATGCGGTTCGTCAAAGAGAGCGTGATCGAAGCGAGCGCCGAGCGCGTCTTCGCTTTCCACGAGGCGCCCGACGCGTTCGAGCGTCTCCAGCCGCCGTGGCAGAAGACCGAGATCCTCCTGCCCCCGAAATCCCTCGAGGTCGGCACCCGCGTCGAGCTGCGGATCGGGGTCGGCCCCTTCTGGCAGACCCTCGTCGCGGAGCACGTGGCCTACGAGCCCGGCGTGATGTTCGCGGACCGGATGGTCGAAGGGCCCTTCGCGGCCTGGCGCCACGAGCATGTCGTGACCCCGCTCGGCGAGGATCGCTGCACGCTTCGGGACGACATCGAATACGCCTTGCCCCTCGGCTGGCTCGGGCGCGTCTTCGGCGGGCCGATCGCGCGCTGGCAGCTCGGCAAGATGTTCGACTACCGGCACGCGGTCACGAAGCGCGACTGCGAGGGCGGGCCGGCGACGCCGGCCGATGCGGCGGGGCCGTCGTGACGTCCACTTCGCCCGAAGCGGGCGGGGCGAAGAACGTCCTCGGTCGTCCCCTCGAAGCGTGTTCCGTCGATCCCCTGACGGGCTACTACCGCGACGGCTGCTGTCGGACCGGCCCGGACGATCTCGGGCGGCACGTCGTCTGCGCGCGGGTGACCGCCGAGTTCCTCGCCTTCTCCGCGGCGCGCGGCAACGAGCTCCGCGTGGCTCATCCGGCAGGCGGCTTTCCGGGGCTCGCGCCGGGTGACCGCTGGTGTCTGTGCGCCTCGCGATGGCAGGAGGCGTTCGAGGCTGGGGTCGCGCCGCCGGTCGATCTGGCGGCGACGCACGCCGCCGCGCTCGAGATCGTGCGCCTCGACGATCTGCTCCAGCACGCGCTCGACGGGACCGGAACCGGTCCGGCCGGATCCGGTTGATCGTGCCCTCGCGCGCGCGTGCGGCCGCCGAGGCGGGGGTCTCCCGGGAGCATCTCGCGGAGCGCTACCCCGTCCTCTTCCATCTCGCCGCCGCCCGGAGCTGGCCTTCGATCCGTCGACACGGGCTGCTGTCGACCTCGGCCCTGCTCGACCTTCACGGAATAGGGGACGCCGAGCGTCGTCGCTTCGAGCGTCGTCTCCGCCCCGAGGCCGTGGAGCTGCGGCACCC
>JBCCZJ010000044.1:0-17855 GCA_039187915.1 Myxococcota bacterium
GAATGGAGCGCTGGGCGTGGCCCTGGAAGAACGAACCCATACCGTCGAGATCGACGAAGCCGCCGCGGGCGCCCGTCTCGACCGCGCCCTCGCGGATGGCCTCGGCGTCTCCCGTGCGCGCGTGCGTCACCTGCTCGAGGTCGGGCGGATCCGTGTGGACGAGGCGACGCTGCAGCTCGCGGACAAGTCGCGCGCCGTCGCCGCGGGCGAGCGCTACGCGATCGAAGGCGCGCTCGAAGCCGAAGCCGAGCGTCCGATCCCGCGCCCGGATCTTCCCCTCGAAATCGTGGGGGAAGGCGAAGGCTGGCTCTGCGTCGACAAGCCGGCGGGCTGCGGCGTTCATCCGCTGCGGCCGGATCAGGACGACACGGTCCTGAACGCGCTCGTCGCAAGGCGACCCGGGATCGTCGGCATCGGCGAATCGGGACTCCGCTCCGGCGTCGTCCATCGCCTCGACGTCGGCACGACCGGCGCGTTGCTCTTCGCGTCGGACGAGGAGTGCTGGCGTCGTCTGCGAGGGGCGTTCAGCGCGCATCGCCTCGACAAGCGCTACCTCGCGCTCGTCTCGGGCCGACTCGAAGAGCGCCGCCGCGTCGACCTCCCCCTCGCGATCACCCGCCACCAACCGGCCCACGTCTCGGTTCGCGACGACGGCCGTCCGACGCGCCAGCGCGTCACTCCGCTCGAAGTCTTCGCGGACGCGACCCTGGTCGAGGTGCGCCTCGAGACGGGGTTCCTCCATCAGATCCGCGCGTCGCTGGCGCACGTCGGCCATCCCCTGGTCGGGGATCCCGACTACGGGGGGCCGGCGCCCGACGCCGCGGGCCGGCCGATGCTGCACGCTGCGCGGCTCCGCTTCGACGAGATCAGCGTGACGGTCGACCCGCCGTCGGACTTCCAGGCGGCCGTGGACGCGCGGCGCGCGAACGCCGGCTGATCCCGCGCAGGAGCGCGGGCGGGGGTCACCGGACTATCCTCCAGGCGATGTCTTCCGGCGCGCGCGTAGATCGACTCCACCGAGGGCTGCTCGCGTTCCTGCTCCGGGCCCACGAAAGGGTGATCACCGAGCAGGACGGGCCCGTCTTCGCGAAACGCGTGGCGGAGATCCGGACGCTGACGGAACGCCTGCGCGCCCGCTACGCGAGCGCCGACGAGAAGAAGCTGCTGCGGAAGCTTCGCGACATGAGCGCCGCGGAGTTGAAGGAGGTCGCGCGCGCGTTCACGCTGCTCTTCTGGCTGCTGAATCTGGCGGAGGAGCGCCACGCCGCCGCGCTGCGCAGCCGCAAGGAGAAGGACGCCTTCCACTCGCTGTTCGAGCGCGCCCGCAAGGCGGGCCTCGATGCGCAGACCGTGGCGGATCGGATCGGAGATCTGCGCGCCACCGTCGTCCTGACCGCGCATCCGACCGAAGCGCTCCGCTGGTCCCTGCGAGAGACCCTCGATCGGATCGACGGGCTGCTCACGCGCCGGGAGGAGGCGCGGGGCTCCTTGCGCGAGGCGATCGAAGAAGACGTCCTGGGCGAGATCACCGGCTTGTGGCTCTCCACGACGATCCGCACGCGCAAGCCGACGCCCCTCGACGAGGTCCGCTACGCGATCCACATCCTCCAGGAAGTGCTCGTGCGCGCCGTCCCGGAGACCACGACGAATCTGCTGACGGCGCTGCGCGACGTCTACGGACCGTGCGAGGCGACGACCTCGGCGGCGGTCGAGCACGCGGCCCACCGCAGCATTCGCATCGGCTCCTGGATGGGCGGCGACCGCGACGGCAATCCCTTCGTCACGGCCGCGGTCACCGAAGAGGCGAACCGCCGCTACCGCGCGGCGATCCTCGCGCACTATCGCGAGGCCCTCGAGCCGCTGATCGATCGACTGACCATCTCGGACCGTCGCCGGCCGACGACGACCGCGCTCGAGCGGTCGATCAAGCGCGATCTGAAGGCGCTGCCCGGGCTGCGCGAACGGGTCGACGGGCGCAACACGTCGGAGCGCTACCGACTGAAGCTCAACGCGATCGCGGTCCGTCTCGAGCAGACGCTCGCCGAAGAGGAGGCGCATCGGCCGGCGGGGTCGCTCGGCGGCTACGAAGAGGCCGCGGAGATGAAGGCGGACCTCGAACTCGTCCGCGCGAGCCTCGAGGAGAGCGGATCGGGTCGCGTCGCCGGACGCGCGCTCGCGGGCCTCCTCGACGAGCTCGACGTCTTCGGTTTCGATTTCGTGGCGCTCGACGTCCGCCAGAACCAGTCGAAACACCGCATCGCGCGTGCCGAGCTGATCTGTCCCGTCGACGGCCCGCTCGATGCGCTCCCGATCGATGAACAACAGGCCTTCCTCGAAGGCGTCGTCCTCGCGAAAGAGGCGATCGGGATTCCCGAGGCGGGCCTCTCGGAGGACGCCCAGGAGGTCATCGACACGCTGCGATTCGTCTCGCGGCTCCCGGTCCCGCCCGAGGGCCGCTCGATCCGCGACCTCGTGATCAGCAACACCGAGAACGCCGTGCCGGTGCTCGAGCTCCTGGCGCTGTGCCGGCAGGTCGGCCTGGTGCGGCCCGCTTCGCGCTCGCGTCTCGAGAGCGACGTCAACATCGTGCCCCTCTTCGAGTCGATCGACAGTCTGCGGGGCGCGGTCGCCTCGATGCGCCGGCTCTACGACTCGCCCGCCTATCGGCGGCAGCTCGAAGCGCGCGGCATGCGGCAGCAGATCATGCTCGGGTACTCCGACTCGATGAAGGACGGCGGCTATCTCTCCGCTTGCGCGGCGCTCGAGCTCGCGCAGCGGGAGCTTTCGGCCCAGGCCCGCGAGGAAGGCGTGAGCCTCGAGTTCTTCCATGGCCGCGGTGGGACCATCGCGCGCGGTGGCGGTCCGACCCATCGTGCGATCCTGGCCCAGCCTTCCGGGACGGTCGACGGTCGGATCAAGCTGACCGAGCAGGGCGAGGTGATCGCCTCGAAGTACGGCACCGAGGAGGCGGCGTGTCATCACCTCGAGCTGCTGGTCGCCGCGACCCTCGAGGCCTCGCTCGGGGAAGCGATGGCCGGGCGATCGAAGGCGCCGCCGGTGAAGTGGCGCGAGGCGCTCTCGACCGTCGCGGCGGGCTCTCGCGCGGCCTATCGCTCGCTGGTCTACGAGACCGACGGTTTCGTCGACGCGTTCTACGCCATGACGCCGATCGAGCAGATCTCCGCGCTCAACCTCGGGAGTCGCCCGGCGAAGCGCACGGCGACGCGCGAGATCGGCAGCCTGCGCGCGATTCCCTGGACCTTCTCCTGGAACCAGACGCGGATCGTGCTGCCGAGCTGGTTCGGCGCCGGGTCCGGCGTCGACGCCTTCTGCCGGGCGCATCCGGAGGGCCGGACGAAGGCGCTCGGGCAGCTTCGGACGATGTATGCGCGCTGGCCCTTCTTCCGGACCGTCTTCGACAACCTGGAGCAGGTGCTGGCGAAGACCGATCTCCATATCGGCGCTCGCTACGCCCGCCTCGCGAAGGACGTACCCTGCGCCTCGGACGTCTTCCATCGGATCGAGGAGGAGTTCGAACGCACCCTCCGCGCGGTCCGTGACGTGACCGGTGAGCGGAAGCTCCTCGCCCGCGACCCGGTCCTCCGCGAAGCGCTCGACCTGCGGACGCCCTATCTCGACATCCTGTCCTACCTGCAGGTGGAGCTGCTCGAGCGGAAGCGGACGGGTCGGGGCATCGACGCGTCGACCGACGACCCCGTCCGCGTCGAACGCGCGATCCACCTCACGATCAACGGGATCGCGGCCGGGCTGCGCAATACGGGCTAGGCGCTGCGGAGCGCCTCACATCTCGCGCTGAGCGAGCGCCTCGAGCGTGTGGGGATACATCCCCTTCTTGAGCGCGGTCATGGCCGGATCGGCCTTCGCGGCGTACTGCGCGGCGATCTCGCAGGCCTTCGACAGCACCTGATCCCCGGGCACGGCGTGGTCGATGATCGATTTCGCGAGCGCCGCCTCCGCCGTGTAGCGGGTGCCGGTCACGATCAGCTCGTGGGCGGTCTGGCGCGGGACGCGGGCTTCGATGATCGCGGTCATGCCCGGGTGGAGCGGAGACTTCATGTCGATCTCGGGCATGCACCAGTAGCCGCGTTCGGTGCGCATCACCCGGAAATCGTGACCGAGGGAGAGCTGGGCACCGGCGCCGAAGGCGTGACCGTTCAGGGCGGCGACCGTGATCGTGGGGAAGACGAGGACGCGGGCCATCAAACCGAGGACCGCGGGGATGTACTCGCCGCGCTCTTCCTCACTCGCGCTTCCGAGCATCCACTCGAGGTCGAGGCCGTTCGAGTAGAACTTCCCCGTCCCGGTCGTCACGAGGGCGGCGGGGCTGCCGGCGCCCTCGACCTCGTCGAGCGCCGCGTGCCACTCGGCGAGCGTCTCCGGTCGGAAGCGGTTCTCGCCGGCGTCGTATCGGAGGACGAAGACGTCGCCCTCCCGTCCGAGGTGGATCGTGCCCATCGTTCGCCTAACGCCCCTGCTTCATCTGGAGGCCCATCGCGCGGGCGCGGGCGTCCTCTGCCTCGGGGATCATGCCCTTCTGCATGAGGATCCGGGACAGATTGGTATGGGAAAGCGGATCGTTCGGCTCGAGCGCGACGAGCTTCTCGGCGGCCTCGACGGCGGCGTCGAGATCGCCCTTCTTGGCGTAGGCCATCGACAGGCCGTTCCAGGCGATCGCCAGGGAGGCGTCTTCAGCGATCGCGTCGTGGTAGCGCGCGATCGCGGCGTCGACGTCGCCCTTCACGAAGAGCTGGAAGCCCTCCTTGTAGATGGACTTTGCACCCGAGGCCGCGGGGTTCTCGGCGGATTCGGGCGTCTTCGGGGTATCGGACATGGCGTTGGGCTCCTTGGAGCGCGAGTATACTCGCCTGCGATGGAGATCCGGACGCTCGAGGCCCAGGAAAGAATGAAGGTCGCCGCCCTGCTCGACGGCTGGCGCCTGGCCGAGGGTTGGAGTGCGGGGGACCGCTTCCGGCAGCAAGCGGAGTGGGACCCGACCTGGCACGACGAGAACGTCTTCGTCGGGGTCGAACGGGGGGAGATCGTCGCCACCGGCACGATCGTTCCGCGCCATCTCAAGATCCTCGGCCACGTGGTGCCGACGGGCGGGATCGGCAACCTCTACACGGATCCCGCCATGCGCGAGCGCGGGGTCGCGACGGAGCTGCTCGATCGCGCCTGCGAGGCGATGCGCGCCCGCGGCCTCGAGCTGGCGATCGCCTTCCCCGGCGCGCCGCCCGCGACGCCGGCCTTCTTCGAGAAGCGCGGCTGGTTCGGCTGGGGCGGACAGCAGACGATCCTTCGCGTCGATCCGGATGCGCCGACGCGAGCCGGAGAGGATGCGGCGGAGATCGCGGTCGCGCCGGTCGAGCCGGGCGACGCCCGCGCGCTCCAGTCGGTGAAGTCGATCCACGTCGCCTACGCCGCGAGCCGGAGCGGGACCGTCGTCCGGGACGACGCGCTCTGGCAGGCTTGCCTGCAGCTCACGACGGCGCCCCGCGAAGAGTTCCTGATCGCGCGCCGCGGCGGACTGACCGTCGCCTACGCCCGCGCGTCGATCGTCGACGACGTCCTGACGATCACCGAGCTCGGCCGGTTCGAAGACGGCGCCGATGCCCTCGCGCGCTTGATCGGGCATCTGCTCTCGCCGCGCGACGACGATCCCCTGGCACCCTCCGGTCGCGGAGATCGTGCGGCGAGCGAGCAGCTCCGCTCCTTCGCCGTCCTGCCGACCTTCGACGACATCGGATTGACCGTCGCCCTCGAACACCGCGGGATCCGATCCCACCCGATGGACGAGGCGAAGGCGAATTTCCGTTGCGTCAACCTGATCGGTTTCGCGTCGCGACTCGACGTCGACCTGCTGCCCGACGAGGACGGCGCGGGCTTCCTGCGTCGGATCCTGCCGCCCGACGCGATGGTGTTCTGGCCCGCGGATCGGTTCTGAGGCGGAGGGGACGTGAGCCGGAGAGAGCGGGAGCGCCGGATGCTCGATCGCGTCGAAGTGCGGGAGAGCGCGATTCACGGCAAGGGCGTCTTCGCACGGAAGCGCCTGCGCGCCGGGCAGTGGATCGGCCGCTTCGAGGGGGACGAGACCCGCGAGAACGGCACGTACGTGCTGTGGCTGATCGACGACGACGGGAGCGAGATCGGGATCCGCGGCCGTAACGCGCTCCGATCCCTGAATCACGGCGATCCGCCGAATGCGGAGTTCGAGGACGCCGATCTCTACGTGCTCCGGAACGTCCAGCCGGGCGCGGAGCTCTTGATCGACTACGGCGAGGCATGGGAAGCCGAGCCGGACTAGCTTTTTTTGGAGGAACGAATCGTGTCTCGACCTGCTTCTGTACTGGCTCTCCTCGTGACCGTCGCGCTCGCCGGCTGCGGCGGGCGCATGCCCGAGGACCTCGGCGCGACCGACGGCGTGCTCGGCGGTTGCCCGGATTCGCCGAACTGCGTGTCGAGCGCTTCGCCCGCTTCCGACGAGCAGCATTCGATCGCACCCTTCCGGATCGCGGGCGCCGCGCCGGCGGCGTGGGCCGCCCTGGTCGCCACCGTCGAGGCGCTGCCGCGGACGGAGGTCGTCGCGAACGAGAGCGACTACCTGCAGGCGGTCCAGACCTCGGCGCTGATGCGGTACAACGACGACTTCGAGTTCCTGCTCGACGCCGGCGCCGGCGTGATCCAGGTCCGGTCCGCATCGCGCGTCGGCTACGGCGACATGGGCGTGAACCGCGATCGGATCGAGGCCGTGCGCGCCGCGCTCGTCGCGAAGGGCGTCGTCGCCGCGCCGTAGGCCGGACGGCCTCTCGACGCCTCGGATGCCTCGGACGCCGAGCCGGCCCGCGCTCCGTGGGGGATCGGCGCGGGGCGAGACTTGGCTAGCTGCGCAGCAGGACGACGGTCGCCCCGGCGCCGCCGAGGCGGTCGGGGGCCGGCGCGAACGCGAGCACCGCGTGTCCGGTCGGGCCCTTCGTGAGCCAGCCAGGCAGGCCGTCCTTCAGCACCGCCTCGCCCAGGGGCGAGTGCTTCCCGCGGCCGTGGATGACGAGCACGCAGCGCAGGCCGCGACCGCGAGCCTGATCGATGCGGCGCGCGAGGAGCGAGCCCGCCGTCTCCGCCCGCGCGCCGTGCAGGTCGATGCGCTCCTCGGGTTCGGGCTCGCCGCGCCGCAGGGCCAGGAGCTGCCGGTCGTTCACGCCCTCCGCGGCGGCGCAGCCCGGCTCGTCGGGATCGGGCCAGCGGAAGCGCGGCCCCGCCTGGCCCGAGGCCGGTCGCGTTCGCACGGGGGGCCGGGTCCGGGGCTCGACCCGCTTCGGACCGGGGTCGATCCGACGGGTCCCTCCGCCGAAGAGGTCGGCGAAATCGTCCCCGTCTCCGTCCCCCGGACTCATTTTCGGCGTTTCCCGGCGGCGCGCGCCGACGTCTCGTCCGTCGCGCCGAGGAGCGTCATCGCTTTCCGCATGGGGCCGGCGTGCGCCAGCTCGAGGGCCGCTTCGGGCGCGACCCACTTGTGCGCGACGTAGCCGCTCCGCCGGACCCGGCCTCCGGGCGCGAGGCGTGCGCGGAAGACGTCGAGGGTCAGCCGGCGATGCGTGAAGAGATGCTCGATGGACCCGACGGCTTCGGCGCCGAGGATCTCGAGGCCGACCGCTTCGCGCAGGACCGCCGCGAGCCGGTCCTTCGCCTCGTCCTTCGCTTCGATCTCACCGCCGGGAAGCTCCCAGAGCCCGGCCATCAGACCCGCCTCGGGGCGCCGCACGACGAGAATCTTCCCCTCGCGTTCGAGCCACGCGGCGACCGCGCGCATCTTCGTCTGCTTCGTCTTCTTCCGCTTGATCGGGAGCGCGGCCTGATCCCCGACGGCGGAGGCATCGCAGCAGGCGCGGATCGGACAGATCAGGCAGGACGGATTGCGCGGCGTGCAGAGCGTCGCGCCGAGCTCCATCAGGGCCTGGTTGAGGTCGCCGGGTCGCTCGCCGACGACGAGCGTGCCGGCCTCGTCCCACATCCGATCGACGACGGCCTTGCCGGCGATGTCCTCGCGGATGCCGAGTAGTCGGGCGAAGACGCGCATGACGTTGCCGTCGACGAGCGGTGCTTCGCGCTCGAAGGCGATCGAGGCGACGGCGCCCGCGGTGTAGCGGCCGATGCCCTTCAGCGTCTCGAGGCCGTCCGCGGTGTCGGGGAGGGCGCCCTCGTGCTCGGCGACGATCGTCTCGGCGGCGTGCTTCAGGTTGCGCGCGCGCGAGTAGTAGCCGAGACCGGTCCAGACCGCGTAGACGTCGTCGATGTCTGCCGCCGCGAGCGCGTCGACCGTCGGAAAGGTCGCGAGGAATCGCTCCCAGTACGGGATCACCGTCTCGACGCGTGTCTGCTGCAGCATGGCCTCGCTGATCCAGATCGCATAGGGATCGCGGGTGCGTCGCCACGGCAGGTCGCGTTTGTGCGCGTCGTACCAGGCGAGGAGCGGCGCCCGGACGCGGCGGATGCCGCTCGGGTCCTCGGACGGGTCGCGGGGCTGCTTTCGACGGCCGGCCATGCCCGGTTCATAGCAGCCGGAACCGGCCTAGAGCAGGACGGGCAGTACGCGTTCGAGTCGGATCCGTTCGGCGGTGACCCGCGCCGAGAGCGCATGGATCTCGACGCCGGCGCGCGCGGCTGCGCGCAGCGCCCGCCCGTAGGCGGGGTCGATGTCGTCGGCGGGCGCCACGTCGTCGGCGTCGGCGCGCTGGACCACGAAGAGGAGCGCAGCGCGTTCCCCGGCCGCCTTGCGCGCGACGAGATGTTCGAGGTGGCGACGCCCGCGTTCGGTGACGGCATCGGGAAAGCGGGCGTGGCGTGCGCCGCAGAGGGTCACGCTCTTCACCTCGACCCAACAGGGCGTGCGTCGCCTCGGATGGTCCGAGAGCCGGAAGTCGAAGCGGGAGCCCTCGTCGGTCTTCACCTCCGACCGGATCGTGGCGTAGCCCGCGAAAGGCGAGTAGGCGCCGACTTCGAGGGCCCGCTTCGCGACGTCGTTGGCGCGGGCCGCGTGCAGCCCGACCCAGACGCGTCCGACGCGGATCATCTCGAGCGTGTGGCGGAGCTTGCGCTTCGGATTGTCCGACGTCGAGCAGCGCACCGCGGCGCCCGGGCTCTGCGTGCCTTGCATGCTGCCCGGGTTCGGGCAGTGGACCGTGAGCTCGCGCCCGTCGTCGAACGCGACGTCCGCGAGGAATCGCTTGTAGCGCTGCACGAGGCGGCCGCGGAGCCGGGCTTCGATCGGCAGGGAGACGGGGCGGAGCGTCGGAGTGGCCATCGCGCGCGCGAGTCTAGTGCGTTCGGTGCAGCGGCGGTTGACGCCGGACGTCCGTCCGGGCAGCTTCCGCCGGAAAGGGGGCGGACGTGGATGATCGGTTGAAGCGGGTGATTCTCGTGCGCCACGGCGAGACCGCCGGGCAATCGAGCATCCGCTACTACGGCGCGACCGACGTCCCGCTCTCGGACGAGGGCCGCGATCAGGTCCGCGCCGCGCGCGACCGGATTCGCGGAGAGACGTTCCAGTCGGTCTGGGCGAGCACGCTCTGCCGCTCCTGGGAGTCGGCGAAGATCGTCGCGCCGGGGCACGCGATCCACCTGGAGTCGAACTTCCGGGAGATCGACTTCGGCGACTGGGAGGGCCTGACGGCGGATGAGATCGCGGAGGTCGACCCGGCGGGCTACGCGCGTTGGCAGGACGAAGGGCTCGCGTTCACGTTTCCCGGCGGCGAGGCGCGGGACGTCCTGCGCGCCCGCGTCGCGCGCGGTCTCGAGCGGATCCGGGCGAGCGGCGCCGAGTCCGTCCTTGTCGCCGTTCACAAGGGCGTCGTCCGCGCGCTCCTCGAGTTGATCACGGGCTTCACGCTGCCGCCGGACCAGCCGGAACTCGGCGGTGTCGTGCAGGCGAGTCGGCGCCCGGACGGGACCTGGTACACGGGCCGCGTCGGCAGCGACGCGAGCGTGAGCGAGATCGGGATCGGCGTGCCGATGGACGCGACGGACGCGAAGAAGACGGACTAGGAAGCGGCGCTCAGAGGACCCCGTACGCGAGCATGGCGTCGGCGACCTTGATGAAGCCACCGATGTTCGCGCCGCGCACGTAGTTGGTGAAGTCGCCTTCCTTGCCGTGCTCCACGCAGGTCGCGTGGATGTTCTTCATGATGTCGAGGAGCTGCTCGTCGACCTGCTCGCGCGACCACGAGAGGCGCATGGCGTTCTGGGTCTGCTCGAGACCGGAGACCGCGACGCCGCCGGCGTTCGCCGCCTTCGCGGGACCGAAGAGCACTTTGTTGTCGATGAAATAGCCGACGGCGTCGAGGGTCGACGGCATGTTCGCGCCTTCGGATACGAGCTGGCAGCCGTTCGCGACGAGCGTCTTCGCGTCGTCCCCGTCGAGCTCGTTCTGCGTCGCGCACGGGAACGCCGCATCGCAGGGCACGCCCCAGGGCCGCTCGCCCTCGTGGAAGGTCCCGCCGAACTGGTCGACGTACTCTCCGATCCGGCCGCGCCGCTCGTTCTTGAGGGCCATGACCCAGGCGAGCTTCTCTTCGTCGATGCCTTCCGGGTCGTGGATGAACCCGCTCGAGTCCGACAGCGTGAGGACGGTGCCGCCGAGCTGGTTGATCTTCTCGGCCGTGTACTGCGCGACGTTGCCCGAGCCGGACACGACGCATTTCTTGCCGCGCACGTCCTCGCCGCGGGTGCCGAGCATCTCGCGGGCGAAGTAGACGCAGCCGTAGCCCGTCGCTTCGGTCCGGATCAGAGAGCCGCCGAAGGCGAGGCCCTTGCCGGTGATCGTGCCGGTGAACTCGTTCTGGAGACGCTTGTACTGCCCGAAGAGATAGGAGACCTCGCGGGCGCCGACGCCGATGTCGCCGGCCGGAATGTCGGTGTTCGGGCCGATGTGCCGGAAGAGCTCGCTCATGAAGGCCTGGCAGAAACGCATGACTTCGCCGTCGCTCTTGCCGTGGGGGTTGAAGTTCGCACCGCCCTTCGCGCCGCCCATGGGGAGGGTCGTGAGCGAGTTCTTGAAGACCTGCTCGAAGCCCAGGAACTTCAGGATCGAGATGTTCACCGACTTGTGGAAGCGGAGGCCGCCCTTGTACGGGCCGATCGCATTGTTGAACTGGACGCGCATCCCACGGTTCACGCGGACGTTGTTCTCGTCGTCGGTCCAGCAGACGCGGAACACGATCACGCGGTCGGGCTCGGTCATCCGGTCGAGGATGTGGGCGTCCTTGTAGGCCTTCTTGTCCTCGAGGAAGGGCACGATGTCCCGCGCCACCTCGTGCACGGCCTGATGGAATTCGGGCTGTCCCTCGTTCCGGCGCTTGAGGCCCACCATGAAGCGCTCGAGATACGCGTCCGCTGCGGCCTGCTGGGCCTTGCTGAGTGCCACCTTCGTCCTCCTGCGCCGATCGATTCGGCTCGATTCGACTCCGTCCGCCTCGTGTCGGCGGTTCGGCCGTTCTTCTCCATTGGGTGTTCACCGGAGACCGGCCGTCTGGGAGGGTCGGCGCGGCGTCAGTCCTCGTCGCTCTCCCGGAGCTTCGCGAGCACGCTGAAGTCCTCGAGCGTACTCGTGTCGCCGGCGACCTCCTTGCCGGACGCGATGTCGCGGAGCAGTCGGCGCATGATCTTGCCCGAGCGCGTCTTCGGTAGCGCCGTCGTGAAGCGGATCTCCGCCGGGCGCGCGATGGCGCCGATCTCCTTCGAGACGTGCTGCTTGAGCCGGGTCACGAAGGCGTCGTTCGCGTCGGTCCCTCCGACCGGCGAGACGAAGGCGACGATCGCCGTGCCCGTGATCTCGTCCGGCCGCCCGACGACGGCCGCCTCGGCGACGTCCGGGTTCGAGACGAGCGCGCTCTCGACTTCCATCGTGCCGATCCGGTGGCCGGAGACGTTCATCACGTCGTCCACGCGGCCCATGATCCAGAAGTAGCCGCTCTTGTCGCGGTGAGCGCCGTCCCCCGCGAAATAGGTCTCGTCGTAGGTGCCCCAGTAGGTTTCCTTGAAGCGCTTGGGATCGCCCCAGATGCCGCGGAGCATGCCGGGCCAAGGGTGCTTCAGGACGAGGAAGCCGCCGCCTTCGCCCTTCTGCGAGTTGCCTTCCTCGTCGAAGATGTCGGCGTGGACGCCCGGGAAGGGCTTCGTCGCGGAGCCGGGCTTGGTGTCGACCGCGCCCGGGACGGACGAGATCATGATTCCGCCGGTCTCGGTCTGCCACCAGGTGTCGACGATCGGGCACTTCTTGTTGCCGATCACGCGGTGGTACCACATCCACGCTTCCGGGTTGATCGGCTCGCCGACGCTCCCCAGCAGCCGCAGCGACGAGAGGTCGTGCGCCTTCGGATGCTCGTCCCCCAACCGGATGAAGGTCCGGATCGCCGTCGGCGCGGTGTAGAAGATCGTGACGCCCCACTTCTCGATCAGGTCCCACCAGCGGTCGGGCCCGGGATGGGTCGGCGTGCCCTCGTACATGACGGTGGTCGCGCCGTTCGCGAGCGGGCCGTAGACGACGTAGGAGTGGCCGGTGATCCAGCCGATGTCGGCGGTGCACCAGTAGACGTCGTCGTCCTTGATGTCGAAGATCGCCTTGAACGTGGTCGTGACGTGGGTCAGGTAGCCGCCGGTCGTGTGGAGGATGCCCTTCGGCTTGCCTGTCGTGCCGCTCGTGTAGAGGATGAAGAGCGGGTTCTCGGCATCGAGCTTGGCGGGCGCGCACTTCGTCTTCGCCTCTGCCATCAGCTCGTGGTACCAGAGGTCTCGCCCCGGCTTGATCTCGACGGGCTGCTTCGTCCGCTCGACGCAGATCACCTTCTCCACGCAGGGCGTCTGGGCCACGGCCTTGTCGACGGTCGCCTTGAGCGCGAACGCCTCGCCCTTTCGGTACCCGCCGTCCGCGGTGACGACGAGCTTCGCCTCCGCGTCGTTGATGCGGTCGCGGAGCGCATCGGCGGAGAAGCCGCCGAAGACGATCGAGTGGGCCGCCCCGATCCGCGTGCATGCCAGCATGGCGACCGCGAGCTCGGGGATCATCGGCATGTAGAGACAGACGCGATCGCCGCGCTTCACGCCCTGGTCCTTCAGGACGTTCGCGAACCGGCAAACCTCGCGATGGAGCTCCGCGTAGGTGATGACGCGGGTGTCGCCGGGCTCGCCTTCCCAGATGATCGCGGCCTTGTTCTTCCGGGAGATCCCGCCCGGCGCCGTCTTCGCATCGAGATGACGGTCGAGGCAGTTGTAGGAGACGTTCGTCTTGCCGCCGACGAACCACTTGGCGAAGGGCGGCTTCCAGTCGAGGACCTTCTTCCAGGGCGTGAACCAGGAGACGTTCTCTTTCGCCATCTGCGCCCAGAACTTCGCCGGATTCTTCTCGCCGAGCTTCCGGTACTCGTTCGTGGTCTTCTTGTTCCAGTTCGCCTGTTTGGTGAACTCGGGGGCGGGCTTGAAGGTCCGCTTCTCCTTCAAGAGCGTGTCGATGTCGGCCATAGCGTTCGTTCAGTCCATTCGAGTAGGCGCCGGGCGCCTACGGATTCGGCTCAGCCCTTGACCCAGGCTTCGATGTCCTCGGCGGTCTTGGGGATCTCGCGGGTGAGATTCAGGTGGCCCTCTCCGGTGATGACGACGTCGTCCTCGATCCGGATGCCGATCCCCTTGAAGGCCTCCGGCGCGTTCGCGTCGTCGGGAGCCACGTAGAGACCGGGCTCGATGGTATAGGCCATGCCGGGCGCCAGCGGTCGGGGGACGGGCTTCTCGTCGCCGTTCTTGACGACGTACGCGCCCACGTCGTGGACGTCGAGTCCGAGCCAATGACTGGTGCCGTGCATGTAGTACGGGCGATAGGCCTCTTTCTCGATCAGGCCGTCCACGTCTCCCTCGAGGAAGCCGAGGTCGACGAGGCCGCGCGTGAGCGTCTGGACCGAGGCCATGTGGACTTCGGGCAGTGTCGCGCCGGGCTTGCTCACGTCGAGCGAAGCGAGCTGCGCTGCGAGGACGAGGTCGTAGAGGTCGCGGGCGGCCGGTTCGAAGCGGCCGTCGACGGGATAGCAGCGCGTCACGTCCGATGCGTAGCCCTCGAGCTCGACGCCCGCGTCGATCAGCACGACGTCGCCCTTCGCGAGGGGCTGGTCGTTCGTGATGTAGTGGAGAATCGTCGCGTTTCGGCCGGATCCGACGATCGAGCCGTAGGCGGGTCCCGATCCGCCGCGCGCGCGGAAGGCGTAGGCGAGTTCGGCCTCGAGCTCGTATTCGTAGCGACCGGCCTCGCAGATCCGCGCTGCGCGATGGTGGGCCTCGTAACTGATGTCGGCGGCCCGCTGCATGATCTCGATCTCGGCCGGCGACTTCACCAGGCGCATCTCGTGGAGCAGCAGTCGCGGGTCGATCAGCTCGTTCGCGGGGAGCACGCCGCCGCGGGACTGTCGTCGGATCTCGTCCTGCAGCGCCACGATCTTCGCGTCGATCGCCGCGTCGCGGCCGAGCACGTGGTAGATGCGGTCGGCGCCGCGCAGGAGATCCGGCAGCTTGTCGGGGAACTCGTCGATGGGATGGGCGACATCCGCGCCGAAATCGGCCACGGCTCCCTCCACGCCCGGCCGGTACCCGGTCCAGATCTCCGCGTCGCGATCGCGCGCCTGCACGAAGAGCATGAAGTCCGGGCCTTCGCGGGTCGAGAGGACTGCGACGGCGTCGGGGTGATCGAAGCCCGTCAGGTACCAGAAGTCGCTGTCCTGGCGGAACGGGAACTCCGTGTCGGCCGAGCGCACGGCGAGGCGTCCGCCGACGAAGATCGCGACGGCGTCGGGGCCCATGGCCTGCAGCATCTGAGAGCGCCGATCGGCGAACACGCGCGCAGTCTATCCCATCGCCCGCGGGCGGGGCGTGCCAGCGTACCGACGAGCGGCGCGTCGCGCGCGGGGCCACGAGGGGACCCGTTCACGACGCTTCTCCGTGCGCTCCGGGTGGGGAATCCGATCGACACCGGTCCGTGCTGCCGCCGTGGGCGGCAGACGCCTCGGGTGGCATCGAGATCTAAATCACTGATCTAACTGAATAAAAGACCGATTCAGGACCGATCACGTGCCGTCATGAGGTGTGAATGCCACCTGAAGCGGCAGCCGCCCACGAATCGTTCCCGAGCGCCCAAAACTGGAGAAAACGTATAGAATCCGAGCACTTGAGAATTTTTGAGAAATTTCTGCGCGTTTGGCACGCAACGTGCTTCTACAGAGGCCAAGAACGATCTGGAATACTGGCTGGTCCGGGCGGTTTAACACGGGCGCGTTCGTCCGGGCCAGCCAGTAAATCCGGGGAGTGAGGAGTCCAGCCCCAACAGAATCCATCGGGTGGATTCGGGGCCCGGCTAGAACAAGGCGCTTTCCCCCAGACTGCACCCCACTCGCCTCGCTCCCCGGTTTCCAATCGTCCCAAGACATCCCGGTCGTTTGTTCGCATCGACGGCCGGCAGGAGCATCTCCCTCCTGAACGCGAACGCCCCGCTCGGACCTGAAAAGGACCCGAGCGGGGCGTTCGGCGTTATGGGGCCACCCTCACGCCCGGGCGTGCGGGTCGCGCGCGGCGCGCCGATCAGTCGTCGGATTTCTTCTTGGTGCCCCGGGCCCCACTCGTCGCGGCTGCGGGCTCCCCGCCCTTGTCGTCGCCGTCGCTCTTCTTCCGCGCCCGGCGAGCCCGCTTCTTCGCGCGCGAGGCGCCCGAACGGCCGCGTCCGCCGCGTCGACTTCGCTTCGGCTTCTCGGGCGTCTCCTCCGCCTCTTTCTCGGCGGCGGCCGCGAGGTCCGCGTCGTGTCGTTCGAGCACGCCCGCGATCTCCTCGGCGAACTCGCGTACGAACCAGTCCTTGAGCTCCGGCAGCCCCTTCAGGTCCTTCGCGTTCGCCGGTGCCGCCCAGGCGATCGCTTCCAGCGCCGCGTTCGGACACAGCACGCCGGGATCGAGCTTGAGCTCTTCGGCGCGCGGGCCTCGCCAGTCCTTGAGCGCGCCGAGCCGCTTCTCGGTCCGCCGATCCATGCGCTTTCGACCGCTGGTCTCGAGCTTCGGGATCGGGCCGTGCGGCTTGCGCAGGCCCTTCTTGACCGAGCTGACGAGGTCCTTGCCGAGCCGCTTCAGGATCAGGTCCGTGATGCCCTTGATCTCGCCGAGCGAGTCGAGGTCGGTCGGCTGCGCGCGGCTGATCTCGAGGAGCGTGCGGTTGCCGAGGACCTTGAAGGGCGGGCGGTCGATGTCGCGCGCACGCAAGTCGCGCAGCAGGTAGAGCTCCCGCAGGATCGCGAGCTCCGTCGGCTCGAGGCTTCGCGCCCCCTTGATCCGCAGATACCCCAACTCGTCGAATTCGCGGTCGGGCCAGCTTCTCCCGCAGAGCGTTTCGAACTCGTCCATGGCCCAGTCGAGGCGCTTCGCCTTCTTGAGCTCCTTCTCGAGCTTCTCCGCCAGGCGGATCAGGTAGAGCACGTCGGACGCGGCGTAGGAGAGCTGCTTCTCGGTCAACGGTCGCCGCGACCAGTCGGAGCGCTGCTCGTCCTTCGGCAGCGACACGCCGAAGTGTTTCTCGATCAGGGCGGCGAGCCCGATCGCGGGGTAGCCGAGCAGCTGGGCGCTGACCATCGTGTCGAAGAGGTTCGTGAACTCGAAATCGCAGTCGCGCTTCAGCACGTAGATGTCGTACTCGGCGGCGTGGAAGAGGACGCGGACCTTGGGCGAGGAGAAGACCGGCGCGAGGGGGGCCAGCTTGTCCGGCCCGCCGATCGCCAGCGGGTCGATCAGCCAGCACTTCTTGCGCGTGGCGACCTGGACCAGGCAGACCTTGTCGAAGTAGTGGTAGAAGCTGTCCGCCTCGGTGTCGAAGGCGACGACGTCTTCTTTCATGAGCAGTTTGGCGAGGGCTTCGAGGTCCTCGACCGAGTCGATGATCTCGAAGTCGGACCGCTTCGCGACGCCGGTCGTGCCGCTCCCCGAACCCGTTCCCGACTTCGACCCCGACTTCGTGGTCCGGGAGGTGCGGCCCTTGGCGCTGCTCTTGCGCTCGCTCGCCTTGCCGGCGCCGGAAGTCTTTTTCGATTGATCGGCCAATGCACTCTCTGTGGCAGCCAGCGGGGCTGGCGCGGACGCGGGGGTGGGGCGCGGTCGTTCGCGGCCGATCCGGGTCGATGTCGGTCTACGCGCGCGGACCGACCGAATCGGTCGTGCACCGCGCTGGAATCTCTGGGCGCCGACCCCGACCCACCTGCTCGTTCGCTCGTGGGCGCCGCGTGGCCGCTTCCAGATCGGGATCGGGAGCGTCGTCGGGCCCGGCTGCGGACGATCGCTGGCGAGTCGGCCAGCACGTCTTTCGGCAGGGGGAATGAGCCGCAGAGGGCCGCGGCTCGCACCGGAATCTAGCCGAGCCAGCGCCCCCCCGAAACCGGGAAAACCCGTGGCCGCGGATCGCGGAGCCCCGATTCGCCGGCCGCTGGCGTTCCCCCGGCCGTTCGCGGTATCCACCCGGGCCATGGATGCCTTCGCCACCGCACTCACCGAGGCCCTCGACCCGGACGCCGCCACCGGCGCGTTGGCGGCGGCGATCGAGGCGGGGCTCGGGGCCGACGTCGCCGGGGCGCTCCTGCTCGAGACCGCTGCAGGCGCCGAAATGGGGCGGGCGGTCGGGGAGCAGCTGGCGTCGCGCTGGCCGGCGGCGCTGCTCGCCGGGAGCTCTTTCGAGGGCGTGCTGGCGGAGGGGCGCGTCGTGCGTGACCGGCCCGCCGTGGTCGCCATCGCCTGGTCCGAGGCCGAGGCCGAGGCCGAGCCGGTTCCGTTCCTGC
>JBCCZJ010000045.1:0-17663 GCA_039187915.1 Myxococcota bacterium
CGCGGAGGCCGTCGCCCACGTACTGGGCGACGAGGACGCCGTCGAGATCAAGTGGCCGAACGACGTCCTGATCCGTCGGCGCAAGACCTCGGGCATCCTGATGGAGAGCAGCGCCGAGGGGACCCGGATCGCCTTCGCGGTGCTCGGGATCGGCGTCAACCTGAACGTCGATCGCGAGACCTTTCCGGGCGAGTTCCGCGCGCTCGCGACCAGCCTCTCGAGCGAGCTCGGCCGGCCGGTCGATCGAATCGCCTTCACCCGCCTCCTCTTCGAACGCCTCGAACGGGCCCTCGACCTCCACGCGCGGGGCGGCTTCGACGCGATCCGCGGCCGCTTCGAGTCGTTCTTCCGCATGACCGGCGAGGCGATCGGCGTCGAGGAGATCGGCGGCGGTCGAACCGACGGCATCGCCCGCGGCATCGCCCCCGACGGCGCACTCGAGGTCGAGATCACCGAAGGCCCCCGTGCCGGCGAGCGGATCCGCGTGATGGCCGGGGACGTGACGCTCTCGAAATCGCCGCGCGTCCCGCACGACGCCCCCCGCACGCCGGACCCCGCCTGAGCGACGCTCTCCGGATCCCGCTGGCGAAGCCTTCGATGGACCGCGAAACTCCGCCCTCGGCGCGACGGACGCCCCACCCCCGCCCGCACCCGCGCCCGAGAGGAATCCCCCGTGAGCTCCCCCGTTCTCCTCGTGATCGACGTCGGCAACACGAACGTGTCCCTCGGCGTCTACGACTACGACGACCAGGGGGAAGGCACGCTCTCCCAGCACTGGCGCGTGTCGACTCACCGGGAGCAGACCTCCGACGAGCTCGTGATCTCGCTGTCCGCGCTGTTCGCGAGCGAGTCCCGCAGGACGGACGAGATCACGGACGTGATCCTGTCGAGCGTGGTGCCCCCGGTCGTCCCGATCTGGGAGCGCGTCTCCGCCAAGCTCTTCGGCCAGCCTCCGCAGATCGTCGGGCCAGGCATGCGGACGGGGATGCCGGTCCGCTACGAGAACCCCCACGAGGTCGGCGCCGACCGGATCGTGAATGCCGTCGCGGCCTACGAGCTCTTCGGCGGGCCGATCATCGCCGTGGACTTCGGGACGGCGACGACCTTCGACTGCATCTCCGAGCGCGGGGAGTATCTCGGCGGCGTGATCTGCCCCGGCATCCACATCTCGATGGAGGCCCTCTTCGAGCGCGCCTCGAAGCTCCACCGGGTCGAGATCGCCCGACCGAAATCCGTCATCGGCCGAACGACGACGGGCGCACTGCAATCGGGCCTGCTCTACGGCTACTCGGGGCTGGTCGACTCGATGATCGGCCGGATCCGCGAGGAGCTGGGCGGCGATGCCCGGGTCGTCGCGACCGGGGGACTGGCGCGGCGGATCGCCGAGGAGAGCAAGGCGATCGACCAGGTCGTGCCGTTCCTGACCCTCGACGGCCTGCGCATCCTCTTCGAGAAGAACCGCTCCGAGGGTTGATCCCCCCGCCTTCAAGTCGGGTACTTGCCTGACCGATGCACTCTCCGGACGAATGCGCGACGGATCCCTCCGTGGCGCGGATTCACCGCGGGCGCACGCAGCCTGCGGTCGGGAGTGAAGCGCGTTGTCGGAATCGTCGGAAGCTGCGACCGGGGCACCTCCGGGCGCCGCGGTCAAGGTGAAGCTCAAGCTATCCGCCCAGGCGGAGAAGTACGCCCGTCGGGACGCGCCCCTCGAGGCGCGGCAGATGGCCGCGCGCGGCGCCCTGCCCCTCGAACCGATCGAGCTCGCCACGGTGCTGTTCGTGCTCGCGAACGATCCCGACGCCGGCGTCAAGGACACCGCGCGCAAGAGCCTCGAGGACCTGCCCGAGCACGTCCTCGCCACCGTCGTCTCCGGCCCGGCCCATCCGGCCCTGCTCTCGTTCCTCGCGCGCGTGCACGAGGAGAACGAGCAGTGGTGCGAGGCGATCGCACTCAACCCGGCCGCCGACGACACCACCATCGCCTGGCTCGCCACGCTGTCCCATAGCCGGGTGGTGGATATCATCAGTCAGAATCAGGAGCGCATGATGCGCTGCGAGGAGATCGTCGACGCCCTCGGCGCGAATCCGCTGACCGGGCGCGCCGTGATCGAACGGATCCTCACGTTCCTGGGCCTCGAGGAACGAGAGACGACCGAAGAGGAAGAGATCGACGAGGCGGACGCGGAGGCCGCCGTGCTCGAGATGCTCGGCGAGAACATGGGCGACGTCGCGAAGCTCCTGGCCCAGGAGGGCGACGAGGACCTGGAGGACGAAGAGCTCGAGAGCAGCCTCTACGCGGCCGTCCAGAAGATGACCGTGATGCAGAAGATCAAGCTCACACGCGTCGGCGGGAAGGAAGCGCGCGCGCTGCTCATCAAGGACCGCAACAAGATCGTTTCGACGTCGGTCCTCGGTAGCCCCAAGATCACCGAGACCGAGATCATCGGCTTCGCGCAGAACCGCTCGATCGGAGAGGAGCTGCTCCGGATCATCTCCGGCAATCGCGACTGGACCAAGAACTACCAGATCAAGGTCGCCCTCGTCACGAATCCGAAGACGCCCCAGCCCGTGGCCATCAAGTTCATCAACTACCTCCAGGACAAGGACCTGCGTTCGCTCATGAAGAGCAAGGACGTCTCCAGCAACATCAGCGCGCAAGCGCGCCGGATCCTCACCAAGAAGGGTAAGATCTGATGTCCGATGTGAACGCACGCATTCTGCTCTGGGGCATCGAGGGGTCGGGCAAGACCACGACCCTCGAGACGATCCACGCCAAGCTGCGCGACGACCTGCGCGGAGCGCTCCGGCGAGAGCCCACCCGCCTCGACCCCACGGTCCACTACGAGGCCCTGCCGATCACGCTCGGCGAAGTCGGCGGCGTAGGCACGCAGATCGAGCTGATCGCCGTGCCCGGCGCGCCGGACCAGGCGATGACCCGCAAACAGCTCCTCGACGAGATCGACGGGATCGTGCTCGTCCTGGACTGCTCGCCCGAGCGCATTCGGGACAACGCGCCCGCGATCGAAGAGCTGACCCGGTCGCTCGCCGCCTATGGCCGACGTCTCGACGCCTTCCCGCTCGTGCTGCAGTACAACAAGCGCGACGTCGCGGATCCCTTCGCGATCGAGGACCTCCACCGGCAGATCGGCCTCGATCAGGCGGCCGTCTTCGAGACGATCGCCACCACCGGCCACGGCGTCCTGCCGACCCTGACCACGATCTCGAAGCACGTCGTGCGCGCCCGCCGCGGCAGCAGCGGCGAGATCGACGCGCAGGTCGCGGCGCAGGCCGCCCAGGGCGCGGCCGCCCCCGGAGCCCCGGTGGCCCCGCTGGAGCCCGCGGCGACGCCCTCGATCGAGGAGATCGAGATCGACGCCGGGCCGGAAGCGGTCCCGGTCGAACCGACGCTCGAAGCCATCGAGATCGACGAGGACGCAGGCCCGGCCTCGACCGCCGAGCTCCTCGAGAGCGCGATCCTCGCGGAGGGCGAGGCGGAGAACTTCCAGACGATCGGCGCGATCGAAGTCGACCTCGCCGGCGACGCGCCCGAGTGGGCCGACGACGAAAGCGCGGCGAAGCCCGGCCAGGGCAGCCTGCGTGTCGTGTCGGTCGGCCAGGCGACGGTCGAAGCCGACGGCGGCGTGCGGCTCCCGCTCGTGCTCGGCGACGAGGACGGAGCCTCCCGGAGCGTCGTGCTCTCGCTGCGCCTCGATGCCCTCGACGCCGGGAACGGAAGCGACTGATGCGGCGCGCCCGCGCGAGAATCGGAGGCGTGCGCTGATGCGGCGCCGGCTCGGCATCTGGGGCGCCAGCGAGGAGTCCCTGCGACTGCTGCGTCTGCTGTCGGGCAACCCGGGCGTCGAGGTCACCCGCATCTACGATCCGAACGCGGCAGAGGCGCTCGAACGTGCCCGCGGCATCGGCACGGCCCTCGCCCACGCGGTCGCCCCGCTTCTCGTCGACGACGCCACGGCGTTCTTCGCCGAGCAGGACTTCGACGCGATCATCGACTCGAGCGGCGACTTCGCCGCCCACGTCCCGGCCGGCCCGCGGACCGCGCTCCAGGTCGTGACGCCGCTGACGGCGCGGCTCCTGTGGGGCTACGGCGTCGCGCCTCGCGACGGCAAGGCCGAGCTCCTGCAGGCGCTCCACGAGGTCGTCGAGAGCGTCGACCTGACCGTCGAGGCGGACGAGCTCTTCGAGCGCATGCTCGAGATCGCGGTCGGCGTGACGGGCGCCGAGGGCGGCAGCCTGATGCTGCTCGATGCGGACGCCGGCGTGCTCCGCATCCGGGTCGCCCGGGGCGTCGAGCCCGAGCTCTGGCCGAAGATCCGCGTGGCCCTCGGACAGGGCATCTCCGGTCGCGTCGCGGCCGAGGGCCGACCGATCCACCTGCGCGGCCGGGCCGATCGCGCGAACTACGACCTCGTGCGCGAGCGCGTCGACGTCGAGTCTGCGCTCTGTGTGCCGCTGATCCATCACGGGAAGGTGCTGGGCGTCCTGAACGTCCATCACTCCGGACGCGCGGACGTCTTCGGCGACGAGGATCTCCAGTTCATGGAGCAGCTCGCGAGCCTCGACGCCCAGATCATCGCCCGGGCCCAGGAGCACGAGAGTCTGCGGACCCAGGCCGCCCGCTACGACGCCGTCCGCGAGGTCCAGCGCATCCTGCGAGGCCCCGCGATCCTCAACGAGCGGCTCGAGACCTTCTGTCGCTACGTCGCCGAACGCGCCGGCGGCGGCATCGCTCATCTCTATCTGCGCGAAGCCGATGGCGGCCTGCGCATGGTCGCCACGTCGCTCACCGGCGGCGGCTTCGGAGGCGAGTACCGCCTCGAAGCCGGGGTCGGCGTCGACGGCGACGCGATCCGCAACCAGCGCCCCGCCGTCCTGCGCCACGAGAACGGACGCATCGGCTACGCCGCCCTGCCCCTGCTCGCCGGCAGCCAGCTCGTCGGCCTTCTCTCTCTGCAGTCCGGGGCCACCGCCGACCAGAACCGCGGCACCCTCGAGAGCTGGCAGGAGATCGCGGCCGCCGCTGCAGACACGATCGCCGCGAGCGACAAGGAAGCGCGCATGGCCAGCCAGGCCGAGCGCATCAACGCCATCAACGAGACGTCGATCCGGATGCTCTCGTGCACCGAGCCGAACGAGGTCGCCCGCCTCGCGACCTCTTCGGCCTCGATGATCCTCGAAGCCGATCACGCGATCCTGCGCCTCCAGGATCCGACGACCCGGCGTTACTCGATCCGCTCCTATTTCGGAGCGGCCGACGGCGCGGCCCAGGAGGCGCTGTTCCGGCTCGACAAGGCGGTGACCGTCGACGCGATCCGGCGACGCTCGCCCCACCTGACCCAGGACGCCAGCCTCGACCCCAACCTCTCGGAGCACGTCGACGAGATGCGCTCCGTCCTGTCCGCGCCGCTCAAGCGGAACGGCGAAGTCGTCGGTTCGATCGCCGTCTACGACAAGGTCGCCCTCGACCGTTTCTTCGCGAGCCGCTTCGACGACGAGGACCTGCAGGTCTTCGGTCGCTTCGTCAGCTACGTCGAGCGCGCCCTCGACCATGCGATCAGCCACCGCGAGAACCGACAGAACCGAAACTTCGACGACGAGACGGGGCTGCCGAACGAGTCGTATCTCGACAAGCGTCTCGGCGAGGAGATCGCCCGCGCCGCCGGCCGCGAGGACGCGCTCGCCGTCTGCATCTGCAAGCTCGAGAACCGCGCCGAGCTGACCGCCGAAGCGGGTGCCGCCCACGTCGGCCGCGTGATCCGCCTGCTCGCGGAGTCGCTCCAGACCCATCTACGCGAATTCGACGTGCTGGCGCGCATCGATCGCGACGAGTTCGCCGTGCTGATGCCCGAGCCGGGTCGCACGCCGGGCGAGCGCGTGTTCGAGCTCGCCCGCGCCGTCGCCGACGTGGTCTCCAAGGACGAGACGCTGAACCAGCCGGTCCGCATCGGCCTCGCGTTCGGCTACGGCGTCCATCCCGCCGACGGCGACGAGCGGGAGACGCTCCTGGCCCACGCGCGGGAACCGCGCATCCGGATGGTCTAGCGGCGCAGCGCGCGACGTCGGTGTCGGTCGACACGCCGAAGCGCCTCGACGGCGGAATCGCAGTCCGTCGTTTCCGCAGCCACCGTGACTCGAGTCACGACCGATGCGCCGCGCCGACGCGATGCCCTGGACGAGACCCGGGCGATCCTGCCGCAGGGTCCCGACCGGGGATCCCCGATGCGCTGCCACGCCCTTCGTCGCTCTCGCCTCCGACTCGACGCCCTGCGCCTGGCCTTCCTGCTGACCGTGCTCGGCATCACGAGCCCGCTCCGCGCCGAAGCCCTGGACGTCGTCGGCGTCCGCACGGCTTCCACGGCGCAGGAAGGCGCCACCCTGACGCTGCCCCGCTACGACGTCCCGACGGACGGACTGCTTGTCGTGCGCCTCGGTGCGCGGGGTGCATCCTCGCGCTCGGTCCGATTCGACGGGGAGGAGATGATCCACGCCTCGTCGCTCGAGGTGTCCTACTTCGCGACCCTCTCGGCCGAGCTGTTCTACCTGCCGGTGGCCGCCGGCGCGTCGGGTCCGATCGAGGTCGCCTGGAGCCACGACGGCACCGACCAGCGCGCGCTGATCGCCGCCACGGTCGAAGGCGCGACCGATCTCGCCTTCGCCCGCGTCTACACCGGGGGTGAAGTCCGCCAGGACGGTCGCACGGGGCCGAACACCGCCGCTGCGACGATCTCGTCGGGTGGCCCCGCGGCGATCCTCAGTGCCGTCACGGTCTTCGGCAGCGGAATCCCCGAGAGCCTCGGCGGCACGCACGTGCTCGACGCGCACCCGACCGTCCCCGAGAGCCGCTTTCACGAGGTGAAGGTCCAGGGCGGCCACGTCCTGACGACCGGACCGGGCGACCACACCGTCGGCTTCCAAAACACGCGTCCGACCGGCTACATGGACTACGCGATGGTCGTCGCTTCCTTCACCCGCGTCCCCGAGCCTTCGCTCGGCACGGGCCTCCTGTTCGGCGCGCTCGCCCTCGCGACGCGAGGCAGGCGCGCTCAGGGGAAGAACGCCGCGTCCTTCGGCAGCGTCGCCTCCTCCGGCGGCTCGGGCATCGGCTCGACCAGGAAGTAGTCGCGCGCCCAGTAGCTCATGTCGCCGTCGGGGGCCCAGCGCGTGAAGAGTCCGCGGAGGGGCGGGACGGCGTCCCAGGCGTCGCGGTCCTCGGTCTCGAACTCGACCTCGAGGGTCTCGCCGGGACGCACGACGACCGACGAGCCGGGCGAGACCCGGAGGTCGTCGCCCTCCGCGATCCGAACGCGGGCGGTTCCCGAGAGCACGTGCAGCAGCCAGGGGGCAGCGGAGGCGGGAACCTCCCGCTGACCCGGACCGTGAATCTCGATGTGGCCCCACTCGAGGTCCGGTGTTCCGAAGACGGCGCGCCAGCGCACACCGGCTTGCTCCGTGTTCCAGGGGATGCCGAAGCTGTCGACGAAGGGACGGACGGGCGGGCGCGACGGCTCGGTCGTGCGGGCTTCGAGGCGCTTGCGGCGCATGGTGTCGATGAGCGTGCCGGGCGCGGCCTCGCCGATGGGGGCGACGACCTTCGTCGGGAGGATCGACCGGGATCGCCTTTCCCCCTCGAAGAAGTCGCCGGTCGTGGAGCCACCGCGCCGACGGACGGCGTCGGCGATCAGGCCGCTGCGGTCGCCGTCGGGAACCCACTGCGCCCACACGACCCGGACGGGTTCCTCGGAAACGGTCACCCATCGATGATCGGCGTAGGGCGCGTGATAGATCGTCGTCCCGGGTCCCACGTGCCGGGTCTCCCCGTCGACGCTCCACTCGGCTTCGCCGGACACCACGTGATAGGCCTCGGGCGAAGCGTGCGCGTGGTACGGGTAGAGCGCACCGGCCCCGAGCATCAGATGGCCGAACGCGAAGCCCGGCTCGCGATAGACGGCCCGGTTCCGCAGCACGCGATCGATCCGGTCCACCTCCCGGGGAATCGCCTTCACGACCGCGGACCAGTTGTATCCGCTGGCCGTCCGGACCTCGACCCAGGGAATGTCCCGCGAACGCGTGTGCTGCACCGGCCCCTCGGACCCGGCACAGGCCGCCGCGGCGAGCAGGAAGGCGCAGAGAACCCAACGAGCATTTCGAATCGACATCGACATGGCCCGATGTTCGCCATCCCCTGCCGGAACGCAAACGGGGATCGCCCTCCCGGACGACCCCCGTTCGATCCACGAAACATCCCCCTGAGCGCTCGGCGCGAGACACGCATCGAGAGGCGAAGGGCGCCGACTGCGCCTTTCCTGCTGATGCCTTCTTGCGCCTTCCCAGGCCTTCCTAGGCCTTCCTACGCCTTGTAGGCCTCGATCAGCACGTCGGAGGTCTCCGGCCGCATGATGCGCGGATCCGGCCGCTCGCCGTTCTGGAGCATCTCACGGACCTTCGTCCCCGAGATCGAGAAGGGCTTCTCGTCCGGGTGGCGCTCGGTCAGGTCGACGCGGCCGAGACTCTCGTAGAAGGCAGCGAACCCGACCTTGCACGGCTGGATCGCCAGGTCGCCCGGCAGATCGTCGAAGATCTCGTGCGCGTCGAAGTCGCCCCAGATCGCCTCGCCGTCCTCGAAGGGCGCGTCGGCGTGCTTGCGGCCGATCACGATGTCGGAGAAGCCGTAGTTCTGGCGGTAGATGCCGTGCATGACGGCCTCCGCAGGACCGCCGTAGAACATCTTGATGTCCAGCCCGATCAGCTCGAAGATGTCCGAGATGTCGTAGCCGGCCTTCTCCCAGATCGCCGGATCCTTGTCGCCCTCGCCCAGCATCCGCTCGCTGTGGAGCTTGCGGTAGCAGAGCATGCGCGTGGAGGCGGGAACGTCGTCGCCCTTGAGTTCCCCCATCAGCGGGTTGAGCACCGCGCCGGCGAAGTGGCCTTCCGAAGTCAGCTGTTCGACGCCGTAGACCAGCGCGTACTCGTGGGCGCGATGGAGCGGGTTGCGCGTCTGGAACGCGAGCGCGCGCTCCCACTTCTTCTCGGCGATGAACGCGCGGCAGAGCTTCGGCGAGAGCATGAGCTCGCCGTACTCCTTGTTCGCGCGCTGGGGCAGCGCCTTGAGCTCGCCGCCGATCAGCTTCGTGCGGTCGTCGTTGTCGACGATCCGGCCGCCGGGATGGTCGACCCGCTCCGTGCCGTAGACGCTCTTCAGGTAGCGCGCCTTGTCCCAGTCGAAGACCTCGAGCTCCTCGATGATCGCGACCACGTCGCCGGCCTCGGTCTTGACGGCGCAAGCGCCGCCCGCAGACAGCGTTCCCGCCTCGGCGTCCGTCAGCGGCAGCGCGATCGGGATCGTCCAGGCATAGCGCCCGCCGTTCGACTCGATCACCCGCTCGTCGAGGACGCGTTCGAAGGCGGCCTTCTTCATCGGCCCGGTGAGCGGCGAGAGCGCGCCGTCGGCGATGCGGTAGACGGTGGCCAGATCGGCGTCGGTCACGCGGATCGAGGGCAGGCCTTCGGCCTCGGCGAGGAAGGCGGCCTTGTCCTTGAAGGGCACGAGGCGATCCACCGGCTCTGCGAGTCCGCCGTGGACCGGGACGAGATCGTTCTGGCTCATGGTGCGAATGTCCTTGCATGACCGCGTCGCACGCGCCTCCGAGGGCCTGCGCCGGGTCGTCTTCTTCGGGTCTGTCGGTTCGTCGCGGGGCCGGCGGAGAGCTACCAGACCGGATACTCGGTCCATCCCGACGTGAGCAGGACGCGCTCGTCCTTCCCGTCGAAGCGCCGCACGGTCAAACGACGGCGGCCGTAGCCTGTCTGCACGAAGGCGATGAAATTTCCGTCTGGCGAGACGGTCGGCATCCGCTCTTCGGTCGCCCCGGGGCCGATGGGCACCCTGGAGGTGCCATCCGGCCGCATGCGCCGGAGTCGATAGCCCGCCGTGGACTGCGATGCAAACACGATCCACTGCCCGTCGGGCGTGATCGTGGGCTCCCGGCCCTTCAAGAGCAGACTCGCCTCTCCGCCGCCCGAGAGCGGCGCGGTCGCGATGTAGGATTCGAAGACCGTGGGGCCGTTGCGACGAGGTCGGGGCACGACCTGCTCGAAGACGGCCAACGCGGGATCGGCCAGGACGCGGAGCGTGCCCGGCGAAACGTTCTCGGCGAGGACGGACCCGACCCGGCCCCCCTGGCCCAGCCGACGGAGCGTGTTCGCCGAGGCCCCGATCGTCTGAACCCGCTCGACGCGCTGCACGTAGAGCGAGCCGTCCGCGGCATAGCCGCCCCGGGGATGCTCGGCGGGCCCGAAGGTGAGGGGCGAGAGATCACGCCGCTCGAGGTGCAGCTCGTAGAGTTGTTCCTTGCCCGTGCGGTGGTCCGACGCCAGCAGGAGCCGCGTGCGGTCGGGGGACCAGGCGAGCGGGATCGCGCCCGGCGGTGCCTCCTCGACGCGCTCCATTTCACTGGTGCGCGGATCGAGCAGCATCAAGCGGCCCGGATACTTGGACGTCTGCTTCCGGATCTGGAGGATGTCGTCGGCCCTCAGGTAGGCGCGGATCTCGGCCTCCTGCTGGCGCTCGGGATCATTCGGATCCGTCGGCAGTGGCGGCGCCTCGCCCGCCTTCTCGAAGGCTTCCCTCCGCTTCTCCCCGGAACGGTCCTCCCAGTGGAGGATCGCGATCCGCTCGGCCGGCAGGGACTCCTGCTGGAGCCGCAGGGACGCGCAGGCCAGGAAGCCCGCGCCGATCGACGCTGCCATCGCGAGGACGAAGGCCGCCTGAAGGATGTCCCGGACGCGGATCAAGGCGCGGCCTCGAGACAGCGTCCGACGAACCCGGGCGCGCCGCTCGGAAGCGAACGCGGCTCGAAGATGCCCGCCTGCTTGACCTCACCGTCGAGCAGGGAGACGACGATCTGGGCCGCCTTCGGGAAGGGGAAGAGCGGATGGGTCGCGAACGCCACGTCATCCGGCGACAGGTAACAGCCCTGACCGAAGTGGGAGTGATAGACGGCGGTGACCCGCTCGTCGCGGGTGACTGCATCCTGCACGGCCTTCAGATACTCGACCTCGGACATGTAGTAGGCGTGCCGTGCATCGCGCGGAAAGGCGGCGGGATCGGCGGCATGCATCTTCGTCATCACGTTGGTGATCCGCACGACCCTCCGCGCCCAGACGTCGTCGTCGCCGAGCAGCAGACCGCAACACTCCTCTGGCGCGACGTCCAGGGCGTGCTGACAGATCTCGTGCAGGATGTCGTTGGGGATCGACCGGCTCTCGAGCTCGGTCGACAGGTCGACGCGTTCAGGCACGCTCTCGTCCCCGCCCGGCCATCCGGGCTCCTCTCGATCGGGGGGTTCGGGCGACAGGAGTCTAATGAAGCCAGGCCCGCGGGGCACGCCTCGCCCGGCTCGTCGCGCCGCAGCGGCTCAGATCTGGAAGTCGAGCGCGGTCGGCAGCTCGCGGTCCACCGACCGCGCGGCAGCCTCCCGACACAGGTCGGAGATCGCGATCCGATCGAGCGTGGCGGCCATCCGGTCGCCGAGCTCCGCCCAGAGGAAGTCCGGACGGTGGTCGGAAGGCGCCCATCCCTCCGCCGTCGTTTCGCTGACGAACGCTTCGGGTCCCTCGACGGCTTCCACGACCTGGCGGAGCGTGATGTCCTCCGGCGATCGGGTCAGCACGTACCCGCCGCCGGGACCGCGCTTGCCCGTCACGAGCTCGCCCCGCCGAAGGTCCTGGAAGATCTGCTCGAGGAAGCGATGGGGAATGCCCTGGCGCGCGCCGATCTCCTTCACGCGGACGGGCTGCCCGCCGCCGTTGTAGGCGAGATCGAAGAGCCCGCAGAGGGCGTAGCGCGCGCGTCGCGTGAGCCGCATGTCGCGAGCATGCACGAGCGCTCCGCGCTGCGCCATCGGCTGTGCGTCAGGCTTGCCCGCCGCGCGCGCTGCGGCCATCCTTGCGCCGGCCCGCCCACCTGGAGCTTCTCTTTGCTGCTGCGTCTCGAAGACCTGTCGAAGCGCATCGGGGCGCGGCTGCTCTTCGGCGGCGCCTCCATCGTCGTCCGGGCCGGCGACCGGATCGGCGTGGTCGGCCCGAACGGCGCAGGCAAGACGACGCTGCTCCACACCCTGACCGGCGAGGAGCCCCCCGACGAGGGCGAGATCCACCGCGCGCGGGACACCCGCCTCGGCTTGCTCCGCCAGGAGATCGATCCACGCGCCGGCCGCAGCGTGCGCGAAGAAGCGCGCAGCGCCCTCGCAGAGCTCGATGCCCTCGAGGACGAGCTGCGCCGCCTCGAGGCCGACATGAGCGAGCGCGGCGCCGCCGGGGAAGCCCTGCCGACCGCGCTGACGGAACGCTACGACGCGCTCGGTCTCCGCTTCGAGCGGGGCGGCGGCTTCGCGCGGCATGCCCGCGTCGATGAGGTCCTCTCGGGGCTCGGCTTCGAGACCGCCGATCTCGACCGCCCGCTCTCCACGTTCAGCGGCGGCTGGCTGATGCGCGTCGAGCTCGCGAAGCTGCTCCTCGGCCAGCCCGAGGTCCTGCTCCTCGACGAGCCGACGAACCATCTCGACCTGCCCTCGATCCAGTTCTTCGAGTCGACGCTCGAGCGGTTTCCGGGCGCCGTCGTCGTGGTCTCCCACGACCGCACGTTCCTGCGCCGTCAGACCAATCGGATCATCGAGCTCGACGGTCTCGGCGGCTTCGCGCTCTACGAGGGCGGCTACGACCGCTACCTCGAGCAGCGCGCCCTCCGACGCGAAGAGCGCCTGGCCCGTAAAGCGAATCAGGATCGCGTGATCGCCGAGCAGGAGCGCTTCATCGAGCGCTTCCGCTACAAGGCGACGAAGGCGCGACAGGCGCAGAGCCGGATCAAGGCGCTCGAGAAAATGGAGCGAATCGAGGTCGAGCCCGACGTCCGTCGGTCGATGCGACTCGCGCTGCCGCCGCCGCCGCGATCGGGCGAGCGGGTGCTCTCCCTCGAAGGCATCCACAAACGATACGGAGACGACCCCGTCTACGAGGGCATCGACTTCCAGGTCCGGCGTGGGGAGAAAGTGGCCCTCGCCGGCCCGAACGGCGCCGGCAAGTCCACGCTCCTGCGGATCGCCGCCGGCACCCTCGACGTCGACGCGGGCGAGCGCGCGCTCGGACACAACGTCCAGGCGGCCTTCTTCGCCCAGCACCAGCTCGAATCCCTCGACCCGTCTCTGTCGGTCTACGAGGAGGTCGCCAAGGACGCGCGGACCGACGAGGTCCCCCGACTGAGGAGCCTGCTCGGTGCGCTCCTCTTTACGGGCGACGACGTCGACAAGAAGGTCGGCGTGCTCTCCGGCGGCGAGAAGGCGCGCGTCGCGCTCGCCAAACTCCTACTCCGGCCGGCGAATCTGCTGATCCTCGACGAGCCGACGAACCATCTGGACATCGCAGCCTGCGAGGTCCTCGAAGACGCCTTCCAGCAGTTCGAAGGGACGCTGCTCTTCGTTTCCCACGACCGGTCCTTCATCAACGCCCTCGCCACTCGGGTCGTCGAGGTCGAACACGGCCACCTCGAGGATCACCTCGGCAACTACGACGCCTACCTCGAACGCAAGCGGCGGCTGAGCGGCCTGGACCCGACCGCGCGCTCGGGGCGAGACGCGACCCCGCGTGCGATCGCGACGGAGACGGACCGCTCGGCGGGCGAGAAGGCGGCCCGGATGCGGGAGCGCGAGCGACGCAAGGAGCGGGACCGCTTGGCGCGCCGGATCGCGAAGCTCGAAGAGCGGATCGCCGAGGACGAAGCGCGCAAGGAATCCGTCACGGCCCGCCTCGCCGACCCCGAGATCTACGCCGACCCGGCGCGGGTGCAGGAAGTCCAGGCGGAGGAAGCCGCGATCGAGGCAGAGATCGGTGCTGGATACGAAGCCTGGGAGCAACTCTCGGAGACGCTCGCTCGGCTCGAAGGCGACTAGCCCCGATTCGAGGGGACCCCGCTGGCAACCGCCGCCGGCGCCGCGCGCGGGCGACGCGTGCCGTACGCCAGGAGCGCCTAACGCCGCAGGCGCCGGCCGGAGCCTTCGGCGGGCGCCGCGAACTTCCCGCGGATCGAGAACGTGAGCCGACCGCGATCGCGATCGACGTCCGCGAGCAGGACCCGGATCGACTCGCCGACCCCGAGCCGCGCGCGCCCACCCCGCTGGACGATCGCATCCTCGTCCGGTTCGAACGTCCAGTCGCCTGCGAGCATGCGCAACGGCACGAGCCCGTTCACCGCCGGCCGGTCGAGCCGAACGAAGACGCCGAACTCGCTGGCCCCCGCCACCTCGGCGCCGAAGGCGTCGCCGACGCGGCACGCCATCAAGGCGCACGCAGCGAAGGCCTCTGCGTCGCGCTCCGCCTCTTGCGCCACGCGCTCGCGCCCCGAGAGCCAGGCGGCGAGCGTGGCTGCGCGGGCCTCGACCGCGGCCCCCGAGTCCGCTGCGCGCTCGCCGCGAATCAGGCGCCGGAGGGCACGATGGACCGCGAGATCCGCGTAGCGCCGGATCGGCGACGTGAAGTGGAGATAGTGCTCGAAGCGCAACGCGTAGTGCCCCTTGCTTTCGGGCTCGTAGCGAGCCTGACTCATCGAGCGAAGCACGGCCGTGTGCAGGCGCTCCTCGAAGGCGGCGCCCTTCGTCTCCTCCAGCACCGCGGCGAGCGCCCCCGGCGCGTCGAGATCGACCGGGGCTTCGATCCCGTAGCGCTCGAGCAGCCGAGCCAGGTCGTCGAGCTTCCGCGGCGAAGGCGGCGGGTGCACGCGGTGGAGGGCCGCGCGATCCGCGCGCACGAGCGCCCGGGCGACGGCGCGGTTCGCCGCCAGCATCGCCTCTTCGATCAGGACGTGGGCGCGGTTGCGCGCACGCACGCGGGCGTCGACGGCCCGGCCCGCCTCGTCGACCACGAGTTCGACCTCGGGCAGCCGCATTTCGAGCCCGCCGTCCCGGCGGCGCGCGGCCGCGAAGTCGGTCGCGATCCGGTCGAGCAGACGGAGCGATTCGCCCCATTCCGGGACTTCCTCCGCAGGCGCAGGCGTCCCGTCGAGCCAGTCCGCCGCTTGCGCGTAGGAGAGCCGCGCACGACTCCGGATCCACGCCTCGTGGAAGAGCGCGTCCACGACCCGCCCGGCGCGATCGATCCGCAGCTCCGCGACCATCGCGCGACGATCGACCTCGGGGCGCAGCGAACACAGATCACTCGACAGTCGTTCGGGCAGCATGGGCAAGGCGCGGTCCGGAAAATAGAAGCTGTTGCCTCTGCGCCGCGCGTCGGCATCGAGGAACCCACCCTCTTCCACGAAATGCGCGACGTCCGCGATCGCCACCCAGAGCCGCCACGCGAAGGCCGGCCGCCGGGCCGCACCGTCGACCGGCCGGACCGGCGCTTCGGGAGCCGCTTCGGCGAATACGGCGTCGTCGTGGTCTCGCGCGCGGGCAGGGTCGATCGTGACGAAGGGCAGCCCGCGGAGATCGAGGCGGTGCTTCGCCTCGTCGGCGCAGGGCGCCTCGTCGAGCGCGTCCGCTTCGAGGCGCGCACGCCGGGAGAACTTCGTCGGAAGGCGATGCTTCCAGACGAGCGCGCGGTGGTCCGCCTCCGGCTCGCCGGCAGGACCGAAGACTTCGAGCACGCGCACGGGAAGCCCGTCGCGGGCGCCTCGGCCCTGACCGCGGTGGCGGCGCCCCGACGACACGCGACCGTCCTTCCGCTTGCCGCGCTTCTCGTCCGCGAGCGGAGCGAGCAGGACGCGGTCCCCGGGCTCGGCGCCCTTCGCATGCTTCTCCGACAGCAGGAATCGCGGCGCCTCGAGCCCGGCGAAGGGCGCGACGTGCAGCGCCCCGCCGCGACCGGCCCGAAACACCCGCCCGACCCAGGTGGTCCGCTCGCTCGCGATCAGGCGGGTGAGCACCCCCGCCGCGCCGGGCGCATCGCCCGTCGGCAGGAAGCCGATCCGTGCGCCGACCTCCACGGGCTCACCGAGGCATTCGACGCGCACGCGCTCGCCTTCCGCGGTTTCGACCTGAAGGGTCTGGCCGGCCGTCGTCGGATCGTCGGCCGCCACCACGAGCCCTTCCTGGTCGCGCGCCTCGGGCGGCGATCGGCGGCCCGTCCCGCGCCGTCCGTCGCCGTCCCCGCGACCGGCCCGGATGCGCTCGCGGCGACCCGGCCGGGGTTCCCGACCGCCTCGCCCGCGCGGGCGCCCCTTGCCTCTCCCTCTGCCCTTCGCCAAAGGCTTGCCACCCCCGATTTCCCGTTTGACTCGATCCGAGACCCACCGTACCCTGCGGCGCGCTGCCCGGGTGGCGGAATTGGTAGACGCGCTGGACTCAGAATCCAGTGTCCGCAAGGACGTGCTGGTTCGACTCCAGTCCCGGGCACCACTCACTCCGACTCGATTCGGCTCGATTCGGATCTGTGCGATGCAGCCGCATTCAGCCGCAGCCGGTCGGATCCAGTACGACGAGCGGTCACCCCACGCATGCCGTGCGGGATGCAGCGCGCGACGACCGTCCGAACGGTAGCGCCGCGCTCCTTCGTCGAGTCCCCCGGCTTGCTTCCCGGGGTGCGCGCTGGCCACGCGACTTGCGGCCGCTGGCGCAGGTCCCGCCCCTCCGCTGGCTATAGTCCGAGGCCATGGCCGAACCGCATCTGCTCTTCGAGGTCGACTCCGACGGGGTGGCGTTGATCACGCTGAACCGGCCGGACGTGATGAACGCCTGCTCGGGGGAGCTCCTCCAGGCCCTCGCCGACGCGTACCGGCGGTGCGACGAGGACGACGACATCCGCGCCGTCGTGTTGACCGGCGCCGGCCGTGCCTTCTGCGCCGGCGCAGACATGTCGGACGCCGAGAAGACCTTCGATCTCGAAGGCAGTGTCGGACTCGACGACTTCAGCGCGGCCGGCTGCGAGGTCCCCGCCTTCTCGATCCGCAAGCTCGTCGTCGCGGCCGTGAACGGCCACGCGATCGGCCTCGGGATGACGCTCGCAATGCAATGCGACCTGCGCATCTTCGCCCGGGAGGGCAAATACGGGATCGTGCAGGTGCGTCGCGGCGTGATGGGCGACGCGTACTCCCACTGGACGGTCGTCCGTCTGGTCGGTCTCGCCAAGGCCGCGGAGCTCATGCTCACGGGCAAGACCTTCACCGGCGAGGAGATCGAGCGGCTCGGCGTCGCGAACCAGGTCGTTCCGTCCGCCGACGTCCTCGAGACGGCGCTCGGGATCGCGCGGGACACCGCGCGGAACGCCGCGCCCCTCTCGATCGCCGTGTCGAAGAAGCTCCTCTGGGAGTCGACGGAGCTCACGCCCGCGCAGGTGGAGCACAAGGAGACGGCGCTCCACAAGGTCGTCATGCCGCACCCCGATGCGATCGAGGGTCCGGTCTCCCACATCCAACGCCGTGCACCGGAATGGAAGGGACGCGTGGTGCGCGACTGGCCGGAGTGGCCGTCCGACTAGACCGTCCCGACGCACCGCCGACGTTCCCGACCGAAGCCGGCTGCGGATCCGACCGGAGCGCTTCCCGGACCGGGTCGCCGACTGGATCAGGTCGCTGGCGGGACCGCGTCGCTGGCTAGATCGGGTCGCTGACTAGATCTGGTCGCTGACTAGATCTGGTCGCTGACTAGATCTGGTCGCTGA
>JBCCZJ010000046.1:0-17352 GCA_039187915.1 Myxococcota bacterium
GTCGACGTTTCAGTCGACGTTTCAGTCGACGATGTCGAGTCGCGCCCCGGCGCCATCGGCGGTCGCGTTCAGGATCGCGCGCAGCGCCTTCGCGACGCGGCCCTGCCGACCGATCACGCGACCACGGTCACCGTCCGCCGTCTCGAGCTCGATCAGCTCACCACCGTCCTCGATCTCGACCTCGACGTCGTCGGGGTTGGACACGATCGCCTTCGCCAGGAAGGACACGAGTTCCGCGGAGTCTTCGCCTCGCTTCGCCATGATCAGGCCGTCGCCTCCGACTGGGTGGTGTTGCCGTCGCGCTTCACGCGGTTGACCAGGCTGCGGACCGTGTCCGAGAGCTGCGCGCCCTTGCCGACCCAGGACTCGATGCCGTCGAGGTCGAGGTTGAGCGCCGCGGGATCGACGCGCGGGTCGTAGGTGCCCAGGAACTCGAGCGGACGCCCGTCGCGCTGCTTGCGCTCATCGATTGCCATCACGCGGTAGAACGGGCGCTTCTTCGAGCCCATTCGCGTCAGCCGGATCTTGACCATGTTCGTTCGGTCCTCGTGCGTGGAGACGGGCTCCACCGATGATCTTGAGATGTCATGAAATGGAGAGAGGCTCGGTCCCGCCGGTCGCGCTTCGCGTCGCGACCCGCCGTCGCTCCGGGTTCCGGGTCGAGGCGGGGATCGAGTTCGAATCGGAAGCCGAGGGCCGGGTGGCGGTCGCGAGGCGAGGCCCGATCGGAGCCCGCCAGCCCTAAGCAGGCGCGCAGATTAGGGAAAGCCCCCGCCGAGGTCAACTTCCGCGGGCCGGCAGGGGGTCGGGCCCCTCGTCCGGGGCCGGCTCAGCGGCGCGCCAGCCCGAGGCGCTCGCGCTCTTTCTTCTCGAAGCAGTCGCCGCAGGCGTAGCGCTCCTGGTGGGCCTTCTGGAGCCGGTCGTACTCCTGGTCGAGGGCGACGCGGCGGACCGAGGTGACCACGTCGCTGCAGAAGTCGCAGCGGCGGCCCAGGACTTCGGGATCAGGGGTCGAAGAAGTCGCCATAAGGGTCTGCATGGAGGGTCTTGGGGGTGCGTCGGCCTCGGGGCGGGGGCCGACTGGGGAGCGGGGGGGCTCAGCGCCGTCGAGGATAGCCGACCTGGAAGCGAACCTCTCGGGGGGCCTGCCGGTCGTAGCGTGAACTCAGGTTCTCGAGCAGCTCGGTCTTCCTGAGCTGGAGTTGCTGCGACCAGACGGGGCTATCGACCTCCACCTCGAGCACCCCCGCGCGCAGCCCCAGCGGGCGGCAGTGCTCCGCGACCTGCGTGCCCACGATCTCGGGCCACTCGCTGCCGATGCGATGGGCCAGCGCGACACCGTCGAGGCCGAGCTCACCGAGCACCTTCCCGACGAGGTCGCCGACGGGCTGCATCCGGCCCTTTCGTCGGCCGCCGGGGCCGCGGTCGCGGGCCACCTCAGTCCGCTCCGCCAGGGGCGTCGCGGAAGTCGGGGGCGTCGCCCACGTCACGATGGTCACGGAAGACCATCCCGGTCGGGATCTTCGGATGGAAGAACGTCGACTTCTGCGGCATCACCTCGCCGGCTTCCGTCGTCCGGAACACGTCGTCCGGGGTCAGCGGGTTCAGGTAGAGCGCCACCGTGCCCTTCCCCTCCCGGATCTCCTGACCGGCGCGGCGCGCGCTCTTCGGGAAGGCGACGGCCCCCCCGCGGATCGCCTCGGGATCGAGACCGAAGACGCCGCCGAGCACGTCGCGCTCGATGATCCGCACCATCAGCTCGTCGCCGAGCGGGGACTCGCGGGTCGCGAGGAGGGTCGCCCCGTCGGCGCACTCCGCGACGAAGGCCGGACGGCCGGCATGCGGCGCGAGCTCCTCCGCGAGGCGTGCTTCGACCCCCTCGGGATCCACGCGCGGCAGGGCGCGGATCGTCCACGCGGGCAGCTTCTTGCGCCAATCCTCCTCGCTCGGCGCGGCGACTTCGCGCACGACGCGATGGATCGGCAGGAGCAGGCTCCCCCTGGACCAGGCGTTCGCGACGTAGGCGATCGTCGACTGCCAGGGCGCGTCGGCAAGGTCGCCATGCGCGGCGATCTGCTGGCGGCGGTATTCGAGGGCGGTCTCGTAGCGATGGTGGCCGTCGGCGATCACGCTCGGACGCGCAGCCATGAAGGCCCGGACGCGCTCGATCGTCGCCGGTTCCGTGAGGCGCGCGAGCCGGTAGGCCACGTCGCCGGATTCCGCACGCGCGACCTCGCCCCGGTCGAGGGCCGCCGCGAGGAGCGGGCCGAGCGTGTCCTCCCGATCCTCGTAGAGGAGGAACACCGTCGACAGATTCGCCTCCGAAGCCTGCAGCAGCTTCAGCCGGTCCGCGCGCGGCCCGGCCAGGGTCCGCTCGTGCGGCCGCACGACGCGCTCGTCGTACTCCGCGAGACCGAGCTCCGCGAAGAAACCGACCCGCTCGAGCGGCTGGCCGTCCGGCGCCGTGTAGCGCTGGCCCATGACGTAGTAGGCGGGCGTCTCGTCGCGGACGAGCACGCCTTCGCGGCGCCAGGCGTCGAGGGTCGAGCGGATCCAGCCGTAGTCCGCCGCTGCCTCGTCGTCCGCGTCGCGCGTCAGCTCGAAGCGGATCGCGTTGTGCGGGTCCCGATCGAAGAAGTCCCCGCGTTCGTCGTCGGCGATCACGTCGTAGGGCGGCACGATCACCCGCGACAGCTCGACCCGATCGGGGGCGTAGCGGAGCGCGCGGAGAGGACGGGAGAGGGTCATGGCGGACGGGACTCCTGGGAGGACGTGCGCGGTCCGGGGGCGTCAGCGCCCGAGCGCGCGGTCGGCGATGTCGCGGCGGAAGTGCATGCCGTCGAAGGCCACGCCTGCGACGGCGGCGTAGGCGCGCGCGCGCGCCTCGGCGACGTCGGCGCCGCGCGCCGTGAGGCCGAGGACGCGACCGCCGGCGGTCGCGAAGTCGTCGCCGGCGTCGCTTCCGGTCGTGCCAGCATGGAAGACGACGAGATCGTCGTCGCCTTCCAGGGCCGCCAGGCCGGTGATGGCCTTGCCGGTCTCGTAGCCGCGGGGATAGCCACCGGAGGCGAGCACCACGCAGACCGCGGCCTCGCCCCACCCGAGCGACGTCGACGGGTCGAGCGTGCCGCGCGCCGCTGCGTCGAGAAGCGGCAGCAGGTCGCCCTCCATGCGCACCATGAGCGGCTGCGTCTCGGGATCGCCGAAGCGGACGTTGAACTCGATCACGTGGGGATCGCCGGCATCGTCGATCATCAGGCCCACGAAGAGCACGCCCTGGTAGGGATGCCCGTCGGACTGCATGCCATGGATCGTCGGATGGACGATTCGCTCGAGAATCTTCTTCTCGACCGCCTCGGACACGACCGGCGCCGGCGAGTAGGCGCCCATCCCCCCGGTGTTCTCGCCCTGATCGCCGTCGAGGGCGCGCTTGTGATCCTGCGCCGCGGCGAGGGTCACGATCCGCTCGCCGTCGCAGATCGCGTAGTACGACGCCTCTTCGCCCTGCAGCCATTCCTCGATCACGACGCGATCGCCGGCCGCCCCGAAGCGCTTGTTGGCCATCATCTCGTCGATCGCCGCGTGAGCGGCGGCCGCATCGGCGCACATGGCGACGCCCTTCCCTGCCGCCAGCCCGTCGGCCTTCACCACGCAGGGACGACCCAGGGCATCGACGTGGGCATGGGCCGCCGCGGCCTCGTCGAAGTCGGCGTAGCCCGCCGTCGGGATGCCGTGGCGCGCCATGAACGCCTTCGAGAAGGCCTTGCTGCCCTCGAGCTGGGCCGCCGCCGCGCTCGGGCCGAAGGTGGCGACGCCGACCGCGCGCAAGCGATCGGCGAGACCGGCGACGAGCGGATCTTCCGGGCCGACGACCACGAGGTCGATCGACTCGCGCTCCGCGAGCGCCACGATCGCGTCGAGATCGTTCGCCTTCACGTCCGTATGGCAGGTGGCGAGACGACCGATCGCCTTGCTCCCGGGCGCGGCGTGGAGCGCAGTCAGTCGCCCGCTCCGCGCGATCTTCCAGACCAGCGCGTGTTCGCGTCCGCCGGAGCCGACGACCAGGACCTTCATGCGGAATCTCCTCGACCGCTTCGGCCGTCCGGGCGACGCGTCGCGCGCCGCGCCGGAAGCGTGCCGGCCTCGTGACTAGTGACGGAAGTGTCGCTTGCCGGTCATCAGCATCGGCACGTTCAGCGCGTTCGCCGCCTCGATCACGAGCTCGTCGCGGTTGGACCCGCCGGGCTGGACCACCGCCGCCGCGCCGGCCTCGACCGCCGCCTCGAGCCCGTCCGGGAACGGGAAGAAGGCATCGCTCGCCAGCACGCATCCGTCGAGCGAGAGCCCGACCCGCCCGGCCTTGGCGACCGCGTTCAGCACCGCGTCGACGCGCGAGGTCGCACCGCCGCCGATCGCCAGCGTGCGATCGTGGGTCGCGAAGACGATGGCGTTGCTCTTCACGTGCTTCACGACGCGCCAGGCGAACTCCATCGCCGTGCGCTGCTCGTCTGAGGGCTGGGCGTTCGTCGCGACCTCGGCGATCATCACTTCTTCCGGCGCCGGGTCCGACTCCTGCACGAGCAGGCCGCCGAAGACGCGCCGGACCTCGGTCTGGCCCGAATCGATCTTGTCGCGATCGAAGGAAAGCAGTCGTCGGTTCTTCTTCTTCTTCAGGAACTCGAGGGCGTCGTCCGTGAACGAAGGCGCGATCAGGACCTCGGTGAAGATCTCGTCGACGGCCTTCGCGAGATCGAGGTCGAAGGGCCGGTTCGACACGATGATCCCGCCGAAGGGCGAGTCGGGATCGGTCGAGAACGCGTTCTCGTAGGCCTCGAGCGGCGTCGCCCCCGCGCCCACCCCGCACGGCGTGTTGTGCTTGAGGATCGCGACGACCGCGCGCTCGCCGGCGTTCGAGGCCGGATCCGTCGGCATGAAGTCGACGATCAGGGCCAGGGCCGCCTGAGCGTCGACCAGGTTGTTGTAGGACAGGGCCTTGCCGTGATGGAGCGCGCAGATGTCGAGGAAGTCGCCGTAGAGCACGGCGCGCTGGTGCGCGTTCTCGCCGTACCGGAGCTCGTCCGCCTTCTCGAGGGCGATCGTCAGCGTCTCCGGGAACACCTCCGGCTCCTCCACCGGATCGTTCGCGCCGAGCCAGGTCGCGATCGCGGAGTCGTAGGCCGCCGTGTGCTGGAAGGCCTTGAGAGCGAGGCGGCGGCGCAGTCCGGCGCTGAGCCCCGCGTTCTCCCGCAGCTCCCCGATCACGCGGTAATAGTCCGCGGGGTCGCAGAGCACGCCCACGAACGCGTGGTTCTTCGCGGCCGAGCGGATCATCGACGGGCCGCCGATGTCGATCTTCTCGACCGCTTCCGGGCGCGTGACGTCCGGGTTCGCGACGGTCGCCTGGAAGGGATAGAGGTTGCAGACGACGAGATCGATTCCGCCGATCTCGTTGGCCTCCATGTCGGCCCGGTCCTCCGCGAGGTCGCGGCGGGCGAGGATGTCGCCGTGGATCTTCGGGTGGAGCGTCTTGACGCGACCGCCGAGCATCTCGGGACTCTTCGTGAGCTCGGCGACGTCGAGGACGGGCAGGCCCGCGTCGCGGATCGCGCCGGCGGTCCCGCCGGAGGCGACGAGCTCGACCTCGAGATCGGCGAGACCCTTGGCGAGCTCGACGAGCCCGGTCTTGTCGGAAACGGAGAGCAGCGCGCGCCGGACGGGCTGCACGTCATCGCTGGGGGGCATGGCTGTCGGGCTCCTGTGTCTGGGTGGATCCAGGTTGAGCGTAGAGGAGTGAGCGAGAGGCTTTCGATCCGGGCTCGACGAGCGGGCGTTCGTCGCCGATCGACCGCGTCGCGTCGCGCGCCTGCGCCCCGCGCGGGATTCCCGGAGGCGGATCGCGATCGTCGCGGCGGTCTCTGGACCGGGCGGACGACCGGGCGCCCCAGCTCCGGACCGCGTGCCCGAGGCTCGGGGGGCGCGGCTGTGGAGCGGGTCTTCCGAACGGCGTGCGGGCACGCTTTCTGGCCGGGGATCCAGGGGGTTGGCGAGTGTGTACCCGCGTGGCCGCGACCCGTCAATCGGGACGGGACCGGCGCCTCCGCCCGACGACGGGACCCGCGGCGCGAACGCGGATTCAGGCGGTCGGCGGGCCATCCGCCGCGACGCGCGGCACCCGGGCTCCGACGCCGACCAGCAGCTCGTAGCCGATCGTGCCGGCCCGGCGCGCCAGGTCCTCGACCGGGACCCGGAACCCCTCGGGCGTGCGCCCGAAGACCGTCGCGACGTCGCCGACCTCGACGGGGGCATCGCCCACCTCGACCGCCACGGTGTCCATCGAGACCCGGCCGACGATCGGCCGCAGCGCCCCCGCCAGGTGGACCTCGCCGCGCCCGAGGACCGAGCGGGGGATCCCGTCGGCATAGCCGAGGGGCAGCGTCGCAATCGTCGTCTCGCGATCGGCGGTCCACTCGCCGCCGTAGCCGACCGCGTCGCCCGCGCGGATCCGCCGCGTCGCCACCACCCGGGCCGCGAGGGTCATCACCGGCTCGAGCCCGAGATCGGCGGCGCTGCGGTCCGCGAAGGGCGAGACGCCGTAGAGCATCAGCCCCGGCCGCACGGCCGCCGTCTCGAGCAGGCCGCCCTCGATCTCCTCCCGCCGGAACAGCCCCGCCGAGTTCACGACGTGCAGCTCGGGCGCCGGCTCGCCGGTGCCCACGACTTCGTCGATCAGGGCCGCGAGGGCCTCCACCTGCCGCCGACTCTTGGCGAGATCCGGCTCGTCCGCGCACGCGAGGTGGGTGAAGACGCCGCCGACCGCGAGCTGCGGCGCGTCGAGCGCCCGCGCGAGAAGCGGGCTGGCGTGGCTCGGCGCGGCGCCCATGCGACGCATGCCGGTGTCGACCTCGAGTTCGACGGCGAAACGCGCCTCGGCGCGCCCGAAGCTCTGCGCGAGGGTCAGGCCACGTTCGTCGTGCAGGACCGGAACCAGGCCCCACTTGGACGCCCGCTCGGCGGCGCCCGCATCGTCGATCCCGCCCATCAACAGGATCGGTGCACCGATCCCGTCGCGGCGGAGCGAAGCGCCCTCCGCGACACTCACCACCGCCAGCCGCGCGACGCCCTCCGCGAGCAGCGCCCGCGCGACCTCCGTCGCGCCATGGCCGTACCCGTCGGCCTTCACGACACCGATCACGGCGCGACCGGCCGCCAGCTCGATCGCGCGGCGCGCGTTGTGGCGCAGGGCTTCGCGGTCGATCCACGCCCAGGCCGGGCGCTGCTCGGCGGACGCGTTCGGATCCGGATCGATCGACAAGTCGGATGCTCTCCCGGGGGCGCGCGAAGACTACCGAATCCGCCCTCTTCCGGCCGATCTGCGCGGCGCAGGGCGAACGCGTCGGGTACGTTCCGGAGCATCGGCAGGGAGGGTTCGCGAGATGAGTGCGATCGAGATCGACGTGAACGGCGAGCGCAAGCGGCTGGCGGACGCGTGCACGATCTCCGAGCTGCTCGAAGGGCTCGACCTCGGCGGCAAGCGCGTCGCGGTCGCCGTCAATCGCGACGTCGTGATCCGCTCGCGCCACGCGGAGCATCGGATCGCCGACGGCGATCGGATCGAGATCCTCGAAGCCGTCGGCGGCGGCTGACCCAGGCCGCGCCGGACGCCAGGAACCGGAGAACGAAATGAGCACCCCCCACGCTGCGACGACCGAACCGGCTTTCCGGATCGGCGACCACGCCTTCCACTCGCGTCTGATCATCGGGACGGGCAAGTACGAGAGCTTCGAGCAGAACCTCGAGTGCGCCCGCGAATCCGGCGCCGAGATGATCACCGTCGCGCTCCGCCGCGTGAACTTCGACGCCGCGAAGGGCCCCCGCCTGCTCGACGTGATCAAGCCCTCGGAGTTCACGATCCTGCCGAACACCGCCGGCTGTTACACGGCGGACGACGCCGTGACGACCGCTCGGATGGGCCGCGAGCTCCTCGACACCGCGCTCGTCAAGCTCGAGGTGATCGGCGACGAGCGCACGCTCTTCCCCGACGTGCCCGCGACCCTGGAAGCCGCGGAGCGCCTGATCGCGGACGGCTTCACCGTCCTCCCCTACATCACCGACGACCCGGTCGCGTGCCAGCGACTCGAGCAGCTCGGCTGTCCCGCCGTCATGCCGCTGGCGGCGCCGATCGGGTCCGGCATGGGCATCCGCAATCCCGCCAACCTGCGCATCATCATGGAGACGGTCGAAGTCCCGGTGATCGTGGACGCCGGCGTCGGCACGGCGAGCGACGCGGCCTACGCCATGGAGCTCGGCGCGACGGCGCTGCTCATGAACACTGCGATCGCCCATGCGAAGGATCCCGTGCGGATGGCGCGCGCCATGCGTCAGGGCGTGGAAGCGGGCCGCGCGGCCTACGAGGCCGGCCGGATGCCGAAGCGACTCTACGCGTCGGCGTCGAGCCCCCTCGACGGCACCGCGAGCTTCTAGCCTCGGGTGAAGCGCAGCCGTCCCGGCCCGTTCCCGTCCGCGCCGGACGAGCCGCCGCTGCTCTGCGCGGTGCTCGACGCCGCTGCGTTCGGGCCGGACGTCGCGGCGCATGCCCGCGCGCTCTTCGTCGCGGGGGCGGACTGGATCCAGCTGCGCGACCGCACGACCGCGGACGCGCGCCTGCTCGAGGTCGCCCGCGGACTCGTGGCGGCGCGGAACGCAGCGCGAGCGGAGCTCGGGGAGCGGGGCGAGCGGCTGCGCATCGTGGTGAACCGACGCGGCGACGTCGCGCGCGCGGCCGGGGCCGACGGGGTCCATCTGGGCTTCGATGCCGTCGACGTCGCGGCGGCACGGCGACTGCTCGGAGCGACGGCGCTCGTCGGGCGGTCGCTCCACGACCCGGACGAGCTCCTCGCCGAAGCGGAAGCGGACGTCCCGGCCGACTACGTCCACCTGGCGCCAATCTGGGATCCGAAGTCGAAGCCCGCGACGCGGCCGCCGCTCGGGCCAGCGGTCCTCGAGGCGGCCACGGCCCACGGTCTCCCGATCTTCGCGCAGGGCGGGCTCGCGCCGGACCGCGTCCCCGAAGCCGTCTCCGCAGGCGCCTGCGGTCTCGCGGTCACCGGCGCGCTGGCCCGCGGCGGACCCCCGGGCCCGATCCTGTCCCCCTTCAGGGCCCGCCTCGACGTGCGGCCCTAAACGACCGATCCTGCACGCGAATTGCGTGGACCCAACAAGAGGGGAACGGCGTTGGACGCGAACCGATCGGCCTCGAACGGCGACAGAGGAGCGTGGCCCCGGACGGACCGCCGGGCGCCGCGCGGACCGGAACCCGAGCTTCATCCCATGACCGCTTCCCTTCCTCCCTACCGACGATCGATGCCCGCCCTGGCCGCGACCGCCCTCGGCAGCCGCCTCCGCTCGGTCCGCCGCGCGCTGTGCGCGACGCTCGCCGTCGGGGCCATCGGGGCCATCGGCCTGGCGGCCGCCGCGCCGGCCCGGGCGGCCGATCCCTTTCTGCGCCGGACGGCGACGGTCGACGTGGTCGAACGCGTGGGCCCGTCGGTCGTGAACATCCTGGCGCAGGACGCGGTCCGGGACGAGAGCCCCTTCCGTTTCAGTCGGCCCTCGGCCGAGGCGGACTCGGGCGCCTTCTTCGGCGCCTTCTACGACCCGCGCGCGCGGGTCGGCAAGACCGTCGGCTCGGGCGTGATCTTCGACCGCGAGGGACACGTGCTCACGAACGCGCACGTGATCGAAGGCGTGCGCGGCCTCCGCGTCGCGCTCTCCGACGGACGGGTCTTCGCCGCGGACGTGGTCGGTGCGGACGAGAGCAACGACCTGGCCGTGCTCCGCATCCGGATGGAGACGCGGGAGACGCTGCCTTTCACGAAGCCCGGCGAGTCGTCCGATCTGATGGTCGGCGAGCCGGTGATCGCGATCGGCAACCCCTTCGGTTTCTCGAACACGGTCACGACCGGCGTCATCTCCGCCGTGGACCGGACGGTGAACCGCGGCGGGGGCCTGCCCTTCCACGGCCTGCTCCAGACGGACGCGTCGATCAACCCGGGCAACTCGGGAGGGCCGCTGCTGAACGCCGAGGGTCGACTGATCGGCATCAACGCGTCCGTGCTCGGGGGCGGCGCCCAGGGCATCGGCTTCGCCATCCCGATCGACACCGCCCGCCGCGTGATCAACGAGCTGCTTCTCTACGACGAGGTCCGCCCGGTCTGGCTCGGCCTCGAGTTCCAGCGGATCGATCCGGCCCTCGAACAGATCCTCGATCTCCCCGCCGGCAGCCAGGGCGTCCTCGTGCACCGGGTCCAGCCGGCGAGCCCCGCCGCCGACGCCGGCATCCAGCGCGGCGACATCATCCTCGGCGTCGACGGTCGGCGCGTGACGAGCGCCCCGGCGCTCAACGAGGGCTTCAACCGGCTGACCGACGGCCAGCCGATCGATTTCGAGATCTTCCGCGGGCGCGAGACCGTCCAGGCCCGGGCCATCGCGGCCGAGATGCCGCTCACGGTCGTGTCGCGGATCGCGCACAGTCGACTCGGCCTCGAGCTCGAGCACGCCGAGCGCGAGCAGGCGTACGCGATTCGCAGCGTGCGCGAAGGTTCGGGCGCCGAAGCGCTCGGCCTGCGGCCGGGAGACTTCCTCCTCCAGCTGAACGGAGAAGTTCTGCGCGATTACGAATCGCTTCGCCGCGGCATCGCTAAAGTCCGAGGGAACACGCGCGCCCTCGTCTTGGTCCAGCGTGGACCCGGCCGATACCATCTCACGATCCCGCTCCAGTAGAGCGTGCGCGGCGGAGCCCCCGGTCCCCGTCGCTCGCCTCGTCCGTGGATCCCCGTCGGGAGGACCGCCCTCCCTGCAAGGAGCCCCCTCATGAGACGCATCCTCGTTTCAGGCGCAGCGCTGGCCGTCGCCCTCTTCGGCCTGAGCCTCACGGGCTCTTCCCCCGAGCTCGCCGCGCGCGGACTCGCCCCCGCCCCGGCGCACGCGATCGACTTCTTCGGCGGCGGAGACGACGACGAGCAGGCGACCTGGCCCGGCGCGTTCTGGCGCTCCGAGAGCGGCATCGAGAAGGCCCGTCCGATGGGCATCCCGACGAGCTTCGCCGACCTCGCCGCGCGCGTGGCCCCGGCCGTCGTGAGCATCCAGACCCGCGAGACCGTCCGCTTCGAGGGCTTCCTGCCCCCCGGCCACCGCGGCTTCGGCCTGCCGCCGACGCCGGGCGGCGAGCAGCAGTTCGAGCAGGAAGGCATGGGCAGCGGCTTCGTCGTCTCGACCGACGGCTACATCGTGACCAACAACCACGTCGTCGAGGACGCCCAGGAGATCACGATCCGCTTCCTCGACGGCAGCGAGCTCCCCGCCGCCATCGTCGGCCTCGACCCGAAGACGGACATCGCGCTGGTGAAGGTCGAGCCCGGCGACAAGAAGCTGACCCCGATCGCCCTCGGCGACTCCGAAGCGATCCGTCCCGGCGACTGGGTCGTCGCGATCGGCAACCCCTTCGGCCTCGACCATACGGTGACCGCGGACATCGTCTCGGCGACCCATCGCCGGGAGCTCTCCGAGATCGTCCCTCAGTCCTACGGCGACTACATCCAGACCGACGCCGCGATCAACCCCGGCAACTCGGGCGGCCCGCTGATCGACCTCGAAGGCCGCGTCGTCGGCATCAACACGCGGATCCGCGCCGAGGCGAACACGCTCGGCTTCTCCGTGCCGATCAACCTCGCGAAGCAGATCCTGCCCTCGCTCCGCGCGGAGGGGCGCGCGACGCGTGGCTGGCTCGGCGTCGCGCTGCAGCCGGTGACCCGGGACCTGGCCGACGCCTTCGGTCTCGAGAAGGCACGCGGCGCGCTGATCGGCTCCGTGCTCCCCGAGTCGCCCGCGCAGGCGGCGGGTCTCGAGCGCGGCGACGTGATCATCGCCTTCGACGAGAAGCCGATCGAAGACGTGCAGTCGCTCCGCCTGATCGTCGCCGCGACGCCCGTCGACAAGGTGACGAGCGTGGTCGTCGTCCGCGACGCCGAAGAAGAGACCCTCGCCGTCAAGACCGGACGCCTGGACGACGGCCCCAAGATGTCGTCCATCCAGAGCAGCGAGCCCGAGGAAGACGGGTTCGGGATGCGCGTGCGGGACGTGAGCGACGAGGACGTGGTGCGACTCGGACTCGAAGGCGAGGTCGAGGGCGTGCTGGTGGTCGGGGTCGACCCGGGCGGCCCGGCGGACGACAGCGACGTGCGCGCCGGCGACATCATCGTCGAGCTCGATCGCAAGGCCGTCGAGAACGTGGACGACCTCGTCGAGAAGCTCGAGGACGCGGACCGTCCTCTGCTCCTCGTGCGCCGCGGCAACTCGACGCTCTGGATCCGCCTCTCGCGCGCGGGCTAGGCCGGCGGGCGGGCGACGCCCTCAGTCGCCGAGCGGACGGTGCTGGTAGAGCGCGCCGTCCGAGAAGCCCTGCTTGCGATAGTAGTCGCGGGTGCCGATCGCGGAGATGACCGAGAGCGTGCGGTAGCCGGCGTCGCGGGCGAGACCCGCGGCGCGGTCGAGAAGGCGGGCCCCGAGGCCGCGGTGCTGGGCGGCGCCGTCCGGCGCATGACCGAGCCGGACGCTGCCGCCGTAGACGTGCAGCTCGCGGACGAGCGCGCTCCGAGCGAGTTCGTCCACGAAGGAGGCCTCGTTCGGGAGCGAGAGGCGAAGGAAGCCCACGATCCGGTCTTCGGGGGTCACGAACTCGAGGAAGACCTCGCGTCCCGCATCCGTCGCGTAGGCCGTCTCCTTCGCTTCGAGGTGGGCGTCGTCGAAAGCTTCGCCGCGGATTTCGCGCGCACGGATCTCGACCAGGCGCTGGCCGCGGCGGGCGATCTCGTCCTCGGCGATCTGCCGGAAGTTGGTGCGCTTGTTGCCCGCCACGATGTCGTCGCTCGAGATGTCGCGGATCACGCGCGTCACCCGGCAGTAGCGGGGGACGCGGGGCATCGCGTCGGCGACGACCGCGAGCAGCTCCGCGTCGTCGTAGGGACGCCACTCGCCCCGCTTCCAGGAGCCCATCAGCTCCGCCGTCTCGATCAGGCTGCAGGGATAGAGCTTGAGCTCGTCCGGACGGTAGGCCGGATCCTCGAAGAGCTTCGGGAAGTCCGCGCGGTCGCTCTCGGGCGTGGCGCCGAGCAGGTTCGCCATCCAGTGGACGTGGAGCTTGAAGCCGGCGCGACGGAGGCGATCGAAGGCGCGCCGGGTCTCGGCGAGCCCGTGACCGCGGCGATTCGCGTCGAGGACCGCCGGGTCGAGGCTCTGCACGCCGAGCTGGACCTTCGTCGCGCCGAGTCGCCGGAGCCGGACGACCTCCGCTTCGTCGACGTGATCCGGGCGCGTCTCGAGCACGAGGCCGACACACCGCGCGCCCGCCGTCTCGTTGGCGCGCTGGGCCGCTTCGAGGGCCGACCAGTCCGCGCCCTCGTGCTCGAGCAGAAGCGCGCCCGACTGCCGTGCTTTGAGGAAGGCCGTCACCCGCGCGTTGTAGGGATTCCGATCGAAGGCGTCCCCGCGCACGTCCGCGTCGATCGTCTCGAAGTCCGGCGTGCCCGGGTCGAAGGCCGCGCGCGCGTCGCGTCCCCCGCCGAAATCCGTCATCGCCTCGAGGCAGCGCTTCACGAACCAGACCTGATAGGCCTCCGGATAGAACGACCAGGTGCCGCCGAGCACGATCAGCTCGACCTTGTCGACCGGATGCCCGGTCGCGTCGAAGGCCGCGAGCCGGTTCCAGGTCTGTAGATAGGGATCGAAGCGGTTGTTCGCGGCGCGCTGGGCGCCGGGCTCGTCGGAGAGGTAGCTCTTGGGCATCCGCACGTCGTTCGGACAGAAGACGCACTTCCCGGGGCACGGGAAGGGCTTGGTCAGCACGGTGAGCGGCGTGACCCCGCTCCGGGTGCGTACGGGGCGGCGCTGCACGCGACGGCGGAAGCGGGCCTCGTCGAAGCGGAAGGCCGTCGTCGGCGCGAAGGCGCGGAAGCCCGCGATCAGCTGACTGCGCGAGAAGAAGCCGCCGCCGGGGCGCGGGTGCCTTCGCAGGAGCGGCTCGATCACCTCCATCGCGAGCGGCTCCGGCACGTCGTCCGGCACCGCTTCGATCGCGCGCAGGAGCGGGAGCAGCGCGTCGCGCGCGGCCTCGGGATCGAAGTCGCGATCGGGCGCACGGCCGCGGAAGCGACCGGGCACGCGTCGCACGCCCTCGCCTTCCGCGCTTCGCCGCTGCGCCACCTTCGACACTCTGGACTCCTCGCGCCCGCACGTCCGGCAGGACGCCCGGGCCTCCGCGCGCGAATCGGTCGCGCGCCCACCCGGGAGTGTAGGGGACGCGGCGATCCGCCTAGACTCCGCCGGGATGGACGAGTTCACCCGGCGGCAGCTCCACGCCCTCTCGCGCGCCTTCTACGACGAGCGAGCCGAGGCCTTCGACGCCAGCCGGATCGGACTGCCCTGGCCCGGTTGGACGCGGCTGCGCGAGTCGCTGCCGACCGCGCGGGCCTCGGTGCTCGACGTGGGCTGCGGCAACGGGCGCTTCGCCGCGTGGCTCGCGCAAGCCGACGTCGCCTTCGACTACGTGGGGACCGACGCGAGCGCGTCCCTGCTCGCGGCCGCCCGCGAGCGGGTCGCCCCCGCGCTCGCCGCGGCCGGGTGCGAGGCGCGCTTCGTCGCGCAGGACTTCCTCGAACGACCGGACGGGCCGGGGGAGGCGCTGCCCCAGGGCCCCTTTTCGCTCGTCGCGCTGATGGGCGTCCTCCATCACGTGCCGGGCCGCGAGACGCGCGCGGGCCTGGTCGCCGCGGCGGCAGATCGACTCGCGCCGGGCGGCTTGCTCGCGCTCACGCTGTGGCGCTTCGCCGGGCGGCCGCGCTTCGAGAAGCGGCGCGTGCCGTGGTCGGCGGTGGGGACCGTGCTCGGGGCGCCGGTCGACGAAGCGCGACTCGAGGCAGGCGACGCGCTGCTGCGTTTCGGGGACGACCCGGAAGCCGCGCCCCGGTACTGCCACGAGACCGACGAGGCCGAACTCGAAGACTGGGCGCGCGCCGCAGGCCTCGAGACCGTCGCCCTCTTCGCGGCGGACGGCGCCCAGGGCGACCTGAACCGCCACTGGATCGCCCGCCGCTCGTAGCCTTTCACCCTCATCTACATTCCATGCGCAACTTCGCCGATGAAGATCCCGGGTATGTGGATCTTCGAGCGAATCCTTCGTGGTGGACCGGGCCTGGTCTGCGGCGCGCTGACGGCGACGACCGCCGCGGCGCGGCCGTCCGCGCCCACGATCGGTGCGACGACGATCCAGGAAAGCGTGCAGGCCTTCGCGGCGGCAGCGGGCGCCGCCTATCACGCATGGCGCGCGTCGGGCGCCGTCGCCCGGTCGATCGATGCCTTCCTCACGAGCGAGGCGGGCACGCTCGCGATGACGGGCCTCGCCCTGGTCCTTCTGCTCGTCCTCGTCCAGATCGGACGCGCCCGACGCCGCGCCACGGGCGATCTGACACTCCATCTCCGCTTCCCCGACGGCGTCGACGGCGACTTCGAGGTCCGTCTCGTGAAGCCGGGCCGTCGCCGCGACGAACGCAAGGCGATCCGGCGTACCGGCGTCCGACGAGAGACCCAGTTCGACGGCGTCCCGCCCGGCGAATGGCGGCTCGAGATCGAAGGTCGCCTCTTCGCCGCGAAGAGCCGCGCCGAGCTCGCCACGATCGAAGAGCGTCGCGACGTCGTCGTCACGCTCGGCGCGTGCACCGACCTCGAACACACGCTCCCGCCGGTCGAGGCTCCCCTCGAGTTCCGCATCCACTGGGACCGGCAGCCGGCCCATGGCGTCGGTCTCGGGCTGGCCGACCGGCCCGAGACCGTTCGCTATGCGACCCAGGTCGGCATCGTCCGTTCCACGCTGCCCCTCGGCGCGCACGTGATCGTCGTCGGCGCCGGGGACCGGATCGTCGAGCGCCCCTGCCGCGTCGCGAGCTACGAGCCGAGCCTCGTCTCGATCGACCTCGCGGACGCCGACGGGCTCGTCTTCAAGGGCTGTCCGCCCGCGGTCGGTGCGTTCCTCCAGGGCGACCTCGCCCAGGCCGCGAACGCCCTCGACCGCGACGGCCAGGCGGACGTCGCGGCGCTGCTGCTGGCGCGTCTCCATCAGGCCCAGGGACGCACGGAAGCGGCCGCCGAACAGCTCGAGAACGCGGGGCGCGCGGTCGAAGCCGCGCAGCTCCGCAAGGCCATCTCCGACTTCGATCGCGCAGCAGCGCTCTTCGAGAACGCAGGCGAGCTGCGCAGCGCCGCCGAGATGTACGACGCCGCGGGCGCCTGGGACCAGGCCGCGCGGGCCTACGCCGCCCTCGAGGACTGGGCGGCGGCGGCGCGCTGCTACGAGGCCGCCGGGGACACGGAGGGCTTCGTCGGGGCACTCGAGGGACAGGGAGAGATCCTGCGCGCCGCGGCCCTGGCGACCGAGACCGGCGACCGCGCGCGGGCGATCCGCCTGCTCCAACAGGTGGGCCCGGGCGACGAGGCCTTCGGTCGCGCAGGCGAGCTGCTCGCCCTGGCGTACGAACAGGAGGGCCACCTCGACCTGGCGGCCCACCAGCTCGAGCGCTGTCTCGAAGCGCTCGGGCCCGGCGAATCCGCCCCGGCGCTCGAGGTCCACCTGGCCGAGCTGCTGGAAGACTCGGGCGAGATGGCACGCGCGCTCGGCGTGCTCGAGACCCTGCGCGATCGGGATCCGACCTATCCACGCGTCGCGAACAAGATCGAGACGCTCCGCAAGAAGCTCACGAACGCCGCGCGCCGCGAGTCCGGTGCGGCCTTCACGCCGCCCGCCGGCGCGACCGCCTTCGTCGCGGAGGAGCGCTACGAGATCGTAGAAGAAGTCGGCCGCGGCGGCATGGGCCTCGTCTACAGGGCGCGCGACCGAAGGCTCGGCCGGACCGTCGCCCTGAAGCGCATGCCGGAGAACCTGCGCGACCACCCGACCGCCGTACAGCTCTTCCTGACCGAGGCACAAGCGGCGGCGCGCATGAACCACCCGAACATCGTGACCCTCTACGATGCGGATCAGGAGAACGGCAGCTTCTTCATCACCATGGAGCTGCTCGAAGGGCTCCCGCTGAACGCGATCCTCAAGCAGCGCGGCCGCTTCGGCCCGCGCGACACCGCGCGCCTCGGCCTGCAGGTCTGCGCCGGCCTCCAGTACGCCCACGCCGCGGGCATCGTCCACCGCGACATCAAGACCTCGAACCTCTTCATCACCCGCGACCGCGTGCTCAAGATCATGGACTTCGGCCTCGCGAAGATCCTCGAGGCCGTGCGCGACGGGAACACGAC
>JBCCZJ010000047.1:0-17172 GCA_039187915.1 Myxococcota bacterium
CTCGTCGCGCATCAGGATGACGCGGAGGCCCTTCGCGGCGATCACGAGACCGACGCAGGCGACGAAGCCGTAGAACGCGTCGAAGCCCATGAAATCCTGGAAGGTCCAGTGACCGTGCGTGTGATAGAAGAGGTCCGCGATCACGGTCGAGGCACTCAGGCCGCAGAGCGTCCAGACGATCTTGTCCACGGAGCCGGGCTGGTCGAGCCAGCGCGGATCGTCCGTCGGGGCGTGCTCGTCCGTCGGCGTCGATTCGGGATCCACGCTCACCTCCCCGCCCCGCCAGCCAGCCCGAAGACCGGTGCCAGCAGGTCGTAGACCGCATCCGTGTAGAAGAAGACGACGAAGCAGAGCAGCGCCGTCGTGCAGATGGGCACGAGCATCAGCAGCGGCGCTTCTCCGTGATCGGCTGCGTGATGCCCGTGGTCCTCGCCCTCGGCGGGCTCCAGCGCCGGCGCCTCGCGGAAGAAGGCACGGACCACGATCGGCATCAGGTACCCGATCGAGAGCAGCGAGCTCGTCATGAAGACGAAGGCCATGAGCGGCTCCCCCGCCTCGACGGCCCCCGTGACCAGGAACCACTTGCTCCACGCGCCGCCCATCGGCGGCAGGCCGATGATGCTGAAGCTCGCCACGCAGAAGGCGCCGAAGGTCCAGGGCATCTTGCGCCCGAGCCCGTCGAGCTGGCTGACCTTGTCCTTGTGGGCCACGACGTAGACGGCGCCCGCGACGAAGAAGAGCGTGATCTTGCCGAGCGCGTGCATCAGGATGTGGAGCCCTGCGCCCATCGCGGCGGCGCCCGTCGCGAGCGCGGCGCCGAGCACGATGTAGGAGAGCTGGCTGATGGTCGAGTAGGCGAGCCGCGGCTTGAAGCCGTCGAGACGGAGCGCGCGGATCGACGCCGCGAGGATCGTGAAGGCCGCGATCCACATCAGCCCGTCCGAGAGTCCGTCCCGCGAGAGCATGTCGATCCCGAACACGTAGACCGCGATCTTGAGCACGCTGAAGACGCCGGCTTTCACGACCGCGACGGCGTGCAGGAGCGCGGAGACGGGCGTGGGCGCGACCATCGCGGCCGGCAGCCAGCGATGGAAGGGCATGAGCGCCGCCTTGCCGACGCCGTACGCGAAGAGCAGGAGCAGGAGCCCGGCGGATCGACCGTCGAGCCGGCCGTCGAGCAACCCCGCCGGCGCCGCGCCCGCCACGCCACCGTGGAAGGCGAGATCGTCGGCGACGTTCCCCGTCCAGAGGATCGCGAGCAACAGGAAGAGCACCGAGGTCGAGACCAGGATCCCGAGGTAGACGCGACCGGCCTTCACCGCGGCCTCGGTTCCCGCATGCGTGACGAGCGGGAAGGTCGAGAAGGTCAGGATCTCGTAGAAGAGGAAGAGCGTCACGAGATCGCCCGCGAAAGCGATCCCCAGGGCCGCCGAGATCGCGAGCGCGAAGCAGGTGAAGAAGCGGGTCTGGTCCTTCTCGTCGTGCCCGCGCATGTAGCCGAAGGCGTAGAGCGAGGTCAGGATCCAGAGGCCCGACGCGACGAGCGCGAAGAGGAGTCCCAGCGGCTCCACCTCGAAGCCCAGACCGAGTCCCGGCATCCATTCGGGAAGCGCCAGCGCCGGTCGCGCGCCTTCCGAGACGGGCGCGGCGAGCGACACGACCTGAGAGAAGGTCGCGAGACCGATCACGACGGTCCAGGCGTCCCGCGCGTTGTCGTTCACGAAGCGCCCGAGGAGCTGCACTCCGATCGCGCCCACCAGCGGTAGGAGCATCGCCATCACGATCGTCGTCTGGAGATCCGAGGCCATGCCCTAGCTCCCTGCCCCGGCGAGTCCGAGGAAGAGCTGCTGCGCGGCGGCTTCGGCCACGTCGACCGAGAAGCCGGAGAAGAGGCCGAACCAGATCGTCAGGCCGGCGAGAATCCAGGTCGGCAGGAGCATGCGAAGCGGAGCCTCGCGCGGGAGGACCTCCCCGTCGGGCTCCTGGAAATAGATCACCTCGACGAGACGCCAGACGTAGACGACCGCCAGCACCGAGCTCCCCATGATCAGGAACGCGATCCAGAGCCCGTCCTGCTCGATCGCGGCCGACACGAGCGCCCATTTGCTGACGAAGCCCGCCGTCCCGGGAACGCCGATCAGCGCGAGACCGGCGGCGACGAAGGCCGCCATCGTGAGCGGCATGCGGCGGCCGAGACCGCGCAGATTGTCGACCTGCGTCGAGCCCATGCGCCAGGTCACGCAGGCGGCGACCATGAAGAGCGCGCCCTTCATGAGCGCGTGGTTGAAGAGATGGATCAGGCCGGCGGCCACCCCCGCTTCGGTCGCGAGGGACACGCCGAGGGTCATGTAGCCGATCTGCGCGATGCTCGAGTAGGCGAGGACGCGCTTCAGGTCCGTCTGATAGATCGCGGCGATCGACCCGACGAACATCGCGAGCAGCGAGAGCGGCAGCAGCAGCAGATCGATGCCGATCCGATCGAAGACCAGGGCCACGCCGAAGAGCCCCAGGGTGAACCGGATCAGCAGATAGTAGGCGACCTTGGTGGCGGTCGCGGCCAGGAACGCCGACACGATCGGGGGCGCCTGGCTGTAGGCGTTCGGCAGCCACTGATGGAGCGGGAAGACGGCGAGCTTCGTGCTGATCCCGACGACGACGAACGCGACGGCGACCAGGATCGTGCGCGTGTCGCTCACTTCGACGAGGCGCGTGGCCATGTCGACCATGTTGAGCGTGCCCGTCATCTGGTACATCAGGCCGATGCCGATCAGCAGGAAGGTCGCCCCGATCGTCCCCATCACCAGGTAGCTGAACGCGGCCATCAGAGCGCGGCGCCCTCGCCCCAGGGCGATCAGGATGTAGGACGAGAGCGACGAGATCTCCATGAAGACGAAGACGTTGAAGACGTCGCCGGTGATGGTCACGCCGAGCAGCCCCGTCAGACAGAGCAGTGCCGCCGAGTAGAAGAGGTACTCCCGCCCGACCGGGATGCCGCGCCGCGCCTGCCCGGGACCCGCCGCGAAGACGACCGCGGCCACGAGCGAGACGACCACGAGGACGAAGGCGTTCGTGATGTCGATCCGGTACTCGATGCCGAAGGGGCGGGGCCAGCCACCGAACTCGTAGACGATCACGTGGCCGTCCAGGGTCTGCCCGAGCAGCGTGATCGAGATCGCCAGGCAGGCGACGCCGATCACGACGGTGAAGGCCGACGCGAGCGCCTCCTTCCGGAGCAGGAAACAGAGCGGCGCTCCCAGGAGCGGCAGGAGGACCTGCAGCGCCGGGAGATGGTCCGCGAAGGACATGGCCTCCACCGCGGCCTGATGGGTCGAAGCGCCGTCCGTCACGCCGCGCTCCCTTCCGCCGCGTCCTCGGGCGCGTCCTCGCGCGCGTCGGTCTCGAGGCGCCGCTCGTCTTCGGCGCGATCGAGGGCGACGATCTCGTCCTCCTCGACGGTCTCGTAGGCCTCCTTGATCCGCACCACGAGGGCGAGACCGAGGGCGGTGCTCGCGACGCCGACCACGATCGCGGTCAGCATGAGCACGTGGGGGACGGGATTCGAATAGACGACCTCGGGCCGCCCTTCGACCAGGATCGGGGCCGTCCCGCCGCTCACCTTGCCCATCGACACGTAGAGCAGGATCACGCTGGCCTGGAAGATGTTGATCCCCATGATCTTCTTGACCAGGTTGCCCCGGGAGATCGCGATGTAGAGACCGATCATCATCAGCGTGATGCAGCCGAGGTAGTTCCAGTGCGTGAGAAAGTGGTTCCCGAGCTCGATCATCACTGGCGCGATCTCCCCGCGAACGCGTAGAAGATCGCGACCATCACGAACGTCACCGTGATCCCGACGCCGAGCTCGACGAGCAGGATGCCCAGGTGCTGGCCATGGGCCGGATCGTGACCATCGAGCACTCCGTAGTGGAGGAACTCGCCCCCCATCAGCATCGAGACCAGCCCGACGCCGCCGTAGAGGAGCGCGCCCGTCGCGATCCCGATCTCGACGACGACCATCGGAAGCTTCTCGCGCAGCGAGTCGAGGCCGTAGATCAGCGCATGCAGGATCAGACCCGCGGCGAAGATCACGCCCGCCTGGAAGCCGCCGCCCGGTCCGTAGTCCCCGTGGAACTGCACGTAGAGCGCGAAGAGCAGGATGAAGGGGATCACCGCCTTGCCGACGATCCGCAGGATCACGGTCTCGCGCACCCGCATCTTGATCGGCGTGGGCGCGTCCGGCGTGGACTCGCCGAGCTCGTCGAGGAGATCGCTCAAGCGGTCACCTCGTTCTCGTCCGGACTGGCATCGTCGCGCTCCGCGACGGGCTCGTCCGAGGCGGCGCCCTCCTCCGTCGGGTCGGTCGGGACGCCCGCGTCCGTCGCCGCGCCGTCCTGCACGAGGGCGTCGTCGCCGATCGCAGCCTCGCTCTCGCGGGTCATGATCCCGCCGAGGAGCAGGATCGCACCGACCGCGGCCGTCAGGACGACCGTCGTCTCACCGAAGGTGTCGTAGCCGCGGTAGCTGGCCAGCACCGAGGTCACGACGTTCGGGATCCCGATCTCGGCGGTCGAGTCGCGCAGATAGTGCGGCGCCACGTGGGTGTGGATCGGCGCGTCCGGATCTCCGTAGGCCGGCATGTCGAGGGTGCCGTAGGCGAGCAGGAGCCCGGTCGCGGTCACCACGACCAACGCCGACACGCGATGCTGGAGCGGTCGGGTCTCCGTCGAGGTCGTCAGGCCGAGTGCGCCCAGGAAGAGCACCGTCGAGATCCCCGCGCCGACGGCGGCCTCGGTGAACGCGACGTCGACCGCGTCCATCAGGGTCTGCATGCCCGCGGCGAGCAGCGAGAAGATGCCGAAGAGCATCGCCGCCGCGAAGAGACTGCGAAGCCGCGCGATCACGATCGCGAGGGTGATCATCAGGAGGAAGAGGCTCGCCTCGATCGCGGGGCCCATCGCCTGCTCGCCCACTAGACGCCCTCCCCGCGGCGAGCGGCTTCCCGGGCCTCGGCGCGGATGGCTTCCGCCGCACCGGCCGCCTCTTCCACGTCGGGCGCTTCGAGGCCCTTCGCGTAGGCGGCCTTGACGAGCGCGTGGCCCGCGGTCGGGCCGGTCAGGTAGAGGAACAGGAAGATGATCACGAGCTTGACGGTGATGAGATCGAACCCGTGCAGGAAGGTCTCGTGCAGGCCGAGACCGAGCAGGATCAGGGTCGCACCCAGCGTGTCCGTGAGGCTCGCCGCGTGCGTCCGCGTATAGAAGTCGGGCATGCGCAGGAGACCGAGCCCGCCGATCACGGCGAAGGCGCTGCCGCCGACCAGGCAGAACCAGACGAGGATCTCGCGCAGGCCTTCCATTACTCGAGCTGCTCGTCGCTCGCGAGGTTCGCGAACTTGCTGAAGCGGAGGAGTGCGATCATGCCCGTGAAGTTCATGAGCGCGTAGAGGATCGCCAGATCGAGCCATTCCGGGCGGCCCGTCAGGAAGCCGGAGACGGCGATCAGGAGCACGGTCTTCGTCCCGAACATGTTCGCCGCGAGCACGCGGTCGAAGACGGTCGGGCCCTGGATGGCGCGAATCAGCGCGAGGAGCATGGTCACCAGCACGGCGACGGTGGCGACGGCGAATACGTTCACGCGGATTCACCTTCTGCCGGCGCCGCAGCGCCTTCGAGGCGGGCGACGCGCCGATCCATCTCGCCGCCCAGGAGCCCCTCGGCGGAATTCGTGGTCAGGGCGTGGACGAGGAATTGACCGTCACGCACGTCGAGCGTCACGGTGCCCGGGGTCAGGGTGATCGAGTTGGCGTAGATGACCTGGGCCACGTCGCTCCGCTGGCTCGCGTCGACGCGTACGATGCGCGGGCAGATCGGCAGCGAAGGCGAGAGGATCACGCGCGCCACGGACAGGTTGGAGAGAACGATCTCCTTCGCGAGCCACGGCAGGTAGGAGAAGTGTCCCGGCGCGAGGTGGACGGGGATCATCTCGTCGTCGAGGATCCCGAGATGCCAGACCAGCGCGACGACGCCGGCGCAGGAGAGCGCGCCGTAGGTCATGAGCGCCGCGGTGTAGTGACCGGAGAGGAGGAGCCAGGTCCCATAGAGCGCAACGAAGAGCGCGACCGCTCGCTTCATCGGATCTCATCTCCCTGCGAAACCGGCCTGCGTGCCCCCGATCCCCAGCGTCGGAGGCGCGTCGCGTCAACACTATCACTGGACGGCGAGCTTGGAACTCCCATTCGGTGGGCGAGCCGCAGGCCTTGATCGGCCAAGCACCTGATATCGGTTGGGTTTTTCACTCCCTCAGCGATTTTCATCGAAGCGCGGGGGCGCGTCGTCGGGGTTCGGCCCGAGGATCCGCCCGGGGAACCGCCGGGTCGGCCCGGCGTGATCGCCCGAACGGTCTTCCATGCCTGCGCCGAGGCGTTTCCCCTGCGCGCCGCGCGCCTCTTCCGGAGCCGGCGACCGCGATCGACTAGCGCGTCGCCGCGAAGGTCTCGCCGAAGCGCGCCACGTGATCGAGGTACTCGGCGCGATCGCACGGCGGAAAGCCGAGCGTCACCCAGGTCACGCCGGCCGCCTCGAGGGCGGCGAACTGCTCGTGGATCGCATCGTCGCCCGGCAGCTTGCGGGTGTTCATGTGCAGGCCGAAAGGCACGAAGTTCACGTCGATCGGCCCGCTCCGCCCCTGACTTTCCTTGTATTCGTGCATCGCGCCGATCGCCGACGCCAGATCGTCGACGTTCTCGATGGCGCTGGTCCGCGTGCGCTTCGTGCCCGCCGCGGGAAGCGGCATCGGACTCCAGCCGTCCGCGAAGTCGACCACCCGCCGGCGCGCGCGCGGGCTGTTGCCGCCGATCCAGATCGGCGGATGGGGCCGCTGCACCGGCGGCGGCTGCATCGTGTTGCCCGCGGCCTCGAATCGCGCTCCCTTCATCGCGACGGACTCGCCCGACCAGGCGGCTTTCATCGCGACGAGCGCCTCGTCCGTCACGTCGTTGCGCCGCGCGAAGTCGGCACCGAGCGCGGCGAACTCGCCCTCGAGGTAACCGGCGCCCACCCCCACGATCGCGCGGCCGCCCGACACGGCGTCGAGGCTCGCGACGGCCTTCGCCGTGAGGAACGGGTTCCGATAGGACAGCACGAGGAGATTCGTATGCAGCCGGAGCGTCGTCGTCGCACCGGCGGCGACCGCCAGGGACACGAAGGGGTCGAGGGCGTGGTGGCCGCCGGACGCGAGCCACTCGTCGCTCGGAAAGGGGTGCTCCGTCACGAAGCAGGCGTCGAAGCCCGCGGTCTCGATCGCCTTCGCGATCTCCGCGATCGCTTCCGCGGTCCCGAACTCGCCGAGCGCCTCGACGCGATCGGTGGGGAGCTGGATCGAGAACTTGAGGGCCATGACGTGCGGGTCTCCGAAACGCTCCGGCCCGGACGACCGGGAGCCGCCCGCAAGCATCGCAGAATCGGGGCCTACTCGCGCGCCTCTCCCGCGGTCCGGAAGCCTGGCGGCGGGGGGTCGACCGGCGGGCCCGCGAAGCACTGCGCGATCGCCATCCAGGATCGCGCGACCTCGCCCTGCACGTCGAGCGCGGTGTCGGCGACGTTCCGGACCTGCGTGACGGTCAGGCAGAAGTCGAGCGCGGTGCCCTCGATCTTCTCGCCTTCCCCGGCTTCGTCCGGATCGCCGTACGCCCAGACTTCGCCCGACGGCGCCGTGAGACGCACGAAGGGCGGCGGCCCCGGTGGATCGAGCTTCCGATTCACGAAGGTCCAGCCGAAGGTCCGGAAGCCGATCGCGACGATGTTGCGGATCCGGTCGGTGTGCCTGCGCTCTGCGCCGACGAGATCGAAGATCGCCTGGGCATGCGCCCACGTCTCCATGAAGCGCGCGGTCGTGAACATCGACGCGCCCATGTCGGGGCCGAACCAGGGCAGTCGCGCCTTGGGATCGAGTTCGCCGAGCTGCGCGGCGAGGTCGAAGGCGCCCTCCTTCCAGTTCGCGAGCAGCTCGTCCGCCGAGAGATGCCCGAGCGCCTTCCGGTGGATCACCTTCATCGGCTCTCCCGAGCCCATCAGCGCGTTCAGCTCCCGGCGCTTCGGAGCGAAGCCTTCCTCGCCGTTCGTGCAGTGGAGCGAGACCTCGTCGAAGAAGTGGAGGTGGGCCAGCACGTCCCAAGGCGTCCATTCCTTGAAGCGCGTCTCGCGCTGCCAGTCGTCGGCGTCGAGCGTCGAAAAGAAGGCGTGGAGGTCCGCCACCTCGTCCCGGAAGTCTCCTGCGATCGGCAGCATGGGTCCGCCCTGCTCCTTCAGGCCGCGCGCAGCTCTTCGAGATAGGCCGCCCGCTCGTCGTCCGTCGCGAAATCGAACGTGCAGAGCACGCGGTCCACGAGTCCGCCCCAACGCGCCTTGAGCGCACTCGCGACCTTCGCGGGCTCGGCGACGACGGCGAAGGCCTCGAGGATCTCTTCGGTGATCTCCTCGCCCATCGCGTCCCACTCGCCCCGCTTCGAGAGGCGGTTGAGCTCGCCCTGCAGGTCGCCCCAGCCGTGCGCGTCGAGCACCGGCTTGTAGGCCGGGGTCGAGCCGTAGAAGGCGATCTGCTTGGCCGTCGCCGAGCGGACCTGCTCCCATTTCTGCTCGTCCTTGCCGGAGACGACGAATGACGGCAGACAGAGCTCGAGCGCGTCCCGGGACCGCCCGCTCTTCGCGAGCCCCTTCTCGAGGGACGGCAGCGTCGTCTCGCGCAGGTACTTCTCGGTCGTGAACGCGTGGATCAGCATGCCGTCCGCGACCTCGCCGCAGACCTCGGTCATGAGCGGCCCGACCGCCGCGACCACGACCTTCGGCGCGCCGTGGGGATTGTTGGTCGGCGTGAACATCGGCGTCATGAGCGTGTGCGTGTAGAACTCACCGCGGAAGTCGAGCTTCTCGCCTTCGTACCAGCAGTTCCAGATGGCCCGCATGGCGAGCACCATCTCACGCATGCGCGCCGCCGGTCTCGACCACTCCATGGAGAAGCGCTTGGTGATGTGCGGCTTGATCTGGGACCCGAGGCCGAGGATGAATCGGCCCTTGGAGAGGGCCTGCAGGTCGTTCGCGATGTTCGCGAGGATCATCGGGTTGCGCGCGAAGGCGACGGCGATCGAGGTCATCAGCTCGATCCGCTCGGTGTGCTCGGCCGCCAGCGCGAGCGGGAGGAAGGGATCGTTCGCCGTCTCGGCCGTCACCATCCCGTCGAAGCCCTGCGCCTCGAGCCGCTTCGCCGCCTCGGGCACGCTCGCGAGGTCCGCGATCCCCATCAGTCCGGAATCGATCTTCATCTCGTCCTACTCCTCTTCATCCTGGATCCAAGACGGATCCCGCTTCTCCAGAAAGGCACGCATTCCCTCGCGCGCCTCGTCGCTCGCGAAACACTCGGCCGACAGCGCCGCCGCCCACGCCATCGCTTCGGCCGGGTCCTTGCGCTGAACCTCGAAGACCAGCCGCTTGGCGATCCCGAGCGCGGCCGGCCCGCCGCGGCGGAAGTCCGCCAACACTTCCTCGACCGCCGCGTCGAGCTCGTCTCCGGGTACGGCCCGCGAGATCAATCCGTACTCCGCGGCCTTCGCGCCGGAAAACCGATTGCCACGCAGGAAGGCCTCCATCGCCTCGCCCTGCCGCATCTTCGGCAGACAGACGACCGAGATGATCGCGGGGGTGACGCCGAGGCGGACCTCGGAGAAACCGAACATCACGTCGTCGCGGGCGATCGCGACGTCGCACGCCGCGGCGAGACCGTTGCCGCCGCCGAGCGCGTGGCCGTCGATGCGACCGATGATCGGCGTCGGCGACGCCTGCATCTCCTCCAGGAGCTTCGGGAACGCATCCAGCTTCGTCGACGCACCCGCCTCGTTGCTCGCGGACTGCTCCTTCAGGTTCGCGCCGGCGCACCAGGCGCGACCCTCGTTCGTCAGCACGATCGCCCGGACCGACGCGTCCTCGTTCGCCCGGGCGATCGCCGCGCGGACCTGCCCGACCAGCGCCTGTCCGAGCGCGTTGCGGTTGGCATCGTCCGCCAGCGTGACCGTCATGACGCCTCGCTCGACTGCGACGCGGACGATCTCCTCGGAACCTGCTTCGCTGGACACGCCTACCCTCCCGCCCCCGACGCGCGGCGGGCACGCGACTGCTCGCGTGGGACGGGCGACGGGGGGATGGACCGATCCGGTAGTATCGGAGCGGCGCAAGACCCGTCAACCCGGGCCCGAGAAGCCGAGTCCCAAGAGGAATCCCGCATGGCCGACCCCATCCGCATCGCGAACTGCTCCGGCTACTTCGGCGACCGCCCGAGCGGTGCGAAGGAGATGGTCGAAGGCGGACCGATCGACGTCCTGACCGGCGACTGGCTCGCCGAGCTGACGATGCTCATCCTCTCGAAGATCCAGGCCAAGCGCCCCGGGGAGGGATACGCGCGGACCTTCGTGCAGTCGATGGAAGAGGTGATGGGCACCTGCCTCGACCGCGGGATCCGCGTGGTGTCGAACGCCGGCGGCCTCGATCCCGAGGGATGCGCCGAGGCGGTTCACGAGATCGCGACGCGGCTGGGGCTCTCGCCGAAGATCGCGTTCGTGCGCGGCGACGATCTCATGCCGCGAATCGACGCGCTGATCTCCGCAGACCAGCTCCATCACTTCGAGACCGGCGAGCCGATCAAGGATCCCGGCCGCTTCATGACCGCGAATGCCTACCTCGGCTGCTGGGGCATCGTCGACGCCCTGAACCGCGACGCCGACATCGTGATCACCGGCCGCGCCACCGACGCCGCGATCGTCTGCGGTCCCGCAGCCTGGCATCATGGTTGGACGCGGACGGACGTCGATGCGCTCGCGGGCGCCGTCGTCGCCGGCCACCTCATTGAGTGCAGCAGCCAGGTCACCGGCGGCAACTACGCCTTCTTCCAGGAGGTGCCGAACATCGAGCACCTGGGCTTCCCCTTCGCCGAGATCGCAGACGACGGGAGCGCCGTCATCGGCAAGCACGACGACGGGACCGGCGGCCTGGTCTCGATCGGCACGGTCACGTCCCAGACCCTCTACGAGATCACGGGCTCCCACTACTACGGCCCGGACGTCACCGCGCGCTTCGACACGATCCAGCTCGAGGAGATCGGGACGAATCGCGTACGGGTGAGCGGCGTTCAGGGCGAGTCGCCGCCGGACACCCTCAAGGTCTGCATGAATCGCAACGGCGGCTACCGCAACGACATGCGGGTCGCCCTGCCCGGGCTCGACGCCGACGCGAAAGCGGAGGTGGTGGAGGCCGCGTTCTGGCGCGCCTGCCCCCACACACCGTCGGACTACGAACAGGTCACGACGCGCGTGCTCCGCACGGACAAAGCAGACCCTGCGTCGAACGAGGAAGCCCTCGCGGTCTGGCACATCGCGGTCAAGGATCCCGACGAGGCGAAGGTCGGACGCGCCTTCTCGAACGCCGTCGCCGAGCTCGCCTTGTCGTCGACGCCGGGCTGGTTCACGCTCGGCGGAGGCCCAGGCCCGGCCCGCGCATTCGGCGTCTACGAACCCGCGAACGTGCCCGCGAACGCGGTTCCCCAGGAGGTGTGCCTCCTCGGCGGCGAGACGCGGATCGTCGACTCGGTGATCCCACCGGTAGAGACGGACGTCGCGCCCCGACCCGGCCCCGACGCGCCGGCGCCGAGCGGGCCGACGCGCGCGGTGCCGATCGGCCGGTTGGTCGGCGCACGCTCCGGGGACAAGGGCGGCAACGCGAACCTCGGCGTCTTCGTCCGCGACGACGCCGCATGGGCCTGGCTCGACGCCTTCCTCACGACCGACCGTCTGACCGACCTCCTCCCCGAGACCGCGGCCTTCGAGATCGACCGCCACCGGTTCCCGAACCTGCGCGCCTTGAACTTCGTGATCCACGGTCTCCTCGAAGAGGGCGTCGCCGCGGCGACCCGCCAGGACGGGCAGGCCAAGAGTCTCGGCGAGTGGCTGCGCGCGCGGATCGTGGACGTGCCGGAAGCGCTGCTCGACTGAGCGGACTTGCCGGAAGCGCTGCTCGATGAGCGGACTTGCCGGAAGCGCTGCTCGTGTGAGCGATGGCCGCGAGGCGCGATCGTTCCCGTCTTCGCGTGGCTAGCGCCGCTTCGGGGCCCGCGGCCGGGCTGAGCTGCCTCGCGTCAGCGCCAGGGCCTTCTCCGCGACCGCGCGCGTCGCCTCTTCGATCGAGGCGAAGCCCTCCTGCTCGAGCTCCCGTTTGGCACGCTGGAAGTCCGGCGGCCGGAAACCCGTATGGACGCGCGGCCGGAGCGAGAACACGTGGCCGAGCGTCACGCTGGACGCCGAAACCGAACCGCCCGAGCGGGACGCGGCAGGCGGCGGCGCGGGCGAAGCCGTCTTCGCGGGGGCGGGGGCGGGGGCGGGGGACGGAAGGGGAACGGGGCCGGGGGCGATCGCCTCTCCGGTCGACGGCAGCGCCTCCGCCGTCTTCCGGGGCGCGCTCTTCCCGGCAAGCTTCTTCTCGGGCGCCGCCCCCTTCTTCGCGGCGACCGCCTTCTTCCTGGGCGCGGCCTTCTTCTTGGCGACCGCCTTCTTCTTCGCGGCCTTCTTCTTGCCGGCGGCCTTCTTCTTCGGCGCCGCCTTCTTCTTGCTGGCAGCGGCCTTCTTCTTCGCGGCCGGACGACGCGCGGCCGCCTTCTTGCCGCCGCCAGACTTCGCCGGCTTTGCCTTCTTTTTCGCTGCCATGAACCAAGGATATCGGTCGGCGACGCCCGGGAAACGTGTCCGAGGACACACAGCCTGCGCGAGATCGCGGGCGCTCGCCCCGCGCGCGGACGAGCAGGACCGCTCTCCGGGACGCGGGAGACCCTCGCTTGGCAGGACCCGCCCGAGGAGGGCCGGCCCGACGTCAGCCTTCCAGGATCGTGCCGTCCGCGATCTCGACGGGGGCACCCGGCTCCGCGACGAGCCGGACGCGGCCGCGGATGACGACGTCGCGCCCGAAACGATGATCGCCTTCGATCGACAGGTGTTCGGCCTCGGCGAGGGACGGCGCGCCATGCGGGAACCGCACGTCGAGATGGTCGACGCTCTTGAAGAAGCGATCGTCGAGCTCGATCACGCGCCGGCGCGTCGCCTCCGCGTCGACCGCGACGAGTCGGGCGTCGTCACGCAGCGCGTAGGCGTCCGAACGCACCGCCAGCAGGTCCGACGTCTTCTTCACGGGTGCGAAGCGTTCTCGCGAGACCGAGAGCGCCTGGGCGCCTTCGAAACACTCGATCGCTGCGCCCATCGCGGTCTCGAGCTGGACGCAACGCGGCGAGTCGGGATCGTCGGCGACGATCGTCTTCTCGTTCGTCATCACCGGAAGCGGCAGTCCCTCGGGCGACGCTGCGAGCGCCTCGGAGAGGGCCTCGAGATCCAGCCAGAGGTTGTTCGTGTTGAAGTAGCGATGGCGCTCGATATCCTGGAACGTCGTCACGTCCTCCGGCGCGCATTGCGCGGACTCCCGCAGGATCAGACGGCCCGCTCGACGCGCCAGGTGCCCTCCCTTCCGATCCGCCGCCGTCCGATCGGCGACCTCCATCGCGAAAGGCAACCCCTCGCTCGCGAACCAGCCGAGAATCGGCAGGTCGATCACACCGCCCAGGTTGTCGGCGTTCGAGACGAAGGCGTAGCGGATCCCGCTCTCGCGCAGCTGGGTCAGGAGTCCCGAAGACGCGATCGCCGCGTAGAGGTCGCCGTGTCCGGGCGGGCACCAGGCGAGCGCCGGGTCGTCCGGCCAGTCCACCGGCGCGAAGGTCTCGGGATCGATCCGCGGGACGCGATGCTGCAGGAAGTCGAGCGGCAGCGCCCCCGCGATCCCGTCGTACCGCTCGAGCCGCGCGAGAGACGCGGCGCGCGTCCGGAAGCTGTTCATCAGGAGCAGCGGGAGCGCGACCCCCTCGCGTTCTCGGAGATACAGGATCTGCCGCGCGATCAGGTCGAGGAAGGTCGCGTCGTCCCGGACCGGGAGGAGGCTCTTCGGACCCGCGAGCCCCATCGACGTCCCGAGTCCGCCGTTCAGCTTGATCACGACGGCCCGGCCGAGCGCCTCCCGCCCGGCCGCCGCGAAGTCACCGAGCTCGTCCGCCCGAGGCAGCGCCGCGACCGGCTCGATCGAAGCTTCGGGCAGCGTCGTCGCGCCGCCGTCGTGCACGAAGCGAACCGCGCGCAGGAAGGCGCGGATCGCGATCTCGGGCATGCCCTCCGCCTGCATGCGTTCGCGATGGATGCGGTCCAGGGCGTCTGCCGGGGCACTCACGCTCGATCCTCCTCCGGTCCTCGGATGCGGCCGCCAAGATCCCGCCGCCGCCATGTGGGTGGCCGCGTGCATGAATCGGTGTCGATCCGGGGGCGGAGAAGGATCCGCGACGGGCCGGCTGCCGATCGGATGCGCGCGCGTTGCCGAAGAGGCTAGCTTCGTTCATTCCCCGACGGAGGGTGCCCGCACGGCGCCCCCGCCCCGATCCGAGGAAGCCCGTGGCTGGCCAGAAGATCCGCATCGAAGACCTCGCGAATCCCGTCCTCACGCCGCCGCAGAAGGCCGCGCTCGACTACGCCGAGACGCAGGCGATCGAGCTCTCGATCCCGGCCGTCGTGAACGCCGCCGAGGAGGCGACCGGGCTCACCTGCTGGGGCGCGAACGACTGGCAGGAGCGTCTCGGCGTCTGGTTCGACGAGATGAACGCCGACGACAACCGGACCGCGCTCGGGCGGATGATCCTCTTCGGCGACTGCGTCCGCTACGCGACGACGCGCCTCCGTATCCACGACCTCCTCGAGCGCCATCCCGAGATCCACGACGTCCGGATCGAGCGCCCGATCATCGTCGTGGGCCTGCCCCGCTCGGGCACGACGCATCTGGTGAACCTGATCGCCGCCGACCAGCGGCTGCGCTCGATGCCGCTCTGGGAAGGGCAGGAGCCCGTTCCCGATCCCGACGAGCGACCGGGCGAGGACGGGATCGACCCGCGCTGGCACCGCTGCAATGCGATCTGGGAGCGGATGCAGGCGACGTCCCCGCTGATCTCGGCGATGCACCCGATGGAGCCGGACCACATCCACGAGGAGCTCGAGTTCATGCTCCCCGACTTCACCAGCTACAACCTCGAGTGGATCGCCCGCGCACCGAAGTGGCGCGACTACTATCTGGCCCACGACCAGACGCCCCACTACCAGGGCGCACTCAAGACCGGGCTCAAGATCCTCCAGTGGGCGAAGCCGCGGGAACGCTGGATCCTGAAGTGCCCTCAGCACCTCGAACAGATCGGCCCGCTGATGGCGACTTTCCCCGACGCGACGATCGTCGTCACCCATCGCGACCCGATCTCGGTCATCCAGTCCGCCGCGACCATGAACGCGTACGCGTCCCGCCAGAACTACCACCACACGGACCCCCAGTGGTACCTCGACTACTGGCACGATCGGATCCGACGCTTGCTCGAGGCTTCGATCCGCGACCGCGACCAGCTGCCCTCGGATCGGACCTACGACGTGCTCTTCCACGAGTTCATGGCGAACGACGTCGGCACGGTCGAGAAGATCTACGAGGTCGCGGGGCTCGAGATGACCGCGGAAGCGAAGGCCCAGATCCAGGCCTACATGGACGCCCATCCGCGGGGCAAGGACGGCCAGGTCGTCTACGACGTGCGCGAGGACTTCGGCGCAGACCCGGCCGAGCTCCGGAGAGCCTTCGATTTCTACTTCGAAGCCTTCCCGGACGTGAAGGTCCAGGTCCGTTAGCGCGCCGACCGTCGGATCCAACGCGCCGACCGTCGGATCTAACGCGCACCCTTCGCGACGTAATCGAAGCTCGGGTCCTGCTCGTCGCGTCGGCTCTCCGGCGGCACCTCGCCGCGCGAGAGCGGGAACTGGCTCGACAGGTCGAGCACGTGGACGCGGTGGACGATCGCCCAACGATCCCCGCGTTTCTCCCAGCGATCGAGATAGCGGCCCCGACCGACCAGCTCGAGTTGGTTCCCTTCGGCGTCGGGAAGCGTCCACAACACCACGGTCACGTAGGCTTCGCTCGTGGCGTGAGCGCCGTCTTCCCCGAGCTCGACGAGGACATTCGTGATCTGATGGGAGTGGCGCTCCATCGCCGCATGGGAGCCCCAGACCCACTCGATGAAGCCGTGCCCCGTCCCTGCATAGATCCCCAGATAGTCGGCGGTCGCGTCCTCGAAGAAGACGTCGTCGGCCATGGCGCGATCCATGCGATCGAGTCCGCGGCAGTAGCGGGACAGGACGTCGCGAATCGCTTGTTGGGCGATCAGGGTCTCGAGGGTGTCGGTCGTGGACATCGCGCGGCCTCCTTCGAAGGGATCCGCGACTCTAGTGCAGGCTTCACGCTGGGCTAGCGTCGCGCTCCCGCCCCGCGTCGGGGCACGGAGGGGTCCCATGGCTTCGCATCGGTCTTCCCGAACGATCCGCCTTCTCTTCGCCCTCGCCTTCGCATGGATCGGGACGGCGTGTCTCCCCGAGCCTGCGACGGACGTGGCGGGAGCAACGAGCGCGGACTCCGTCGCCGGCGAGCGCGCGCTCGCGCCTTCCGGCCGACCCTACAGCGAGGACCGGGCGCCCTGCGCGAATCGCGCGCCGCTCCGGCAAGCGCTCTGGGGCGAGCTCCACGTCCACTCGACGCTCTCGATGGACGCCTGGCTCTGGGACGTCCGGAGCACCCCCGACGACGTCTACCGCTTCGCGAAGGGCGAAGAGATCCGCTTCGCACCGCTCGACGAGGCGGGCCGGCCCACGCGCCCGGCGCGGCTCGAGCGACCGATCGACTTCGCGTCGTTGACCGACCACGCGAGCTTCCAGGGCGAGGTCGCGATGTGCACGCGTCCCGGCGAGCCCGGCTACGACACGCCGACCTGCGCCTTCTTCCGCGGCGAGGTCCCCTTCGAGCCGAACCCGGCCGGCGACTTCGCGACGCGCATGGGCGCCATCTCGTCCGCGCTCCAGACCGAAGGCGGACGGGCCACGCGCCGCGGTGATCTCTGCGGCGAGGACGGCGCGGGCTGCATCGGCGTCATGAAGACGGTCTGGGAAGAGCAGCAGGCCGCCGCCTAACGCCATTACGACCGCTCGCCGGCGTGCCGCTTCACGTCGCTCCACGGCTACGAATACACGGCGAC
>JBCCZJ010000048.1:0-17110 GCA_039187915.1 Myxococcota bacterium
CGGGGCGGGGTTGCCCGGCTCGGTCTCTTCGGCGTGCGCGCTCGACCCGGCGATCCCGAGCCCGGCGAGAGAGCTCGCGAGAAACAGGGCGAGGGGAAGGGGCGAGCGTTCGACGCGCAACGGGAACTCCGGACGGCGGGGGCGCGCGCAGTGTCGACCATCCAGCGCCGGTCGCAAGCCAGGCCCGAGGGGCGGAGACGACGGCGCTTCAGGCCTCGGTCGCGAGCTCGACCGTGTCCCCGACGTGGAGCGTTCCGCTCGACAGCACGCGGCAGACGACGCCGGCGCGGCGCGAAAGGGCGAGGCGCGCATCGCGGCCGAGCGCGTCCTCCAGCAGCTTGCAGGGCGCCGCGTCGCGCACGACCTCGACGTCGATCCCGCCGACGCGGAAGCGCGTGCCCGGCTTACGGGGGACCGAAGCGGCCTCGATCGTGACGTTGCGGCGGGTGGCGCCGGGGTCGATCGCGGCCCCATGTCGACGCGCGGCTTCGGCGAGCTCACCGGTCGCCTGGATCGTCAGGTGGCGGTGGCGCGTGCCGTGATAGCGGTCGCCCACGAGGCCGCGTCCCGCTTCGACGTCGACCGACTCGACCGCGCGCATCGGCAGTCGCGTCGCCTTCGCCACGTGGATCGCGACGACGTGCGCGCCGTCCCGGTCGGTCATGGCTTGATGTCCTCCTCGGCGACGGGGTTTCGTCGCGCGTCGTGCGCGCTCATGGTGTGGCGTTCGCCTCGATCCGGCTCGACGCCGCCTCGGCCTCGATCTCCGCGGCGACGCGCTCGGCGACCTCGAGGGCCCGCAGCACGTTCTCGCCGAGCACCTTGCGCACCGTCTCCGGCGTGTGGCCCCGGGCGAGCAGTCCGGCAGTCAGATTGGGCAGTCGGGTCACGTCCTCCATGCCGTCCGGCATGGAGACGACGCCGTCCCAATCCGCGCCGACCCCCACGTGGTCGGGACCGGCGACCTCGATCGCGTGGTCGAAGTGGTCGAGGAGGACGTCGAGGTCGCAGACGGGAACGGGATGGGCCTCGAAGAACGCCCGGCGCTCGGCCGCGAGCCGCGCCGGGTCGTCGGCCAGCGCCTTACGTCGCTCCATCAGGGTCGGGCCGTGCTCGGCGAACCAGGCCGACGTCGCGGCGGCGGTCTCCTCGTCGATGTAGGCAGGGTAGAAGTTGATCATGACGACGCCGCCGTTCTCGGCGAGCGCGCGGAGCATCTCGTCGCTCATGTTGCGCGTGTGGTCGGCGACCGCGCGAACGGAGGAATGCGAGGCGATGACCGGAGCTCGGCTCGTGGCGACCGCGTCGAAGAAGGTCGCGTCCGAGACGTGCGAGATGTCGACGAGCATGCCGAGGCGATTCATCTCGCGCACGACGTCGCGACCGAAGTCGGTCAGCCCGCCGTGGGTCGGCTCCGGGATCGTGGTCGTGCCCGACGAGTCCGCCCAGCGCGTGTTGAAGGAATGGGTGAGCGTCAGGTAGCGGACGCCGAGTCGATGGAAGAGGCGGAGCGCGGGGAGGCTCTGCTCGATGATGTGGCCGCCTTCGATCCCCATCAGGCTGACGAACTTGCCGTCGGCGACGCCCCCGCGGACCTCGGCGACCGAGTGGGCGACCACGACGTCGTCCGGGTTGCGGCGCGCCATTTCGTGGACCGCGTCGATCCGTTCGAGCGCGATCCGCAGGCCGTCGCCGGGGGCGTCGAGCCGACCCGTGTAGATCGACCAGAACTGGACGTCGAGCCCGCCTTCGCGGATGCGCGGCAGATCCATGTCGCCATCGGCGTCGTCGTGACGGTCGGCGAAATCCCAGGCCGGATCGGCGAAGCGCGGAGTCGTGTCCGAATGACCGTCGACGACGATCGCATCGAAATGGAGATCGCGTCCGGGATCGCGGCCGGCGGTCGAGACGCATCCGAGGAGTGACGGGATCGCGAGGAGGGAGAGCAGACGGATCATCGGATTCCTTCCGTTCGTTCGGGCCGGGGGCGTGGCGGGCCGGGTTCACGCCGCGCGGGATCGACCGAAGTCGGCGCGGGTGAGGGACAAGAGCGCGGGGAGCAGGAAGAGGTCGGCGATGACCGCGGTGCCGAAGGCGATCGCGATCAGAAAGCCGAATCGGGCCATCCCCTGATGGTTCGACGCGAGCAGGACGAGGAAACCGAAGACGAGGATCACGCTCGTGAACGTGATCGCCTGGCCGACCTCTTCGAGGGTCGAACGGATCGCCGTCCGCATGCTGCCGGTCTCGGCCATGAACGCGCGGTAGTGGGACACGAAGTGGATCGTATCGTCGACGGCGATCCCGATCAGCATCGGCGCGATCAGGAGCGTGTCCGTGTCGAGCGGGATGCCGCCGAGGCCCATCACGCCGAAGGTGATCACGACGGGATACACGTTCGGGACCATGGCCACGAGGCCGACGCGGAGCGAGCCGAAGACCACGAGCAGCAGAATCGTCACGACGATCAGGACGAGGCTGAAGCTCTGGACCTGCGACCGGCCGACCGAATCCGCCATCCGCATCATGAGCGGGAGGTTGCCGGCGATCCCGACGTCGAGGGCGGGATAGCGATCGCGCAGAGGCGCGAAGGCCCTCTCGATCTCGCGCTGTACGTCCTCGAAGAACTGTACGTAGACCATCGAGCCGTAGTTCAGCAGGCGCACGCTGATCCGGCCGGCGGCGTAGTCGTCGGGCACGACGACCTCGCGATCGCTGCGTGCCGCCATGTCCAGCAGGAGAAGGGTCTGGGCGAGGGTGTTGCGGTCGTCTGGGATCCGGTAGTTCTCCGGGCGATCCTCGTTGAGGACGCGGTAGCTGCGCTTGGTGGCAGGGGCGAGGGATTCGGTGCGGACGACGAAGTCCGGGTAGCCCGCTTCGAGCCGCTTCTGGAGCGTGTCGAGCGTCTTCAGGACGACGGGATCCTTCATCGCGTCGGGCTCACCGAACTCGACGTAGATCTCCATGCCCTGGGTGCCACCCATCACGCGGTCGACGACGTCGTGGGCGGTCCGGATCGGAAGACCCTCGCGGATGATCTCGACCATGTTCGTGTCGATCGCGACGCGGGAGAGGCCGAGGACCCCGACGCTGCCGACCAGGGCGAAGACGCAGACGATCGGGATCGGATGGCGCTCGCCGAAGTCGCCGATCCACCGGAGGGTGGCCTGGAGCCGGGGATGCGAAGCGCGCGCCGTCGGCCGGGGCGCAGGCGCCCAGAGGTCGAGCAGGAGCGGCAGGACGAGCACGGTGAAGAGGAACGCCACCACGACGCCGATCGCCGCGGCGATCGCGAAGGCGCGGATCGGCGGGATCGGCACGACGAGGAGCGCGAGCATGCCGAGCGCGGTCGTCACGCTCGTCAGCAGGCAGGCGAGTCCGGACTTTCCGTAGACCTGCGCGATCGCCCGCTCGTGATCGGCGCCCTGGCCCCGAAAGAAGGCGTAGCCCGACAGGACGTGGACCGCGTCCGCGATCCCGACCACGAGGATCAGCACGGAGAGCAGGCTGATCATCATGCTCAGCGTGAGGCCGAGCCAGCCGACGATCCCGAAGGAGACCGCGCTCGACAGGAGTACGATCACGATCGGCCAGACCACGCCCGAGAGCGACCGAAAGAGCAGTCCGAGCACGACCATCATGATGACCATGGCGCCCAGCGTGATGATCGACATCTCGACGGCGAGGACGTCGTTGAAGAAGCCCATGACCATCGGATTCCCGACCGGATAGAGCGTCAACGCGTCGGTCACGATCGGATCCGCGAGCACTTCCGAGAGCGCGTCGGCGACCCGTGCGTACTCGACCATGTTCGTCAGGTTGCTCGGCGTTGCGTCCTCCTCGAACGCGTCGCCGAGGTCCGCGTCGTCGAAGCCGTCGTCTTCCTGCTCGATCCCGAACCCGTCCGGGACGCCGAGATCGGTTCGGATCCAGATCCCGCCGAAGCGCGAATCCTCCGACGCGTAGAAGCCGGCGAACTGTTCGTGCGCCAGCGCCTCGGTGCGCAGGGCTTCCCGCGCCTCCGGCGTCGTCGGCTTCTCTTCGACGAAGTCGCGCGAGACGAGTGTGTCCTCGCGGACCTCGAGGTAGCCCGCGTTCATGATCGTCTGCACGTCGAGCACGTGATCGAGGGGCGAAGGATCGCCGTTCTCGAGTGGGCCGTGATCCGCGAGCAGCGCGTCCTGGATCCGCTCGACGGCGAAGAGGCTGTTCGCCGAGAAGACGTCGCCGTCCTTCGCCTCGTAGACGATGTACACGTCCTCGTCGCTGCCGAAGGTCCGCTTGAATTCCTGGTGGAGCGAGAGGACGGGGTCGTCCTCGAGGAAGAACGACTCCATCGTCATGTCGATCTGGAGGCGCTCGATGCCCCACGAGAAGAGCAACGTGAAGAGGGTCGCGAGCAGCGCGACGAGCAGGCGACACGCGCGGAGCTTCGCCGGCAGCCCGGCGAAGAACGCGTTCAGGCGGTCGAGCAGATCACCCAAGCGTGGTCGGTTTCGCGCCGGGTCCGCTCGCGCGGAAGGGCGAAGACGGGGCGACGGACATGGCAGGGACCTCTCGATCTGCGGAGGGCACGGCGCGGGCGAGCGCATGATGCGGCAAAGCGAGGCGCTGCGCTCGCGTGGCCAGCCGGCGCGACCGCTTCGCTACACTGCGCGCTGTCCGCGACCGGTGCGACGCGACCGCCGGATCGCCGTGCCCCGATAGCTCAGTTGGATAGAGCAGCTGCCTTCTAAGCAGCAGGTCCCAGGTTCGAATCCTGGTCGGGGTGCCATTTTTGGGCGGCGCTGCGCGCCTCTCGTCGACCCGGCGGGTCGACTTGCGCTGGGGGCTCCGGGGGCGAGCGCCGGGGGAGCGGCTTCATCGAGGCGTTGGGGGCTCGGCGGGTGCTGGGGGAGATTCGGGGTCGGGTTCGGTCTTGTAGGCGCCGGCGAGGATCCAGCCGCCGGCGAAGAGCCAGAGGACCCACCACTCGAGGTAGTAAGTCGCGTCCTCGACGCCGAGGAATCCCTTCGCGACGCCGCCGACGAGGATGCCGAGGATCATGGCCCCCCCGATGGCGAGATAGGCACGGGCGCGGCCGATCTTGCGCTTGCTCCGGGCCCGCTTCGCGAAGTGGAAGATCAACACGATCAAGCAGGCGAAGAAGAGGACCGCGTTGATCGCGTGGATCCGGTCGGCCGTCAGCCCGACCGACTTCGAGATCCACGCGATCCAGGGGGCCGGCTCGTAAGGCCCGCCGTCCTCGAAGCCTTCGGTCGGGAAGAGGGCGATGAACAGGGCGAAGACGCAGGCGAACTTGCTGACCCAGAACTCGAGGTCCCTTCGCTCGCCGTTGCCGTTGTAGGCAGACAGAAAGAAGCCGATCGCGAAGAGGGCACCGACGAAGACGTCGCGGGAGGGGGTCCAGTAGCTGATGCTGATCGACGTGAGATCCGGCAGCCGATCGCCTGCGAGTCCGCGCGCGAGCACCGGGAGCAGGAGTGCGATCAGGCCGACGAGGATCCGCATCTTCTTGTGGTCGATCTGTCGCTTCGCGGTATCCGCCATGGCAGCGCTCCTCCCCGCGGTGGAATTAGAGCCGCGGGCGAGTGCCTGACATAGCAGCGTTCGACCTCGTGCGGTGTATACGCGCTTTCAAGTCGCCGCGAAAGGACGGGCGAGCTCCGTCAGACCGAGAGCAGGGCGGCGACACCGTCGGTCTTGAGATAGATCTCGGCCTCGCTTCGCGCGGTGAGCGCGAGGGGGGCGCTCGCTGGGACGCGTAGCCAGCTGCCCGGCCCGTGCACGCCATCGGCATCCTCGAGCTCGCCGCGGATCACGAAGAGCTCGGCGCCGCCCGCGAAGGTCCGATCGGCGCTGCCGGTTCCCGGCTGCCAGCGTTCGAGCACGGTTCGATCCGGAAAGGCGGGCTCGTCGAAGAGCACCTTCTCTTCGACGCCCGCACGATCGGTCGGGGACCAGTCCATCTCGAGCGTCTCGGTCCGACGGTAGGGACGGCCTTCGCCATCGTACTGCCGGAGCTTCACGAGGATCAGGCAACCCTCTTCCGAGAAAGGGGTATGGCGATGGCCTTCCGGGTTCAGCAGATGCATGCCGACGGTGCCGTGGCCGAGCTGGTCGGAGAACACGCCCTCGAGGACGAAGATCTCTTCGCCTTCCGGGTGGTCGTGCTCTGGGAAGGACGCACCGGGGAGGTAGCGGACGAGGCTCGTGACCTGGCCCGACTCCTGCGGGCCGACGCGGTGGAGACGTTTGCGCTCGACCTGGCCCGAAGGGCTCGCGGTCCAGGCGAGTCGGGTGGTGTCGACCGCGACGCGCTGGGAGAGGTCGCCGTTCAGCGGGGCGTCTTCGGACATGTCGGAGGCTCCCTGCGTGGGTGGGGCGCCAGCCGAGTCTAGCCGGACGCCGGACGCGGGCGGCCCGTGGTGCCGCCGCGCGTCGGTCGTCCGCACGGTCAGCCGTGATAGAAGGTCTCGCGGACGATGCGACCCTCTCGCCAGGTCTGGACCGCCGCCTGCTTCTGGAGGACCCGGTCCCCGCCGTTCGGGGTGGGATCGAAGACCCATTCGACCACGGAGCGGTCGCCGTCGACGAGCACCTCGCCCACCTCGGCGCCGTGGAAGGTCACGCCATTCACGAAGGCTTCCTCGTAGGCGCGATTCGCCGTCTTGCCGACGCGTTCGTCGACGCCGTTCTCGCTCATGACCACGTCGTCCGCATAGAAGCGGTCGAAGGTCTCCAGGATCTCACCCTTCAGGATGCCGTCGATCACGGCCTGCACGTTCTCTCGATTGCTCATGGTCGTTCTCCTCGATTCTCTTGGAATGGATACGGGCGCGGGACGATCGGTCTCCGGCTCAGGCGAGCGCCGCGCGGTCGTGCGGGCGATCGAGCCGAGGATCCGCGCCGATCGGCACGACGCCGGTCGGATTGATGGTCGGGTGGCTTTCGTAGTAGTGGCGGGTGATGTGCTCGAGGTTCACGGTCTCGGCGATGCCCGGCGTCTGGTAGAGATCGCGCAGGTACGGCGAGAGCGCCGGGTAGTCCTCGATCCGCTGCCGGTTGCACTTGAAGTGGCCGACGTAGACCGGGTCGAAGCGGACGAGCGTCGTGAAGAGGCGCCAGTCGGCTTCGGTCGGTGCGTTGCCGACGAGGTAGCGCTGGTCCGCGAGCCGCGCGTCGATCACGTCGAGGGCGGCGAAGACCTCGCGCACGGCTTCGTCGTACGCCACCTGGGTCGTGGCGAAGCCGGCGCGATACACGCCGTTGTTCACGTTCGGGTAGACGAAGGCGTTGATCCGATCGATCTCGTCGCGGAGCGCCTCGGGATAGAGTCGGGCTTCGCCCGTCGCGAGGTCGCCGAACTCGGCGTCGAACATCCGCAGGATCTCGGACGATTCGTTGTTGACGATCGTCCCGTGCTCGCGGTCCCAGAGGATCGGCACGGTGACCCGGCCGGTGTACTTGGCGTCGGCCCGGGTGTAGACCTCGTGCAGGAAGGAGGCGTCGTGGATCGGATCGCCGACGACGCCCGCCGTCGCGTCGTCGTTCACGAAGGTCCAGCCGTCGTCGCCCATGTAGGGATGGACCACGGAGACGCTGATGGCGTCCTCGAGGCCCTTCAGCTTCCGGGCGATCAGCGTCCGATGGGCCCAGGGGCAGGCCAGCGAGACGTAGAGGTGGTAGCGGCCGGCTTCCGGGGCGAAGGGGGTCGAGCCGTCCGCGCGGACGGTGTTCCGGAAGTGGCTGTCCTTGCGAACGAATCGGCCGCCGGTCGACTTCGTCTCGTACCAGTCCGTGCTCCAGCGTCCTTCGATCAACAGTCCCATCGGGCTCTCCTCCTCGGTCGCGCCGCCTACGGCGTCTCGGGCGTTGGAGAGAGGATCGGCATTCCTGCTGGAAGAACAATCCGGTCTGTGGGACACTCACTGTTGCCTCACGGGAAACAAAAGGGCAAGGAATGACCTTCGTCGAGATCGAGGCCTTCGTTGGGGTCGTCGAGGCCGGGGGCTTTCGGGCGGCCGCCCGCGAGCTCGGCGTGACGGCGTCCGCGGTCAGCAAACGGGTCGGTGCGCTCGAGACGCGACTCGGTGCGCGTCTGCTCAACCGGACCACGCGGCAGGTCGTGCCGACCGAGGACGGGCTGGCCTTCTACGAACGCGCGCGGGCGGCCATCGCGGATCTCGCCGAGGCAGAGTCCGCGGTGGGCGAAGCCCAGGGCGTCGCGCGCGGTCGCATCCGGATCAACGCGCCCGTCGACTTCGGCCGGCAGTTCCTGGTCGAGCCCCTCGCGGCGTTCGCGCGCGCGCAGCCCGAGGTCGACCTCGACGTCTCGTTCAGCGACCGCTTCGTCGACGTCGTGGCCGAGGGTTTCGACGTCGTGCTGCGGATCGGCGATCTCCCCGACAGCGGGCTCGTCGCGCGGCGGCTCGCGCCGGTCCGCCGCGTGCTCCTCGCATCCCCGGACTACCTCGCGCGCCACGGCCGGCCGGACTCGCCCGAGGACCTCGCCGATCACGAGGCCATCCTCTACGCCTACGATGCCCGTCGCGCGGTCGACGTCGATGGTCGCCGCGTTCCGCTCACGGGTCGCCACGTCGCGGACAACGGCGCCTTGATCGCTTCGATGGCGCGCGCCGGCCTCGGGATTGCCTTCCTGCCGACGTTCCTGGCCTGCGATGCGCTGCGCAGCGGGGCGCTCGAGATCCTCCTGCCCGGCCGGACCGGCAGCGATCTGCAGCTTCACGCGCTGACCGCCCATCGCAAGCTGCTCACGACGCGGGTTCGGCTCCTGCTCGATCACCTGCGCGGCGCGTTCGGGCCGAATCCGCCCTGGGAGCAGGACCTCGAGACGCCGTGCGCCGAAGGGAGCCGGCCCGCCTAACCCGCTTCGATCATCGCGACGACGCGCGCGTCGTCGGGCACGGGATGACGCCGCACCTTCCAGAGGAAGCGCAGGATGCCGAAGAAGCCCATGTGGTGGACGGCCGAGAGGCGGCAGCGGAAGGTCCAGAGCCCGAGCGCGGAAGCCGACCGCTCCTGGTTCAGGATCGTCGTCTGCGTGCAGTGCAGGAAATCCGGCGGATGGAGGGGATGGGGGACCGGCCGGAACGTCTCGTTCTTCCGCGCATCGTCCCCCTCGCGCATCTCGAGGGCGGCGATCGCCGCGGCGCTCATCACCTGCTGGCACATGCTGATCGACTGCAGCGTGATCCGGTCGCCCTCCCAGATCGGACGCGCCGGTCGCTTCGCCAGCCCGTCGGCGGTGCAGTCGACGTAGAGAATCGCGTCGGCGGCTTCCTCGAAGCGCCGCTCGCTCGAGGCAGAGCGCCGCTCGCTGGACGCGAAATGGAGCGTCGCGCCGTCGATCCGTTCGACCCGGCCGCTCCGCTCGACGTCCGCGATCCGGCGGAGTTCGGTGAGCTCCGCGTTGTTCACCGTCGCGCAGCGGTATTTCGTCGGCCAGACGTTCGCGTCGAGCCGCAGCAGTCGGCCCGCGTCTTCGAGCCCCTGCATGACCTCGGTCACGCTCTGCGCGTCCTGCAGCACGGTGAGCTGCGTCCCGAACTCGTCGGCGAGTCCGTCCGGGTAGAGCGCGTCGCGGTTGAGGAACCACGCGTCGTTGGGCACGACCCAGGTGATCTTGCCGGGGGCGACGCCCTGGTCGAGCAGATAGAGCGCCGCGTCGATGCCGGTCTTGCCCGCACCGATCACGACGTAGCGCGCGTAGCCGCGGCCGAGCTCGGCGAGCCCGTTGATCGGCACGAGCGTCGCGCCGCCCGAGACGGCATAGCGCGGCGGGGTGGTCGAGGGGACCCGTACGTCCATGTAGCTCGCGTCGACGATCTTCTTCGCCCGGACCGGGATCGCCTCGCCGTCGCGGGCGATCGAGCGGATCGCCCCGTCTTCCCCGACCTCGCACTTCGGCAGGAATCTGAAGCGGCCCGTTCGTTCGAGCTTCTTCGTGACCTTCTCGTAGTAGGCGAGGATCTGCGCCTGGGAGACGAGGTCCCGCTCGTCCTCGCCGAGCGGCTCGGAGTTCACGCCGTAGTAGAGCGCGGGCTGGTGGAGCGTGACGAAGCGGTAGGCGTCGTTCCAATGGCCCCCGGGCTTCGCGCGGCGATCGACGACCGCGACCGTGGCGGACTTCGACGCGTGGAGCACCTCGTCCGTGAAGGCCATGCCCATCGCGCCTCCGCCGACGACCAGGTAATCGACTTCGAGCGGCGCGTCCGAGTCGGAGGGAGACGGCGTCACGGCCTTCACTCGTCCGGGGCGTCGAGCCCGAGGCTCGTGCGGATCGTCGCGACGTCGGTGGCATGCTCGATCCGTTCGATGCGCAGGGCGTCGAGGTGGATCAGCGTCGCCTGCTCGAGTGCGTCGGGCAGGCGGGCCGTCACGTCGCCTTCGCGATCGAGGAGCAGGTCGTAGGGGCGACGGCGCATGGCCGGTACGGCCATCATGCGCGAGATCAGCGCAGGCATGCCGCTGATGTCGGAGACGTAGACGGCGCCGCGTGCCTCGAGGACCTCGGCTTCGACGTCCGACAACGCCTCCTTGAGGAGGTCACCCCCCGCCATGTCCCGGCTGAAGAGGAGGACCCGGGTCGATGCGTCGACGGCGCCGGGATCGCCGTGCTGATCCTCGAGGGTGAAGCCTTCGAGGGTCTCGCCGACGACGTATGCCGCGACTTCTTCTTCGGCCGTGACGATCGGGGGGAAGCAGAGCAGGGTCAGCGCGAGGAGCGCCAGCGTGCGTCGCATGCGGGTTCCGCCTAACGGGATTGGAGGAATTTCTTGAGCGGGTGATCGCGCCACGTCGCGGCGCTGAATTTGTCGTCGAAGGGTTCGTAGCGGAGGTCGCCGCCGGCTTCCGGCCGGTCGCCCATCACGGTCACGCGCTGGATGACGCGCTCCCCCTCGAAGTCGTTGAGCACATGGTGCTGCGTGCACCGGTTGTCCCACATCGCGATCGTCCCTTCGGTCCACGAGTAGCGGACCGTGAAGCGATCCTCGGTCGCGTGGCTCGTCAGGAAGGCGAGCAGGCTCTCGCTTTCGGCGTGGCTCATCTCGACGATGCGGCGGGTGAAGTGGTGGTTCACGAAGAGCGACTTGCGGCCGGTGACCGGATGCTTCCGGACGACCGGATGGATCGCCTTTCGCTCGGGCGTGTGGTGCGGACTCGCGTCGTGCATCGCGGTCAGCCCGTCGAGCATGTCCTTCATGGGCGGCGAGAGCGACGCGTAGGCCTTGTACATGTTCGCCCAGAGCGTATCGCCACCGAACTCGGGACACGTCTTCATGTGGAGGATCGCGAAGATCGACGGCTCGGCCTCGCAGGTGAGGTCGCTGTGCCACTCGTCGGCGACCGCGCCCGCGCCGCCGACCGCCTTCAGCTCGAAGAACTCGGGGCGCTCGGCGTCGAGGGAGAGGTTCGGATGGCCCTCGAGCCGACCGAAGAGGCGGCCGAAGGCGATGTGCTCGTCGGGGGTCAGGTGCTGGTCGGGGAAGAACACGACCAGGTGTTCGTGGAGCAGGTCGAGGATCGTCTGCGCCTCGTTGGCGCCGGCCGAGCGGAGATCGAGGCCGGTCACCTCGGCGCCCAGGGAGCCCGACAGGCGGCGGACGGCGAGGTCGGGGGTCGAGTCGAGTGCGGTGGCCATGGGCGGCTCCTCGTGCGGCGGGTTCGCGGGCCAGGATAACCCGGGCCGCCCCGGCCGGGGGCGCGCGGCGATCGACCCGAGGTCGCGTTCGGCGGGCCCGACGCCGCCGGATCGGCCGAGGACGGGGCCGAAAAGAGGGGTTCGAGACACGCCTGAAGGGCCACAGCGGGCAGCAGATTCCCGCACACATCCGACCGCTCGCGACCACGTCTCCCCAACCGGAGGGGATCGCCCGTGTTCCGAGCCCGCATCCTGTCTTTCCTGGCGAGCCTGGCCTGCGTCTCGATGGCTTCGGCGGCCTCTGGCCTCGCCGTGGGCCCCCGCGGCGGGCCGGCCCCGTCGCGAGCCGACGTCGTCGAGATCGTCTGCAACGACGACTGCGGCCCGCTCGCGCTGCCAGATGCGCCGGCCGACTTCGACCTGGCCTTCGCGGCGCGGCTCACGCGCGCCGGCGTCCACGTGGAGCTCTCGACCGCCGGCCAACTCCTGGTCCGCGGGCCCGTCCGCGCGACCGGGGACGTCTTCATCGAGGCCCTCGAGGCCGATTTCCGAGGCGGCACGATCGAGACCCGGACCCGCGTCGGCGAGTCGATCGGGGGTTCGATCACGCTGAACGCCGACCGGAACGTGCTCACCGACTGGACGCAATTCGACGTCCCCGACTCGGGAACGGTTCGCTTCGTCGACGCGCCCTCGGTCCGTCTCGGGGCGGGCAACGTCGTCGGGCGGGCGACCGGCGGGACGCTCGTGCTCGGCGGCGGGATCGAGAGCGGGCCTCCGGCCGAACTCTTCCTGCTGGACGCGGGCCTCGTGCTCGACTCCGTGATTCCCGCGTTCGGCGGGGGCGTCGGCGTCTCTGCGATCGAAGCCGCGGCGCCCGCGGCGCCGAGCGCGCTCGACGGCCACGACGCGGCGGCGCTGACCTGGCGGATCCATCTCCAGGGCGACGTCTACCTCGATCTCTCGGCCTTCGAGCTCGGATCGCTGCGCCTCACGTCCAAGCGGACGATCCGGTTCACCGACGCCGCGCCGGACCCGGTTCCCGAGCCCGGCCCGGCCCTCCTGCTCGGTTTCGGCCTCGCCGCGCTCTCGGGCTGCCGGCGCGAATAGCGCTCCGTTCGGCACGCGGTCGCGTGCCGCCCTCGCGATCCGGTCCTGCTTCTCCTCGCGCAGTTCGCGCTAGCGTCGTCGCGGGTCGCGCCTGCCGTGCGGTCCTGCGCGGAGACCGCTCATGTCCGACTCGTCCCTCGGTGCCATCGTCGTCGGCACCGGCTTCGGTGTGCTGACCCACCTGCGCGCGCTGCGCGCGGCCGGCTTCGACGTGAAGGCGCTCGTCGGGCGCGACGCCGAAAAGGCGCGGAAGCGCGCCGACCTGATGGACGTGCCGCTCGGCACGGGCTCGCTCGAGGAGGCGCTCGCGCTGCCCGGGGTCGACGCCGTCGCCGTCTCGACGCCGCCTCACACCCACTGCGAGCTCGTCCTCGCCGCCGTCGCGGCGGGCAAGCACGTCGTCTGCGAGAAGCCCTTCGCCGCGAACGCGGAGGAGGGCCGCCGGATGCTCGCCGCCGCCGAAGCGGCCGGCGTCGTCCACCAGCTCGGCTGCGAGTTCCGCTGGGCGACGGGGCAGGCGACCGCTGCACGCGCCCTCGCTGCTGGCATGATCGGGACGCCGCGCCTCGCGACGTTCCTCTTCCACATGCCTGCGCTCGCCGACGCGGACGCCGACGTCCCGGACTGGTGGCGACGCGAGGAAGAGGGCGGCGGCTGGCTCGGTGCGTACGGCTCCCACGTGATCGACCAGATCCGCGTCTCGGCCGGCGAGTTCACCGGCGTCTCCGCCTCGGTCCAGACCGTCGCGGCCCGCAGCGAAGCGCGACCGTGGAGCGCCGACGATACCTACACCGTCCACTTCCGGACCGAGTCGGGGCTCGAGGGCATTCTCCAGTCGTGTTCGGCGGCGCGGGGCCCCTTCGCGGCGGCGAGCCGATTCGTCGGCTCCGAGGGCACGCTCTGGATCGAAGGCGACAGCGTCGGCGTCGCCGATGCCGACGGTCAGCGAACGCTCGAGACGCCGGGCGATCTCGTGCACCCCGCGCCGATTCCGCCGCCGGCGGAGCTCCTGACCGCGTCCGCCTACGACGGCTTCCACTCGATGGGCATGGACCTGGCGCCCTACACGCGGCTCTACGAAGCGTTCCGCGACCGCATCCAGGGGCGCGGGATTCCCTCCGACCCGGTGCCGCCGACCTTCGCGGACGGCGTCGCCGTACAGGCAGTTCTCGACGCAATCCGCCGCGCCTCCAGGGAAAAGCGCTGGATCGAGATCGGCTGAGGGCGTTCCGCGCGAGCGCATTCTCTCAAGCGATCGAAACGGGAACCCGATCCTCTCCCCAGCCAACCGCTCTGGGGAAGCCCGTGGATCGCCGCAATCACCCGCGTTTTCGCACGAAGTTCGATGTGCTCTGCTCGGCCGGAGAGACCGAGGGGGCCGGCACGCTCGTGAACATCTCGCGCTCCGGTGCGCGGCTCGACAGCGCGAGCCACTCGCCCGAGATCGGGACCAAGGTCCGGCTCTACATCTTCATCCAGCCGGTCTGCCCCTTCGAGCTGGCGGGCGAGGTCATCCGCGTCGACGGCACGACCTTCGCGATCCGGTACAGCAACCTCGACCCCGAGGTCGGTCGCCTGGTCGACGACGTCGCCGCCCTCGTCGGCTGAGCGGGCTCCCATCTCCTTCGCGCCGCCGTCGCGCGAGGCAGTCCGGCGTCGCCGCGCTCGCGCGCAGAGGCGATCAGTTCAGCGCGGGCTTGCGCTGGGACAGCGCGTCGCGGCGCGCGCGGATCGGTCGGGCGCTCTCGTCGTCGGGCGCGAGCTCGAGGAAGCGGGTGTAGTCATCGATCGCGGCGTGGACGCAGTCCATCCGCTCGAGCAGCATGCCGCGATCGCGGAACTCGAAAGCCGCGTCCGGGAGCAGGACGACGATCCGGTCGAAGCAACCGAGCGCGCCGAGCCCGTCCCCCTGGCGCAGGTAGCCCATCTTCAGGTTGTTGAGCATGCGCACGTAGATCTCGACGGCGGTCACCGGACGCAGCCAATCGAGATCGAGGTCGACGTGGTCTCCGGCGGCGGCGCGGACGCGGTCGGCGCAGTCGTTCCGGGAGAGCACGCGGCCGAAGAAGGGATCGATGATCATCTCGCGGTCCGGGACGTCGCTCACGCCGACGACCTTCGCGAGGAAGTGTCCCGGAAATCCGATCCCGTACGCCTCGAAGCCCAGCTGGCGGGCGATCTCGACGTAGAGGACCGAGAGCGTGATGGGCAGGCCGCGGCGCCGCGCGAGCACCTCGTCGAGGAAGCTGTTGCGCGGGTCGTCGTAGTGCTCCTGATTGCCTCGGAAGCGCTCGAGCTCGAAGAGCGCGTGGTTCAGCGCGTCGACCGCGCCGCTCGGCGTGGCCGCCGCATCGACCAGGGGACGGCTGCGGTCGGCGATCTCCGCGACGGTCTCGAGCCCCGAAGCGACATCCACATCCGGGCGGACCTCGGCGGCCAGGACCAACGCCCCTTCGGCGAGGCCCTGCTGGCTCTCCGGGAGGAGCGCCAGCTCGTGGAAACGGTCGGAGATCACGCTCTGCACGGCGGCCTAGCATACTTCGAGCGGCTGCGGCCCGCATCGCGTCGGGCGAACCGGGCGTCGTCGGTGAAGTCGTCCGTCACGGGGCAGGTCAGTCCCGCGAGGCCGGGACCACTTCGATGTCGATCGCCTCGCCGTCGCGCAGGACTTTCAGCCGCACCGGCTCGCCGACCTGCATGGCCTCGAGCGCGAACGTGTAGTCGTAGAGGTTCTCGATCGGTCTTCCGTCCGCGCCGATGATCACGTCGCCGCCGCGCAGGCCGCCGTTCTCGGCGGGGCCCTGCGGCGCGACGCCGGAGAGCTTCACGCCGACGACGTCGGTATTGGCATAGTCGGGGATCGTTCCGAGATAGACGCGGAAGCCGCCTCGCCCGCGGCCGCCCGAGGGGTCGGTCTGGGCCGTGTAGGCGGGCGCGGACGCCGCCCGGCCGACGGCGAGCGCGATCCGCTCGAAGAGCGCGGTGATCTTCGCCGTGCCGTCGAGGTTGAGACGGTCGATCGTGTCGCGCGGCGTGTGGTACTCGGCATGGTTGCCCGTGAACGCCGACAGGGCCGGCACGCCGTGCGTGTAGAAGCTCGTCGCGTCGGTCGGGACGTAGCTGTCCTCCTGGAGTTGGAGCGGCAACGTCGTGTCCGTCGCCGCTGCGACCACGGTGTTCACCCAGACCGGGCTCGAGCCCAGGCCCTGCACGACGAGGCCGTCCCGGAGTCGGCCGACCATGTCGAAGTTCAGGTAGGCGACGGGGCCCGTCTCGTTCGTGTGCGGATTCACCGCCTCGCCGACCCACGCGTTCGAACCGAGCAGCCCGAGCTCCTCGCCGGACCAGGCCGCGAACACGAAGTCGCGTGCGCCGACGTTCTCGCCGCGTTCGACCCGCGCGGAGAGGGACTCGGCGAGCTCCACCACGACGGCGGTGCCCGAGGCGTTGTCGTCCGCGCCGTGATGAGGGAGACCGGCTTCTTCACCGCCTGCGAGGGAGTTGCCGCCGTCGCCGCGACCGAGATGATCGTAGTGGGCACCGATCACGATGGTCTGTCCGCTCGGCGCGTCGCCGACGACGAGTCGGCCCAGAACGTTGCGCCCTTCGCGGCGTTCCGTCTGCACGTCGACGCTCGCTACGACGCTCCGCTTGCCGATCGAGAAGGAGATCGAGCCGCCTTCGTTCGCCTTGATCGTCTCGTCGGCCAGGTGATGCCACGCCTCGAGCGAGCGTCCCGTGCCCTCGAGCAGGCGCTCGGCGATGGCGTCCGTGATGGAGAGCGTGGCGATGCTGGTGCCGGCGAGGGACGCGTCGAAGCGGAGCGGGACGAGCTCTTCGCGGAAGCGGCCGAGCGGGCCGCTCGCGATGAGGACGCCGCGCGCGCCGCGGTCGCGGGCGATCATGGCCTTGAAGCGCAGGCCCGCGTGGCGCTGCAGCTCGCGTCGTCGCTCGGGCGCGAGGGTCTGGGGCAGGTCGCGGAAGACGAGGACCCATTTCCCGCGAACGTCGACGCTCGCGAAGTCGTCGATCGCCGGCGCGTCCTCGGTCTCGGCGGCGACCAGTCCGTAGCCGACGAAGACGACGGGTGCGGCGTCGAACGTGCCGGAGCGCGAGAAGGCGAGGGGGCGCCAGGTCTCGCCGGCTTCCGGCGGGCCGTCGTCGATCGCGAGCCGGTTGTCCGGGCCGAGCTTCACGCCGGCGGTGAACTCGAAGGTGTGCTGCCAGCCGCCGTCGGTCCCATCCGGTACGAGGCCGGCGCGCGCGAAGGCGCGGGCGAGCCAATCGGCCGCGGCCGCCTCGCCCGGCGTGCCGGTGGCGCGGCCGTCCGCGCGC
>JBCCZJ010000049.1:0-16754 GCA_039187915.1 Myxococcota bacterium
CGCGAGCGTCTCGCCGTCGGCACAGACCAGGGGCGCTACGCCGGCCGCGGCGTTCGGGGCGGGCAGGGCGGAGAGCGCAGTGACGACGACGATCCAGGCGGCGAGCTTCACGCCCCTTCACAGCGGTCGATCGGGGCCGGCGCTTGATTCCCGCTGGGTCGATCGGGAGCGCGGCCGGATTCCTGGGCGGGTCGGATCGTCGCGCTAAGGTGCCTCCATGAAGCACCCCGCCTCGCACGCGCTCCGTCCGCCTTCGATTCGTAGCGATAAGGCCTCGCTTCTTCGCCCAGCGCTCGGCCTGCTCGCGCTCGCGCTCGCGCTCGTCGCCTGTGACCGGAACGTCGAGCCTTACGCCCCGGGCGAAGAGCCGCGGGCGCCGGATCTGGCCCGGATCTTCCCGGGCCCGGCGGGCGGCGTCGGCTCCAGCGAGGGGCAGAGCGAGAACGAGGGCGGAGCGCCGCGGGGCGCGGTGCCGCCGACGCGGGCCGAAGCGGGAGGGCCGCCGGCTGCGGCCGATGCTCCGGTCGCGAGCGGAGGCGATGCCATCACCGGCGAGATCGTGCTCGCGCCGGAACTCGCGGGCGCGCGTCCGGACCAGGGCGTGCTCTTCGTGATCGCGCGGCCGCAGGGCGCGACCGGCGGACCGCCGCTCGCGGTGCTCCGGATCCCGGATCCAGCCTTCCCGCTGGCGTTCTCGATCGGGCCGGAGAACGTGATGATCCCGTCCATGCAGTTCGCGGGGGCGATCTCGCTCTCGGCGCGGCTCGACGCGGACGGGAACGCGATGACGCGCGGACCGGGCGACATCTCGAGTCCGGTCCTCGAGGGACTCGCCCCGGGCGCCGCGGACGTCGAGATCCGGCTCTCCGAGCGGAGCTAGCGCGGCGGCGCCTGGCGAGGAGCCGATCGAGGTTTGCCAGGAAGTTGGTACGGTGTTACAACTTTGGCGTGCCGCCGTCCCCGCGAACCTCGACCGCCGTCCCGCCCGCGCCGTCCTTGCGCGAGGCGAACGTCGAGGCGCGTCGCCGGCGGATCCTCGACGCCGCGCGGCGGCTGATCGAACGCGACGGCATCGAGTCGCTGTCGATGCGAAAGCTGGCGAGCGAGGCTGCCGTCTCCGTCACCACGCTCTACAACCTGTTCGGTGCCCGCGACGACATCCTGGTCGCGATGATCGCCGACGCCGTCGACGGCATGATCGCGGTGCTCGACGCGGAGTCGACCCTCGACGATCCGATCGATCGTTGCTTCGCGGTGATCGAGGTCAGCGTGCGCGAGTTCGGGGAGAACGAGCGCACCCACCGCCCCATGATGGTCGCGGGCTTCGCGGCGCAGGCGCTCGAGGCGGACGCGGAGCGTCGGATCGCGCGCCGCGCGATCGAGCTGCAGCGCGAAGGGCTCGAGGCGGCGAAGGCGCGCGGGCTGCTCCGCGCGGAGGCGGATCCGATCCGGCTCGGCGAGCAGATCTACCACGGGTACGAGCTGGCCTGCGCCCAGTGGGCCTGGGGCCGGCTCGACCTCGACGCCTTCGAGGCGCGCGCCCTCTATGGGCTCGTGCTCGCGCTGCAGGCGGTGGCGACCGAGGCGCTGCGCGCCGAGCTCGACGTCCGGCGCGCGGTGCTGGAGCGGCGCCTCGCGCGCGTCGAACGAACGTCCACGACGGGGAATGCGCATCCACGTGCCCCGAAAGCGTCGGTGAGCGAGGCGACGGCCTCGGGCACGCGAGCGCGGAGGAGAAGGTCATGAAGCGGGAGAAGGAACTTTCGATCATCCACGAGCTCATCCGTCAGCTCGACTCCGGCCGGAACATCGACGCCGGCGTCGGCTATCGGAACTCGACCGACGTCTACACCGACGCCGCCCTCGCCGAACGCGAGTGGGAGGCCCTCTTCAAGGACCATCCCCAGGTGATCTCGCTCTCGGGTTCGCTCCCGAAGCCCGGCAGCTATCTGACGATCGACGACTTCGGCGTCCCGATCCTCGCCACCCGCGACAAGCACGGGCAGTTCCGCGCGTTCGTGAACGCCTGCCGGCACCGCGGCGCGCGCGTCGCCGAGGGGCGCGGCGAGTCGACACGCTTCATGTGCCCTTTCCATCACTGGACGTACACCCACGCCGGGGACCTCGCGTCGATCCCGCTCCAGGATCAGGTCGGTTCGATCGACAAGGCCTGCTTCGGGCTCGTCGAACTCCCCTCGGCCGAGCGGGCAGGCCTGCTCTGGGTCCACCCGAGCGCGGAGAGCGAGCTCGATCTCGACGCCCAGCTCGGTGCGCTCGGCGTGGAGCTCGAGGACTGGGGCCTCGAGAACTTCGTCTTCATGGGCGAGACCGAGATCAAGGGGCGTCTCAACTGGAAGCTCGCCAACGACACGTTCGGCGAGACGTATCACTTCAAGCGACTCCACCGGAACACCCTCGGCAACATCTTCCACGGGGACGTGCTCGACTACGAAACGGAGGGCCGCAACCACCGCTTCGTCCTCTGCTCCCGGAACATCGACGAGGTGCGCCAACGCCCCGAGAGCGAATGGACGCTCCCCGAGGTCGCGACGACGCTCTACTACCTGTTCCCGAACGTCCAGCTCAATCTCGGCAACGCCAGCGCCATCCTCGTCAAGATCTATCCGGACAGGGATGCGCCGAACGACCCGTCCCGTTCGGTCACGCGCGTCGAGCACTACATGACCCACGAGGCGATCCAGAAGCTGCGCTCCGGCGACGCGCAGGCGATCACGGCGGAGAACACCTACGACCGCGAGCTCGAGGGCGACTTCGTCGTTTCGTTCGAGGCCATCAAGGAAGTCTTCGACAGCACGATCGAGCAGGAGGACTACCTGATGGGCGTGCAGCAGCAGCGTGCCGCCGAGAGCGGACAGCTCTCCCATATCGTCTTCGGCCGCAACGAGCCCGCACTCCACCACTACCACGCGCGCCACCGCGAAGCGATGGGCCTGCCGCCGCTCGAGAAGCTCGATCTCTAGCGCGCGCGGCGACGAGCCACCGCGGTCGCACGACCCCGGCGAGCTGGGCCTCGAGGCCGTCCGCCCCGACGCGGCGGCCCGACGCTAGGTGAGCGTCGTCTCCGGCGGCGGCTGCATCGAGAGCGCGTCCAGCATGTCGAGCGCCTGGATCGTCCCGGCGACGATCACCGCGTCGCCTTCGACGAGCACGTCCTCGCCGTGCGGCACGCGCAGGTGGGTCCCGCCCTCGGGCAGCTTCGAGCGGACCAGCAGGATCTGGACGCCGACCCGCTCGCGGAGACCGAGCCGGCGGAGCGTCGAACCGACCACGTGCGGCGGCGCCATGATCTCGCGCAGCTGGTGGCCGTCGCCGAGATCGACGGTCTGCCCGGCGCCGGCGGCGCGGAGACTCGTCTGCATTCCGCCGGCGAGATCGCGTCGGAGCTGCTCCGCCCCCGCGGCCTCGATCACGTCCTTCTCGCGGATCGTGCCGACGAGCTTCTTGCGGTCGTCGGCGTTCACCACCGCGATCTCGTCGACGTGGCTCGAGCTGAAGATCGACATCACGACCGACAGATCGACGTCGTCGGTCACCGACGGATGGCTCGAGTCGACGAGGTCCCCGGCGACGAGCACGTGCTGGAGGGCGTCCTGCTCGTAGATCAACCGGCGGATCTCCTGGAGCGAGATCGCGCCCATGTGCGCGCCGGACGGACTCGCCACGTAGAACTGGTTGTGCGGACTCGCGACGACGAGATCGAGCACGGTCTTGAAGTCCGCGCTGGCGGGGATCACGACGGGATCGAGGACGATGACGTCCCGGACGGAGAGGTCCTTCAGGACGTTCGGGTTCTGCGCCTCGAAGAGGTCGACGCCCTGGCGACGCAGCTTCGTCGTGTAGATGGAGTCGCGATAGGAGAGCTGTGCCACCAGCGTCGAGATCACGCAGGCGGTCATCAGCGCCGGGATGATGTCGATCGTCTGGGTCAACTCGAAGATGATGATGATCGCGGAGACCGGCGCGTGGGTGGCCGCCGCGACGACCGCGCCCATCGTGACCAGGGCGTAGGCGCCGCTGGTCGCCGTCGCACCCGGGAAGTACTGCTCGACGAGGGAGCCCACGACGCCGCCCGCCGTCGCGCCCAGGAAGAGGGATGGCGCGAACACGCCACCGGATCCGCCGGAGCCGATCGTGATCGAGGTCGCGACGATCTTGGCGACGACGAGCAGACCCATCAGCGTCGCCGCGAGCTGGCCCGTGAGCGCGCCGGAGATCGTCGTGTAGCCGACGCCGTAGATGTTGGGGAGCCAGATCGCCATCACCCCGACCAGCGCGCCGCCGACGGTCGCTTTCGACCACTCGGGCAACGGCACCCGCTCGAAGGTGTCCTCGGCGAAGGTCAGCGTCCGGATGAAGGCGACCGCCACCAGTCCCGCGACGACGCCGGCGATCATGTAGGGGCCGAGCTCGAAGGGACTCACGATCTCGTAATCGGGCACCGGGAACGCCGGGTGATTGCCGATCGCGTACCGCGTCACGACCGACGCCACGACCGAGCTGATCACGATCGGCGTGAACTGGGTGACGGCGAAGTCGCCGACGATGATCTCCGCGGCGAAGATCGCGCCGGCGATCGGGGCGTTGAAGGTCGCCGAGATGCCCGCGGCGGCGCCGCAGCCCACGAGGGTCCGGATACCGGCGGCGTTCAGCCGCAGCTTCTGTCCGATCGTCGAACCGAAGGCGGAGCCGATCTGCACGATCGGGCCTTCGCGGCCGACCGAGCCGCCCGTCCCGATCGAGAGCGCAGAGGCGAGGGCCTTCACGCCGACGATGCGCGCGCGGATGACGCCACCGCGGATCGCGACGGCCTTCATGACCTCGGGGATGCCGTGGCCCCGGGCTTCCCGCGCGAAGAAGTAGATGAGCGGACCGACCAGGGCGCCGCCCGCCGCGGGGATCGCGATCCGCCAGGCCCAGGAGAGCTCCTGGGCAACGTCGAGGGGGTCGCGGGTCTCGGCCGCGATGCCCTCCTCGAAGACTGCCGCGACGCCCGCCGTCCCTTCGAAGAAGAAGCCCTGGATCAGGCGGATCATCAGGCGGAAGAGGACGGCCCCGAGCGCGCCCGCCAGGCCGACGAACACCGCGCAGCCCACCATGTAGAGGTGTCCACCGCGTTCCAGCAGGCTTCGGGTATCGGCGGACGAGGAGGACAATCGATGGGCCTCGAAGGGGGGTCGAGTCGCCGGCAATCTAGCATTGGCGGCCGCGAACGCCGGGTTCCGAGGGTGCCGTGTTAGCTTCGTCCGATGGCCGAATCCGACTCCTTCGATGCTCCGTCCCGACCCGCCGCGCCGCCGCCCGCGTGGCGCGTCCTCGGCGAGGAACACCTCCAACACTGCAAGGTCTTCGACGTCCAGCGCGCGACGATGGAGTCGCCGCAGACCGGGGCCGCGCATCCCTTCTACCGGATCGAGTCGCCCGACTGGGTGAACGTCGTGGCGCTGACCCGGGACGAACAGCTCGTCCTCGTCCGCCAGTTCCGGCACGGTTCGCGGACGGTCACCCTCGAGATCCCGGGTGGTCTGATCGATCCGGGCGAGACGCCGGCCATCGCGGGCGAGCGGGAGTTGCTGGAAGAGACCGGATTCCGCGCGGGGCGGCTCGAGTCGCTCGGTTCGATCAATCCGAACCCGGCCCTCTTCGGGAACCGGGTGCACATGCAGGTCGCCCTCGACTGCGAGCAGGTGGATCGGATCCGCAACGAATCGACGGAGCACACGACTTTCGAGCTGCTGCCCGTTTCGGATCTGCGCGAGGTCGTGCGCCGGATCGGGATCGACCACGCCCTCGCGGTCGCCGCGCTCTATGCCTACGAGATCTGGCGAGACGCTCGTCGCTAGGCGCGAGAGGGGCGCTCCCGACGCCGGTCGCTCAGCCGTCGAGGTCGGGCAGGGTCTCGAGCACGAGTTCGACGAGCTTCGGATGCTCGCCGATCGGGTCGGAGACCGTGACGCGGAGACCCGGGTGGCGTTCGTGCGCCGCGTCCACCAGCTCCGGGATCGTCTCGCGGACGTGGAAGCCGCGGCCCAGGAAATGGAGGTAGATGTGGATCTCGGAAACGCCCTCGCCGACGAGCTGCTCGATCGTGGAGGGCACGTCGGGCTGGGCGAGCTCCATGTGCGCGTGGGCGATCCGCCAGTCCGGGCGCGCCGCGGCCACACGCTCGGCGAAGCCGGCGATCGCCTCGTTCGCGTTCGCGTTGCGGCTGCCGTGGTCGACGATCAGGAGGGCTCGATTCGACACGCTCATTCGTTCGTGGCTCGCTCTACCAGTAGGCGGCGCGGACGGTCATGTCGCCGCGCGGGTGGACGCGACAGGCCAGCCGGAGCGCCGAGTCGATCCGGTTGCGCTCCTTGATCCGCTCTTCGCGCGCCGAAGGCCCTTCGATCGCATCGGCGCCTTCGATGACTTCGAGGCCGCAGCGGGCGCAGGCGCCGTTCTCGCCGCAGGCGCTCGCGATCGGGAGGCCCGCGGCGCGGGTCGCCTCGAGGAGCGACATCTCCCCGGGCTCGACCTCGATCTCCTTCTCGGAGGGCAGGAATCGCAAGCGACAGACCATGGCGGAAGTCTAGGGAATGGAATCGGGGGCGGGGGCGCGGTCCTCTCGGGGGACCTGGGATCCGCAGGCCACGCCGCGGTGGGTTACGCTCCGCGCCATGTCCACCGCGGCGCTCCTCGTGATCGGCAACGAAATCCTCTCGGGCAAGGTGCGCGATACCAACTCGGCCTTCCTCGCCGTCGAGCTGCGCAAGCTCGGCGTCGAGCTCGAGCGGATCCTCACGATCCCCGACGACATCGATCTGATCGCCCACGAGGCGAAGGACATGTCCGAGCGATTCGACTTCGTCTTCACGTCCGGCGGAATCGGTCCGACCCACGACGACATGACGATGGACGGGATCGCGAAGGCGTTCGGTCGTGAGCTCGAAATGAACCAGTCGATGGTCGACCGGATGGCGCGGTACGCCGACAAGCCGCTCAACGACGCCATGAAGAAGATGGCGATCATCCCGGCCGGCGCGGAGATCCTCGACGTCGGCGGCCTCTGGTTCCCGGTCGTGATCGTCGAGAACGTGCACATCTTCCCGGGCATCCCCGAGCTCTTCGAGAAGAAGTTCCACTCGCTCTCGGATCGCTTCAGCGGCGTGCCCTTCCAGCTGACGAAGATCTACGTCCGGCCGGCGGAGAGCGACATCGCCGAGATCCTGAACGCGCTGCTGCGGGAGTTCCCCGCGCTCATGCTCGGCAGCTACCCGCGGATCAACGAAGAGCACTATCGGGTGATGCTGACGCTCGAGTCCCGGGACGCGAGCTATCTCGGCAAGGCGACCGAGACCCTCGTCGGCAATCTCCCGCCCGACTCGGTCTACAAGATCGAGTAGCGCGCCGAGGCCCCGTCGAATCGATGGAGAGCTGGCAGCGCATTCTCGCCTTCGCCCATCCGGCATGGATGGTGGTCTCGGTCGTGCTCGCCATCCAGGCGGGGCGGCTCGGCACCGAGATCCGAAGGCGCCGCGCGAAGGGACAGCGCGTCGAACGTGCGCTCCGCGATCGTCACCTGCGATTCGGACAGATCGCGATCGCGATGGTCGTCGTGGGCTTCGTGGGCGGTCCGCCGTCGATGTTCTTCTTCCGGGAGCGCGCGGTCTTCGAGAGCTTTCACGCGATCCTCGGCCTGATCGTGCTCGGTCTCTTCCTCTGGACGGGATGGAGCGGTCGTGCGCTGGCGAACGGAGACGCCTCGGCCCGCGACATCCATCGCATCGCGGCGGGCTCGGCGATCGCGGCGGCGCTCGCCTCGTCGATCGCCGGATTCACGCTGCTGCCCTGACCGCGCGTCTGGATCAGCGCGCCGCAGCGAGGTCCGCCTCGACGCGCCGGAAGGTGTTCGCACCGACCGTCGCGAGCCGCGGGTCGCCCTCGCGACCATGGGCGAGCAGGACGGCGGCGAAGCTCACGGCCGAGCCGAGCGCGCGAACGCGCAGCGCCTCGTCGACTCCGTACTGCGTCAGCGCCTCGGCCCGCACGCGCGGGTCATCGAAGAGCATCCAGAGGGCGGCGAGGTCGCAGGCGGGATCGCCGCTGGTGACGTCGCCCCAGTCGATGACGGCGGCGACGCGACCGTCTCGGACGAGCACGTTCCGGCCGTGGAGATCGCCGTGGAGCCAGACGTCGGTCTCGGCGATCGGTGCCGCGACCGCGTCGGCCCAGGCGGTTTCGATCGCGGGCGTGACGACCCGCGTGTCCGGGCGAAGGGCGGCGAAGGCCTTCTCGACGACCTCGGCGCGATCGACGAGCGGCACGCCTCGGAACGCGTTCTCCGGCGCTTCCGCGGGCGCCGGGACGTGCAGGGCCTGCAGGAACGCGACGAAGCGGGGCGCGTCGCCGTCGGGCGGTGGCGACGCCGCGGCCTCTTCGCCCTCGAACCACGGAACCACGTTCCACGGCCACGGGTAGTCGTCCGTCGGCTCGCCCGTGCGGACCGGCGTCGGGATCGGGATCGGGAGACGCGGCGCGAGGGTTTCGAGGACGCGCGCCTCGTGGCGGACCAGCTCGGCCGCGCGGGCGCGTCGGGGGAGTCGCACGACGAGCGTCTCACCGAGGCGGAACATGGCGTTGTCCCAGCCCTCGCCAACCGGCGCGAGCGGCCGGTCCGCGAGATCCGGGTGCTGGGCCCCGAGGAGACGACGGACCAGCGCGGTGTCGATGTCGACCTCGGCCGGCGGCGTCTGCGGTGCCATCGAAGCTCCCTCCGCGCCCCGACCTCCGGGGCCGGCGCGGCGGCAGTATGCCGCAGCTCGCGTCCGCGCCCTGCTACCCTGATCGCCGCGTCCCGAATGCCCGTGCAGGAGCTCCCCTTGAATCTCCTCCAACGCTTCATCGAGTTCGCCGCCGCCTTCGAGAAGGCCTACGTCGACGACGACTGGACCCGTCTCGAGCCCTTCCTCACGGAGGACGCCGTCTACGAGGTGACCGGCGGCCCGCCCCTCGGTGGCCGCTGGACGGGACGGCAGGCCGTGTTGACCCAGCTGAAGGCCAGCGTCGACGGCCTCGACCGCCACTTCGACGAGCGGAAGACCGAGCTGCTCGGTGCCCCCGTCGCCGCGGACGACACCGTGACCTTCGATTGGCGCGGGACCTACACCCTCGCCGGCAAGCCCGACCTCGTCTTCGGCGGGACCGAGCGCGTCGAGTTCGAGGGCGACCGGATCCGCTTCTTCACCGACCTCGTGACCGACGAGGACGCTCAGCGGGTCTACGCCTACCAGGCGGAGCACCTGTCGGACTAGGCCGAGCGCGCCCCGCCATCACCCGCTCCGGGCGCGCTCAGTCCTCGCGCGGGATGACGTCCTGGCCGCGCTGGCGCAGCCAGTGATCGGCGAGCGTCAGGCAGACCATCGCCTCGACCATCGGCACCGCGCGCGGCAACACGCAGGGGTCGTGGCGTCCGCCGGCGGCGAGGGTCGTCGTCTCGCCCTGCTTCGTGACGGTCTGCTGCTCGGTGCGGACCGTGGCGGTCGGCTTGAAGGCGATGCGCAGGTGGATCGACTCGCCGTTCGAGATGCCGCCCTGGATGCCGCCGGAGCGGTTCGTCGCGGTGCGCGTTCGCCCCTGCTCGTCGATCTCGAAGGCGTCGTTGTGCTCGCTGCCGGTGAGGGCCGTGCCGTCGAAGCCAGAGCCGATCTCGAAGCCCTTCGCCGCCGGCAGTGACATCATCGCCTTCGCGAGGTCGGCTTCGAGCTTGTCGAAGACCGGGTCGCCGAGGCCGACCGGGACGCCGCGCGCGACGCATTCGACGACGCCGCCCACGCTGTCGCCCTGGCGACGCATGCCGTCGATCAGGTCGTACATCTTCGCTGCGGCGTCCGCGTCGGGACAGCGCACGTCGTTCGCCTCGATCTCCTCGAGGGTCACCGTCTCCGGATCGACCTTCGAGTCGATGTCCTTCACGCGGCGGACCCAACAGAGGACTTCGACGCCGGCGTACTCCTTGAGGAGCTTGCGGGCGATCGCGCCGGCTGCGACGCGGCCGATCGTCTCGCGCGCGCTGGCGCGGCCGCCGCCCTGCCAGTTCCGGATCCCGTACTTGGCGTCGGTCGTGAAGTCGGCGTGGGAGGGGCGATAGGTCTCGCGCATCTCGTCGTAGGCGGATGGTCGCGCGTCCTTGTTCCTGACGAGAATCGAGATCGGGGTTCCCAGCGTCTTGCCTTCGAAGACACCGGAGAGGATCTCCGCTCGATCCGCTTCCTGCCGCGGGGTGGTCAGGACACTCTGGCCCGGGCGCCGGCGGTCGAGGTCGCGCTGGATCTCGGCGACATCGATCTCGAGTCGAGGCGGGCACCCCTCGAGGATCACCCCCACGCCGCCGCCGTGGGATTCGCCGAAGGTGGAGATGCGGAAGAGGTGGCCGTAGACGCTGCCCATGGTGATCGCTGGTCGCTCGTGCGGGGTTCGCCGGGCCTTCGCGGGCGGCGCGGGTCGCGCACGCTCCTTCGGGGGCCGGACGGAGGAGGGGGGGACGAAACGGCGCCGAGGGTACCCCTTTTGGATGGAGAACGAAAAGCCGGGGAAAAACCCGGAATCGGCCTCGGGAGGACGCCCGTGATGGCCGGGGGAAACCGTTTCGCGTGACGGTGGAAGTCTCCGGCAACACTAAAGCCCGCCCGAGGACGCGACGACATGATTTCCATGGGGGTGGTTCTGGGAATCGCCCTCCGGAGGGGTCCGGAATCATGTCCAGCACAGCGCCCATCGAGACGTTCGTTCCGCCGGAGCCGTCGGCCGCGCCGGAGCCGACGCCGTTCTCGGGACCGCGCGCGGTGACGGCGAGTCCGTCCGTGTTCGAGACCGCCCTGCACACGCTGTCGCGCAAGCTGGTGGATCCCGACGCGGGGTCGATCGCCGAGACGATCGCCCTCTCGCTCGAGACGCTGGGGCGGGGCCTCGAGGCGGACGCCGTCGACTTCTTCGCGGCGGATTCGATCGTGCCTCACGTCGAGGGCGCGAAGGGCTTCGAGCACGCCGATCGCTGGGTGGCCGAACCCCTCCGCGCGGCCGATGCGGGCGCACGCCTGCCGAAGACGCTCGATCTCGACGCCCAGCCCGCCGTCCGCGAAGCGCTGGTCGCGGGCCGCGCCTACCGCCTGCCGGTCGGCATGGGTCTCGGGGCGTCGACGGAACACGAACCGGCGCGGATCGTCGGCTGGCGCCGAATGCAGACGTTCCTCTTCCTTCCGTGCCCTTCGCCGAGCGGGTTGCTCGGGTTCTTCGCGGTCGAAGCCTCGACCCGCGCACGTCATGCGAATCCTGCCCGGGTCGCCGACGCCGGCCACGTCGGGCGACTCGCGGGGCTCGCCCTCGATCGTCTGCGTCTCGAGGGCGCGGTCGCAGCGCGCCGCAAGGAGAGCGCCCATCGGACCCGTCTCGAGGGGGTCGGCCGCGTGGCGAGCGCGACGGCGCACGATCTGAACAACATCCTGACCTCCGTCCTCGGCTTCGGCGAGCTGTTGGAAATGGAGCTCGATCTCGCGCCGGGGAAGCCGGGCTACGAAGACTTCGCCGAGCTGCGCGGGGCCACACAGCGCGCCGCCAGCGTCGTGAACGAGCTGCTTCGCTTCGGACGCCGCCCGAACGACGGCGCCGAGGACCTGGATCTGGGCGACACGATCCTCTCGCTGTCCGGCATGATCCGGCAGGTGTTGGGGCGCCAGGTGGAGTTCGCGATCGATCCGGATCCGCACGCCACGCCGGTCCGGCTCGACCGCTGCCGCCTCGAATCCGCGCTCCTCAACCTGGCGGCCAATGCCCGCGATGCGCTCGGCGGCGCCGGTCGCTTCGAACTCGCCTCCCGACTCGTCCACGTCGACGGTTCGGGGCGGGACGACGCTGCGCCGTCGGATCCGATCCCGGATCTGCGGCCCGGCGACTACGTCCGCCTCACGGCGCGGGACGAAGGCTGCGGTATCCCGGAGCGTCTCCGACAGCGGATCCTCGAGCCCTTCTTCACGACCAAGGCCCCCGGCAAGGGGACCGGACTCGGACTGCCGAGCGTCGTGGAGTTCGTGCGAGCGGCGCAGGGCGGGCTGCGCGTCGAGAGCGGCGAGGGGGAGGGCACGGCCTTTCATCTCTACTTCCCGCTGCGGAGCGACGCCGTCCGCGCTTGATCGCAGGTCCGCCGTCGCGCCACATCGGTTACTTTTTCGGCCGTCCCGACCGAGGAGATCCGATGCGCGAGTGGCTGTTCGACGTCTTCCGCGAGCGTCCGTGGTGGATGAGCGCGGTGATGGTCTTCTGCGCGTACATGGCCTTCGTCTACATGCCTTGGGATCTCTTCGTGAAGCCCGTCGAGGTGGATCAGGAAGTCTGGTTCGGGATCCTGTTCACGGGCGTCTGGGCGAAGATCCTCGCGGTGCCGCACTGGTTCGTGTACGGCGCGGCGGTCTACGGCTTCCGGCGCCGGCGCCCTTGGATGGCCTTCTGGGCTCCGGCCTACACCGCGCAGGTCGCTTTCGGTCTCTACCTCTGGACCGCCCTCGAGACCGGGGGCTTCTCGGGGATCATCGTCGGCATCTTCCCGGCGATCCCGATGGGCGCGCTCACCTGGGCGTTCTGGACCCACCGCGACCACTTCGATCCGAAGCCGCTGGCTCTCCGTGCGCGCTACGGCGATTGGGCGCTCGTGACCGGCGCGTCCGCCGGGATCGGAACGGCCCTCGCGCGTCAGATCGCCGCCGATGGCGTGAACGTCGCGCTGAGCGCGCGGCGCGAAGACCGGTTGCAGTCGCTCGCCGCGGAGCTCGAGCGCGACTATGACGTCGAGACCCGCATCGTCGTCGCGGACCTCGCGGAGGCCGGCGGCGCCGCCCGGCTCGCGGAGGCGGTCGCCGACCTCGAGATCGGCCTGCTCGTCAACAACGCGGGGCTCGGATACGCCGGTCGCTTCGACCTCCTCGACGGGGAGCGGCTGCGCCGACTCGTGACGGTGAACTGCGAGGCGCCTCTCGTGCTGGCCCATGCCCTCGTGCAGGGCATGCGGGAGCGCGGACGTGGAGGCGTCCTCTTCACGGGCTCCGTGGCGGGGCGTCAGCCGCTGCCGCTCCACGCGGTCTACGCCGCCACGAAGGCCTTCGACGCCCAGCTCGGCGAGGCGCTCTGGGCCGAGCTGCGCGCGAGCAACATCGACGTGCTCGTCCTCGAGCCGGGCACCGTCGAGACCGAGTTCCAGGAGGTCGCCGGCGAGATCCCCCATCACGGCGCCGACGCGGACGAGGTCGCCGCGCTCGGGCTCCGCTCGCTCGGCGAGCAGCCCTCGGTGATCGCGGGTTGGTACAACTGGATCCGCGCGAACGCCGCCTATCGCCTCACGACCCGGCCGATCCTCGCCCTCGCGGCGGGGCATCGCATGGCGAAGCAGACGCCGGAAGAGCTGCGCTAGCGCCGTCCGCCCTCGCAATCGCCTTCGCAACCGCCTCCCCAGCCGCCGTCCCGCCCGCCAGCCCGCTCGAACGCCGCCTCGCTGCGGCGGCTACGCTTCCCCGACCGGATCCGAATCCGATCCCCGAACCCTTCCGGAGACTCACGTGGCACGCGGCTATTGGCTCATGAAATCCGAGCCCTTCAAGTATTCCTGGGACGACCTCGTGAAGGACGGCCAGACCTACTGGGACGGCGTCCGCAACTACGAGGCCCGGAACCACCTCGCGGCCATGAAGAACGGGGACCTCGCCCTCTATTACCACTCGAACGAAGGCAAGGAAGTCGTGGGCATCGTCGAGATCGTCGGCGAAGGCTATCCGGATCCGACCGCCGACGATCCGCAGTGGGTCGTGGTCGACGTCGCGCCCGTCGTGCCCTTCACCGAGCCGGTCGGCCTGGCGACGATCAAGGCCGATCCGAAGTTTCCCGAGATCCAGCTCGTGAAGCGCGGCCGCCTGTCGGTCGTCCCGCTCACGCCGGAAGAGTTCCGGCACGTGGCGAAGCTCGGCAAGACGAAGGTCCCGAAGATCGCGGACAGCCTCGCGGCCAAGCGCAAGGGGAAGAAGTGAAGCGGTCGGTCCTCCTCTGGGCGGCGCTCCCGCTCCTGCTGGCAGGCTGTCTCTCGGTCGGTTCGGGCGCGTCCGGCGCGTCGTCCGAAGGCCCGATGGATCAGTTCAGGCTCGGTCGCCTCTTCGAGCGCCAGGTCGAGAAGGTCGACGGCGGCGCCGGCTACATGCGCAGCCAGGTCGACGGGATCGACGTCTTCCTGATCTCGGATCCGGAGACGGATCGCGTTCAGCTCATCCTGTCCATTCCGATGAGCGCGAACATCACGGCCCAGGATCTCGTCCAGATGCTCGAGGCGAACTTCCATCACGGCCTCGACGCGAGGTACGCCCTGTCGGAAGGCCGGATCTTCGCGGTCTTCAGCCACCGTCTCTCGACCCTCGACGAAGACGATTTCGTCGCGGGTTATCGACAGGCCCTCGACCTCGCCCGTCGCTTCGCCTCGCTCTCGGAGGGGCGCACGCCCGGCACGGTTCGCTAGCGCCGCGCCTTCGTCGCCCGAGGGCCGCACCTTCGTCGCCCGAGCGCCGCGGCCAGGACGAGGCCCGGCGCGAAGCCCAGCGTCGTCGCCGGCTCGGGGACGACGTCGAGCTGCGGCGCCGCGAGCCCGAGCTCCGTTTCGACGGCGAAGACGATCGTGGCGGCCGCGTCCGTCTCGAACGCGAAGGTACTGGTCGATCCGAGCGACGCGGCGGCAGAGCTCGTCGGGAGGCCGACGTTGCCGCGCGCGAAGCTCTCCTGCTGGAAGCTCGTCCGGAAGACGAGCTCCTGGTCGACCGGGACCGTGACGCGTTCCACGAGGTCGTAGTAGCCCTTCGAGACGATCGGAAGCCCGTCCGTCGACCAGTCCTGAAGGAAGCCCGGCCAGAAGATCGGGCCGTTCTCGACGGCGTAGAGCGCGCGGTAGGTGTTGGAGGCGTTGGCGTCGCCGGTCGCTGCGAACCGGTCGTCGCCGAAGCGGTGACGGGTCGTGACGATGATCTCGACGGGGCCGGTCGCGAGCGGGTCGTCGGGCACGACCCGGAAGCGGTAGCTCGCCTCGAAGGCCAGGAAGCCGCGCGAGGGCAGGATCGTGGTCGGAGGCGCCAGGGCCGAGGTCGTGAGGATCACGCCCGTGCCCGCTGCGTAGTTCGCGGCGGCGACGGATCCGCCCGTCAGGCTCTCGGCGCCGCCGCCGACCGGCGGACCGCAAGGGCTCGGGCTCCAGGGATCGCCGTCGAAGATCCAGACGGCTTCGCTCGCCGCGACGGCGGCGCTGGAATAACCGAAGTAGGCGACGCCATCGTCCTGGAGGCAGGCACCGAAATTCTGGGCGGGCGCTTCGCCGGCCGCGAGCGTGAGCGCCGCGAAGAGCGCCAGATAGAAGAAGGCAGCGATGGCGAAGCCGCGCGGGAGCGGGGCGGGTCGAGGAGCAAGCGGCTTCTTCATGTCGAGATCCTCCGAGGGGGCTCGGAGAGAGTCTGGCCAGGGTGCGAACGGGCGACCGTGAACGCCTTCACACACGCGCGCCCTTTCGCGTCGATCTCGCGCGTCTATCCGGGGACTCGCATCCTGCCGAGCCCCGCGCGATCCTCGGGCGCGACGTCTCCGGTCCGAGACGTTCGGAGGGGGTCGGCATGGAAGAGCGCAGTGGCCGTGCGGTCGGGGAGGGCGCGCGCCCCATCGGCGTGCTCTTCTTGTGTACCGGGAACTCCGCGCGCAGCCTGCTCGCGGAAGCCGCGCTCGCCCGGCGTGGGGGCGATCGCTTCGCGAGCCACAGCGCCGGCAGCCAGCCCAGACCCGCGCCGCATCCGCGCACGCTCGAGACCCTGGCGCGACTCGGCTACGACCCGTCCGGCCTCGCGAGCAAGAGCTGGGACCGCTTCGCCGCCGCCGATGCCCCGCCGATCGACATCGTGATCACCGTCTGCGGCAACGCAGCGAACGAGCCCTGTCCCGTCTGGCCCGGCGCCCCGATCCAGGCCCATTGGGGGGTCGAGGATCCGGCGGCGTTCGAGGGGCCGGTCGAGGCGGAGCGCGCGTGCTTCGAGCGCATTCACGACCAGCTCGCGAAGAAAGTCGATGCGTTCGTCGCCCTCGACTTCGAGGGGACACCGCCCGACGTCCTCGCCGAACGGATTCGCGCGATCGCCGACGTGTAGTCGGCGCGGGCGGGTGAAGTCGCTCGTCTCGGCGCGAGGCCCCGACCTCAGGCGCCGTCGGCCGCCAGGGCGTCGGCGTACTCGTTCCAGCGCGCGCCTTCGTGCGCACGGATCCAACGGAGCTCGATCCGCGGCTTGGCCTGGGCGAGGGCGTACAGCTCCTGAACGAGCTCCAGGTTCTTGATCGGACCGCTCTTGCGCTTCCAGCCACGCTTCTCCCAGCCCGGGGCCCACTCGTTGATCGTGTTCACGCAGAGCTGGCTGTCGGAGTAGGCCACGAGGTCGCGATCCGCCGGCAGCTTCTTGAACGCTTCGATCAGCGCCTGGAGCTCCATGCGGTTGTTCGTCGTGTCGGGTTCGCGCCCGTTGCCCTGGTCGAGGATCTCGCCTTTCTCGACCCAGACCCATCCCCAGCCGCCGGGACCGGGGTTCGGATCGCACGAGCCATCCGTGAAGATCCCCGTCTCGGGACCTCCGAATTCGGTTTCGAGGACTTCTTGCGGGGTCTTCTGCGCGCCGGTTCGTTTCGCCACGGCGCGCAGCTTACCG
>JBCCZJ010000050.1:0-16554 GCA_039187915.1 Myxococcota bacterium
CTCACGCTTCGCGTAGCGGCCAGGCGAAGTCTCGCCGAGCCGCGCGAGACTGCGCTCGATCCAGGCGTTCGCGATGCCCGTGCGGGCGAGCTCGAGGTTCTTCTCGTGGAGCCCGATCGTCTTCTCCTCGAAGGGGAACGCCTGCTCCTCGAGCATGTCCTCGTAGTCGAGGCGATCCGCGCTGGAGAGATCCGCCGGGCGCTCGGAGTCGAGCAGGGCGCGCCCGAATTCACCGTAGGCCTCGGCGATGTAGAAGGTGGCGGCCGAGGTCACCTCCGCGACGCCGTAGTCGACGAGCGCATCGAAGGACTTCACGACGCCCTCGAGCCGCTGGCGCTTGCGCTTCAGGCTCCGGTCGAAGGGCTGGTCCAGCGGGAGAGCCGCGTACCGGTCGAAGTCGGGCTGGGCCAGCTCGAGCGCGGATTTCGCGGCGAGCCGTCGCACGAGCGGCGTACGCTGGTTCCCTGCGTTCGCATCGAGCGCGACGACGCGTCGCAACGCATCGCGTCGCTCGGTCGTTTCCGAGAGCTTGCCGTGAATCTCTGCCATCTTGAAACGCGTTACGACCACCCGTTCGAGCGGATCCGTGTACTCCGTCACAAGCTTCGTGAGAATGTCGAGGGCGCGTCGGTACGCACCGGCCTCTTCGTGCAGATCACCGGCAGCGGCGAGCGCCTCGGCGCGCTCTTCCGCGGTCTCCGCTTCGTCGGCGACGCGTTCGTACTCGAGGGCGGCCTCGCCGAGCTCGCCGGCGGAGCGGCGGACGTGCGCCATCTGGCGCGTGACGTCCCGCCCGAGCGCATGCCCCGGATGCTCGACCCGGAAGGCGGCGAGCACTTCGGCGGCAGCTTCCCAGTCCTCGAGGGCGACCAGGGCCGCGGCCGCGTCGTACTCGGCGACCGGGCGGATGGTCGATCCCGGAGCGACCTCCGCGATCCGCAGGAAGTGGCCCGCGGCAGCGCGCGGATCTTCCGCGGCGCGTGCGAGCTCGCCCTGCTTGTAGACCGCGGCGGCGAGGTTCTCCGTCACGTCGTCGTCTTCGGGCGTGGAGAGCGCCGTCACGCGAAGATACGCGGACTCCGCGTCCGCGAAAGCGTCGCCGTCGAACGAGGCGTGGGCAACGGTCAGCCACGCGGCGCGCAGCGTCTCCCGCTCGGTCTCCGGGTAGTCGGCGATCAGACGACGCGCGGTCGCGAGCGCGGCCGTCAGATCGCCCATCGCGTACAGGTCGTCCGCGGCGGCGCCCAGCACGAGGACGGCGCGCTCGTCGGCGGGGAACGCGTCCGCGAAGCGAAGCGAGGTGCCGATCACGGTGCGGAGCGCGTCCGTGGCGGCGTCCTCGCCCGCCCGCCCGTGCGCTTCGCGACGGGCGAAGACCGCCGCGTAGCCGGCATCCGCTGCCTCGTCGTGTTTCGCATAGCCGTAGGCGACGGTCTCGAAGGCTTCGGCGGAGGCCGCGAAGCGCTCGTCTTCGAGCAGCAGGTCCGCGTAGCGGCGGTGGAGGCCCGGCGTGGAGGCCTCGTCCGGGAACGAGGCGAGGTAGCGTTCGTACCAGCGGGCGGCCTCGTTGAAGTGGGTCGCGCGGTGCGGGCTCTCGTCCGGACTCTGATAGAGCGCGTGGGCGTGGGTCGCGAGGTCGCGGAGGTTCCCCTCGAGATAGGCCATCACGTCGGTCGCGGTCGCGATGTCGTGATGGGCCCAGTAAGGGGACGCGACGCCATAGGCTTCGGCGAAGGCTCGCTTCGATTCGAGGACGAGCTTCGGGAAGTCCCCCGCCTCGTAGATCTCGACGATCCGCATGCCGAAGCGCGGCGACATGGCGTGGTTGGGGTAGCGATCGGTGAAGCGCTGGTAGGTCCCGGCGGCGTCCGCGAAGCGCAGCTTGTCGAGGAAGAACTCGCCGAGCTGTCGATAGACTTCGTGTTCGTAGGAACGCGGACCCTGGACATCGAAGAAGCGCGCGACGGCGTCGGCGCCGCCGAGCTCCGAGAAGCAGAGGCTGATCACGCGATGCGTGTCGGCGACGCGCTGGGCTTCGGCTTCGTCTTCGGTCTGCAGGAAGTCGTAGTCGGTGGCCACCTTGTGATCGAGGAGCATGACGTAGCTCCGAAGGGCCTCCTCCAGCATCATCTGCTTGTAGAGGCTCCAGCCGAGCTTGTAGAGCGCGAGCTCGTAGTACTCCGACGCGGGGCCGAGATCGACGATCGCCGCGTACGACGTCTCGGCGTCGAAGAAGCGTCGCCGGACGAAGTGGTACTCGCCCCGACGGAAGAGGAGCTCGTCGAGGTGCCGGGAACCGGGGCGCTCGGCGATCAGGCGATTCGCCACGGCGATGGCTTCGTCCACGCGACCGAGCTCGTCGAGGGCGCGCGCCTTCTGGTAGAGCACCTGATCGAGGTAGGGGTAGTCGGGGTACTGCGTGAGGATGCGGTCGTAGAGGGCGACGGCTTCGAGCGGGCCCGCCGTGGCCGCCTCGCCCGCGACCGGGGCGAGCGCCTCGCCGTCGGCCTCCGCGTAGGGCAGGGGCGTCGTCGCGGCGGCGCGGGCCTCGAGCGCTTCGGTCGTCCGGGTCGCCGCGGTCGCACCCCGCTCGGGCGTCTTGCGTCGCTGGCCCGGATCCGAAGCGGCGAGGGGGGCGGCTTCCTCGGGACGCGGGAGGTGGGGGCCGTCCTCGCTCGAAGCGGGGGCCGCGGCCCGCGCGCCGAGACTGCCGTAGGTCTTTTCGAGCGCGAGGTCCGCCAGGCGACGCATCGCCTCGGGCGTGAGCGCGGACTCCGGCGCTTCCTCGAGGAACTGCCGATAGCCCTCCATCGCCTGTGCGAGCCCGTCGCCGACCTCGACCTCCGCCAGATCGGGCTCGCGGTCCTCGAGATCCGCGAGGGTCCGCTCCTGACCGAGCCCCGCGCAGCCGACCGCCGCACCGACGAGGAGCGTCGCTCCGAAGACCCTCGCCGCGGCGCGAGTGCGTGCGAGGCGGCTCACGGCTCGCCTCCCTCGTTCCGCGCCGCCTGCTTCTTCACTGCGCGGTCGTAGCTGTCCGCGAAGGCGAAGCGGGCCTTGTTCTGGTACTCGGCGAGGCGTGCCCGTCGCGCTTCGAGCTCGCGCAGCGCGAGTCGTTCGAGCACGCGGCCCTGCTCTTCGCGCGCGACGTCGATGCGTCGGATCGCCCGCCCGGTGCGCGTCTGGAGGTCGGAGATCGTCGGGTCGAAACGCGCATAGCCGTGCTGAGCGGCCTGACGGACGCGCACGAAGCGCTCGTAGGTCGACTCGAGCGCCTCGACGTCGGCCGAGAGATCGCGGAGCGCCCGGTGGACGTGATCCAGGCGATCGTGGTACCGGGTCTCGAGCCGAAAGGCGAGGACGCCTTCGAGGCGCTCGAGTCGCGCATGCAGGTCGCTCGCCTCCGCTCGGTCGGGAAGTCGATCGCGGAGCGCCGAGAGCCGCGAGGCGACCTCGAGCTCCTCGGCGGTCGCGAGCAGGCGGGGCGCGGGCCGCGTCAGCATGCCCTCGAGCTTCGCCGCGAGATGGGCCCTCTGTTCGAGCCGAAGTCGCATCCGCGCGTCGAGGCTGCGGAACGTGCGATCGATCGTGGGCAGCCGCGGTTCGTAGTAGTCGCGGCGGACGCCCACGAGGTCGGAGAAGGCTTCGAGACTCTGGCGGCCATCGACGAGATGGCGTCGCATGTCGCTCAGATCGAGGTAGTTCTGGAGCGCGGTCTGGAAGGGGTGGGAGGCGATCAGTCCGGCGAGGTAGAAGGTCTCCGGCATGTCCGGGAGTTCCCGCATGCGCAGGACCCAGTCCCGATCCTGCCGGATCCGTTCGTCGTCGAGCATCGCGAGGAAGGCGCCGCGCTCGATGCTCTCGATCGACGCATCGATCTTCTCGAGCTCCCGTGCGAAGGTGCCCGCGGCGCGCTCGTAGAGCTGGGCGGCGCGGCCGTGGACCTCGAGCTCGCCGTAGGCGTAGGGCAGCGCGAGCAGGGCCTCCTGCACCGCTTCCGCGGTCGGGTCGCGCTCGGCGAGGATCGACCAGGGCACGACCGCCCGCGCGTACTCCTCGTCCGCCGCGGCGCTCCAGCCGGCGCGGAGCAGCGCTTCGTCGGAGTGGAGTCCCGCGAGGCGGACACGATCCAGGACGTCACCCGCGCGCCCGAACTCCCCCGCTTCGAAGAGGAGCGTGCCGAGGAGCAGGTTCGCCTTGTCTCGGACCGCCGCCGACGCGTCGTTGCCCGGCCGTTTGCGGCCCGTGCGATCGAGCTGTCGCGCGGCCTCGATCGGCGCGCCTTCGCCGAGCTTCGCGATCGCGAGGTTGTATTCGCCGAAGAAGTCGATCTCCTCGTCGCCGTCGAGGGGACGGAGCGCCTCCGCCGCGTCGTCGAAGCGCCCGAGCGCGATCAGCGCACTCGCCCGCACGAAGCGCGCGGGCTTGCGCAGGGCGTCGGGGAAAGGCGTGTCCTGTAGCGAGAGCGTCTCGAGCGCGAGCGCGGGCGCGCCCGTCTGGATGTGGAGCCGGGCCAGCCGAACGATCGCGTCCGCGCGGACGGACGGATCCACCTCGGCTGCGAGCAGCGCGCGCATGGCGCGGCCCGCGCGCTGGTGCATGCGGTAATGGAGCTCGAAGTCGCCGACGGAGAACTGCGCGAGGGGAAGATCCGGGTACAGCGAATCGAGCTCCCGCTGATCCACCGCGCGGTGGAGCGAGAGCTCCGTGTCGAGTCGGGCGAGCGCCTCGAAGGGGTCGGCCTGGTGGGCGTGGTAGAGCGCTTCGCTGAAATGATGATCCGCCGCGCTCTCTCCGGCCGCCGCCGGGAGCGCGTGGAGCAGGCCCATCAGCGCGAGTCCCTTCCTCATCGCGAGTCTCGACATGTCCGCTACCAGTCGGCGATCGCGACCTGCGCGCCGCCGGTCAAGGCATCGCTCAGCCGGACGCCCACCTTCTTGGGGCCGACGGCCTTGTCGAGCACGAACTCCTCACTCGTGGTGAAGCGCCCGGCGCTCGTCCGACGCCCTTCGATCTCGACGCGCAGTGCATGGCGGCCCTCGCGGAGGTTGCCGGTATAGAGGCGCTGGACGCCGCCCTGGCGAAGGGCTTCGAGCTCCTGGTGGGTGTAGACGTGATGCGCGACGACCTCGTCGTCGATCCAGAGGCGCGCGGCGTCGACGAGGACGTCCTGTTCGCGACCGATCTCGACGAAGATCGCGACCTGGGTGCTCGAGGGATGCAGCAACTGTTCTTCGAGCGTGCGCAGCTCGGCGGCAATCGAGAGGACTTCGGATTTGATGTCCTGCACCTGCTGATCGAGGCTCTGCACCTCGGTCCGCGTGCGCGCATCCGAGGCCTCGACGGTCGGGCTGATGCCGAGCCAGAGGCCGAAGATCACGACGATCGCGGCCCATCCGGTTCGAAGGCGGGCGTCGTCGCGGTGGAGTCGAAGGGGGTGAAACATGGGGCGTCCTCCCGGGTCGCACCTGTGTCCTCGTCACCCCGATCCGGGCGTACCATGACGCACGTCACCAACTCGACGGCGCCTCGCGCGAGGCGCAGCCGGCCGGCAACTCATGCGAGTTCGATCTTCGGTCGGCGCCTCGGCTGCTTGCGGCCTTCGCGTCCACAGCGCAGCCAGGCCCACAGGTTCCGGAAGGTCGGATCGATCCGGAGGCGGAGGCGCCGGGCACGGATCAGATCGGCGCCGGCGACGCGGCCCTCGAGCTGCTCGAGCCAGAGGAGTGCCTCCGCGGGCTGGCCGTCGACGAAGAGCCGTCGCGCCAGTCGGAGCAACACTGCAGGGTGTCGGGACTCGATCTGGTTGGCTTCGCGCAGGAGGATGATCGCCTCTCCGCGGCGACGCCGGGCCATCCGGTCGCTGGCGTCGACGAGTTGGCGCATGGCGACGTCGGGTCGGCCCTGCGAACGTTCGAAGCGCGCGCGAGCGCGAGCGACGTCGGCGTCCGCGGGAAGCGACCTCGACGCCGCGACGTGCGTCGCCTCGAGGCGCTCGACGTCGTCGGTGCGCGCGTATCCGGCCTGAGCGATCCGGAACGACTCCCGGGCTTCGTAGTGTCGGCGCGAGCGCGCGAGCAGCGGCGCGATCCGCGCGTGGAGGTCCGGGTCGTGCGGCTCGGCCGCGAGCACGTGACGGTAGAGGGTGAGAGCGCGCCGCCAGCGCCAGCCCGACTCGAGGCGCGCCGCGCGCGCGAGCAGGCGCTTGCGGTCGTAGGGGATCTCCCGGCTGAAGATAGGCATCGAGGACGCTCCGCTCGCGCCCAGGGGCGGACGCCGAGGCTCCTTTCGGTCGTCGATCACGGCGGATCGGTGATCGCGCGCACGATCCGACCGATCCTCCGCCGCGTGCTCTTCGAGTTGCGTATCCGGTCCCGCCGACCCGCACGGCCGGCGCGCATCGGCCCGTTCGCCGCGGGGCCGGTCGCCGGATCGCAGACGCTCGCTTCGTGCGGCTTCGGCGCCGGAGTCGATCCGTTAGGCTGACGCGATGGCAGGAACCTGGACCGATCTGACCGTGGCCGCCCGCTTCGCCCTCCGAACCCTCGGCCGTCGCTTGCGTGGCGAGGTGGAAGCCGCTCCGGACCTCGACGCGTTCCGCGTCGGCTTCGAAGGGGCGCTCGGCGAAGTCGGCGAAGCCCACGTCGCTTCCTGTCGCTGGATCGACCTCCCCGCGACCGAGCCGCCATGGCGGGACACCGGCGTCGACGTGGGCGCGGAGCGGGGACGCGACGTCACGCTCTTCTCGTTCGGGCGCGTCTACGCCTCGAAGGCCTTGGACATCTGGGTCCAGCCGAAGAACCAGATCTGGACGCGTGTCGGCGAGAAGGGGAACGCCGGCAGCTCGTCACGGGCGACGCAGACCTTCGGGCCCGGCGGGCTCGGAGAGGACGAGCGTGCCGCGGGCCGACTCTTCCTCGGCAACTACTTCCCGAACGACTGGAAGACCCGAGACGGCGGGGAACGACTCCAGGACGACGCGGTCTTCCAGACCGTCTCGGGCGCGACGCGGATCGCGATCGTCGAGTGGGCGTCGTCGGCCCGTGCGGGCCTGGCGGCCCTCGTCTCGGCGGGCGACCCCGAAGGCCTCGCGTCCGGCGAGCTCGCGCGCCTCGACCGGGCCGATGCGCCGCCGGAGGGCTGGCACTATCTCTGGCACATCGGCGAGGGGGCGGTCTTCGAGGACGTCGGCGAGCGCACGATCGACTGCCGGGTGGAAGGCGACGTCGCCATCCTGCAGACGCCCGTCGACGTGCCCTTCGCGGAGGGCTGCTCGCTCGAGTGGGAGTGGCAGATCGATGCGCTTCCCGGTGTCTTCCGCGAGGATTCGCTGCCCAGCCACGACTATCTGAGCGTCGCCGTCGAGTTCGATCACGGCTGGGACATCACCTACTACTGGTCGCGCGAGCTCGCCCCCGAGACCGGCTTCGTCTGCCCCCTGCCGAACTGGCAGCACCGCGAGTACCACGTGGTGGTCCGGCAGGGCGAGGAGGGACTCGGGCAACGCCATCGGGAGTGCCGGGACCTCTCCGTCGACCACCGCGTCCACCTCGATGCCCACGCGCCCACGCCGACCCGCATCGTCGGCGTCTGGCTGATCGCGAACAGCATCTTCGCCCGACGATCCGGCGCCGGCCGCTTCGCGAACATCGTGCTGCGGAGCGGGGATCGGGAGATCCGGGTCCTCTAGCGCGTTTTTCCCACGGGGATTGCCCGATCGGGCCCGCCAATTCGCCTTCGGAAATGAACGGCGATCCCGTTTCCCCGCCACGAGGCGGATTCGAGGGATCGCGAAGCCGAAGGCCGAACCGATGTCCCGAATCCACTGCGTCTCCCTCCTCCTCTCCGGCCTCTTCTCGGCGCTCCTCGCGCCTGGCCTGTCGCTCGCGTCTCCGAGCGGCCCGGGTGGCCTGACCGACGGCATCGACACCGCGTCCACCCTCGTCGTCGACGAGCCGCGGTTCTTCGTGCTCGACCCCTTCGACGATCCCTCCGACTGCGGCGCCGACTGCGAATGGCACCGCGTCCACCTCGTGAAGGGCGCCCGCTACGCGATCGAGATCGAGTTCCCGCCGATCGACGATTTCCTTCAGACGCTGCTGCCCACGCAGAGCCTCTGGGAGTTCACCGGGGCCGGGCCGATCGCGTCCGACGTCGTGCCGGACGAGGTGATCTCTCGCGTCGTCTTCGAGCCGACCGAGACCGCCGACTACTACGTGGCCGTCGGCTACGACACGCTCGAGGACCCGCGCACGCTCGCCGGCTCGGCCTATCGGATCGAGGTCATCCTCGAAGACGACATCGGCGAGGGTTCTTCGACCAACGGCCGTGCCGGCGGCACCTTCCCGCAGCAGGGCGCGATCGAGCTTCCCGGCGACATGGACTGGTACCGCGTCTCGATGGAAGCGGGCCAGCGCTACACGTTCCTGGCCGAGACCACCGTCCGCATGGACGATCCGCTGGCGTCCCCGGAGCTCGAGCTGCGCGCCCCGAACCAGGCGCCGCTGGCCTACGGCGCGCAGAGCGCCGGCACGGCGGAGCTCGTCTACACGCCGAACGTCTCCGGCGACTACTACGTCGTCGTGAACGCGCCGGGTGACGAGACCGGGCAGTACCAGCTCTCGACCTCCGGCGGCAACCTGCCCGCGGACCCGTCGACCTGGGCGCGTCTCGAGGTCGACGGCCTGACGGAGAAGGACGTCATCCAGAACACGAACGACCGCGACTGGTTCCGCATCTCCCTCGTCGAGGGGCGCCGCTACGGAATCTTCATCGGCGGCACGAGCACCCGCCGCTGCGGCTGCAGCCTCTACGATCCGGCCGGCGCGCTCTACGACGCAGAAGGCAACCTGCTCATGCGCGACGAGGACAGCGGCTGGGGCCGCAACGCGCAGCTCGACTTCATGGCGCCCTACACCGGCGAGTACTTCGTCGAGGTTTCGACCCAGCAGAGCGGCTCGGGCATCTACAACCTGGTCGCGCAGGAAGACCCGGCCATCACGCCGCCGGCGGACGACTGGGTCTCCGACGCTTCGGCGCGCGCCCACGTCCGCTCCGCCCGCGGTTGGCGCGGTGCGATCGAGACGCCCGGCGATGCCGACTGGTTCGTGACGGACCAGCACCTCTTCCACGAGCGCTACGTCTACGAAGTGGAATCGCTGGAGTTCCGTGCGCTGGACCTCGCGCTGATCGAGAACGGCGTCGAGCTCGACGACGTGACGGTGACGCGCACGGGGCGCACGACCCGTCTCGTCTACAGCCCGAGCGAGACGTCCTTCGAGCCGCGCTGGCTCGAAGTCCGGAGCGAGGACGGCGACGCCGCGGGCGCCTACGTCGTCCGTGCCCTCGAGGGCGAGATCCCGGATGACGGGAGCAGCACCGCGATCCTCCAGGTCGGCGAGAGCTACCGCAGCGCGATCGCGTTCAGCCAGGACCGGGACTTCTTCCCGATCGCCCTCGAGGCCGGCTTGCCCTACACCGTTCGGATCGAAGGCGACGCGAACGGCGTCGGCACGCTCCGCTGTGGTCGCGTCGCGCTCCGGTCGCCGGCCGGCGACATCGTGGCCGAAGCGGACCCCGGCCCCTGCACCGTCTCCGCCGACGCGGCGCTGAGCTACGTGCCGACCGAGACGGGGAGCTTCGTCGTCGAGGCGACCCGCGGTGAATCGGCCCGCACGGCCCGGGGCACCTACCGGATCTCGGTCGTGCCGGAGCCGGGCTTCGGCATCGCCCTCGTCGGCGGCGCCCTGGCGCTCGCCGCCCTCGGTCGGGGACGCCGCTAGGGCGCCTCGCCCCGGCGGCCCCTCGCCCCGTCGGCGTCGCGCTTCGCCCCGTCGGCGTCGCGCCTCGCCGAGCGGTGCGGATCGTCCGGGCTCAGACGGACGCGCCCGCGCGCGCCCCCTGGCCGAGGGCGAGCGCGTGGCCCGGCCAGTCGACGGTGGCCCCGATCGCGCCGAGCGCGACGGCGCGCCGCAGGTCTTCCTCGGTCCGCACGCCCCAGCAGCGGATGGCGAGGCCCAGCGCGCGCGCGGACTCGACGGCCTCCGGCGAGAGGTCCCGCGCGCGGATGCCGACCCACTGGAAGCCCGACTTCGCCGCCTGCTCGATCCAATAGGCGTGCACGTCTCGGAGCGTCCGCCCCTCGAGCTCGGGGCGGAACTCGCTGCTGCGCAGGGCGTCGGCCGCGTCGCGCAGCAGGAACGTGATGGGGAGCTTCGGGTCGAGCTTGCGGATCTCGACGAGGGGTCGCTGCGAAAAGGAGGTCAGCGTCACCCGCTCGCGGAGCCCGTGGGCATCGACGGAGCGGAGCACGCCGAGGGGCAGCAGGTCGTCCCAGCCCTTGATCTCGATGTGGTAGCGGACGCGGCCACCGAAGCGCGCGAGGACCGTGTCCAGTCGGGGGATGCACGTCTCGCGGTCCGGGTCGTCCGCAGCGTCGGCGTCGAGGACACCCTCGAGGCGGCGTTCGACGTCCGACCGCTCGCGCGCGAGGAACCAGGGAAGCAGGTCCGTCCGCTCGAGCACCCGTGCATCGTAGTGACGGACGCGTCCCTCGAGCTTCGTCTTCGCGTCCAATCGGTCGTCGTGGAAGACGAGGATCTCTCCGTCGGAGGACAAGCGGACGTCGAGCTCGATCTCCTCGGCCCCGAGCGCGATCGCCCGTTCGAAGGCGGCGAGGGTGTTCTCGGGAGCGTGTGCCGAGGCGCCGCGGTGGGCGATGATCCGGAAGCGCGGGGGCATGACGCCGCCACGCTATCACACGGCGACGGTCGTCCGGTCCGGGTCGAGCCCGATCAGATCCGCCGGGCGGATCGGCAGGACCTCCCCATCGAGCCGCGGATCGATCGATTCCAGGCGCGCACCGAACTGCTCGATCGCGCTCTGCCACCGCTCCTCGTCGAGCGAGTCGATCGCCTTCGCGAAGGCCTCGGTCGAGGCGCGCGACGCCTCGGAGGACCGGGCCAGGGAGACGACCCGGCGCAGCATCGAGAGATGGATCGACGTCGAAGCCGTGTTCGAAGAGTCCTCGCTGTCGATCCACGCGATCGGGACCGGCGTGACCGATCGGCGGCAGATCAGCTCCGAGCGGAGCAGGAGCTCCAGGTCGAAGGCGAACCCCCGTTCCGCCGCGGCGGCCACGATCGGACCGACGTGTTCCGCGCGCATCGCCTTGAAGCCGCACTGGGTGTCGTCGAGGTACGCGAGCTCGGGGAGGAGCTTCTTCCATAGATAGATGAAGAGTCGGCCGCGCGCGCTTCGCCCGGGCGGCTTCACGACCGCGGAGGTCCGCGCGCGACGCGTGCCCGCGGCGATCACGGTGCCGCGGCGATCGAGGGCGTCGACGAGCAGGCCCAGCTGGCCGAGGTGGGTCGAGAGATCGGCGTCGGTGAAGGCGACGATCTGTTCACCCTGCTTCGCGTGCGTGCCGTGGGCGGACTCCCAGAGGCCGAGGTGGACGGCGCCGCCCTTCTGGCTGTCGCTGCTCGAGTCGAGGCCCGCGAGCAGCGCGTGCCCCGAGCGGATCGCGTCGTCGAGATGGAGCACGCGTGCGGGTCGCCCTTCGTGGCGCTCGGCCAGGATCGACTCGGCGACGTGCCCGCTTCCGAAGGGACAACCGTCGTCCACGAAGAGAAGATCCCAGGTCTGGTCGGGTCGATCCGCCACCAACCAGTCGAGCTGGCGGATCTTGCGGTCCAGGAAGCCTTCGCCGAGGGGGTGTTCGCTCGGGCGTTGGATGCGTTCGTGTTCGCCGTAGAGCGGGACCACGACGGAGAGGTGGACGGCGCCCGGTCGCTGAGAGAACGCGTAGCGGGAACGCGCGAGCTTCACGACCAACCGCGCCGCGATCGGCCAGCGCTCGGGCTCGTTCTCGACCACGGCCTCGAGGAGGTCGAGGTCGTGGCGACTGCCGACCCGCGCGAGGAGTTCGTCGGAGAGGCCGAGGACCCGGTCGAGCTGCCGCTCGTCGCGGAGATCGAGCGCGGCTGGCAGATCCCTGAACAGTCGTTCGGTCGACGCCCCCATCTGACGCAAGGCGTCTCGAGTCGGCTCGAATTGCATGGCTTCCCCCTTCTGAGGGACAGTCATTCCAAGAACCATGCCACGTCGCGCGCGCCGCTTCTGCGGCCCAGACGGCGTCCAGACGAGGCAGAGCGCTCGGATCGCCCCGATGCGAGTGATCCGCTGCTCAAGGATCGTGCAGCGCTGCCGAGATCGGGGACAGCGCGTTCGGCGCTGCGCCGCGTCGAAAGATCCGGCGCGCGCGGGGGACGACCTCGTCTCCGGCGAAGGGCCGAGACGGAGAAGGCACGGTCCGATCAGTCGCCGGACTTCGCCGGGCCCGGAAAGAACATGTTGGTCCGCGCTTGATAGGCGCGGTATTCCGGCCGCTTCTGCACGGAGTAGAACTCCGCCGGCTTCGCGCCCGTGTATTGCACGAGGACCGTGTACATGATGCGACAGATGAACAACGTGCAGGCCCCGAGCACGAGCCAGATCGCGACGGGGACCCGCTCCCCGAACGCGATCCAGGAGGGCAGCGCGGCGACGATCAGCCCGTTCCACACCATCCACTCGGCGAAATAGTTCGGGTGGCGGCTGTAGCGCCAGAGGCCGACGTCGCAGACGACGCTGCGGCGCCCCTGCTCGCGCATCTCGCGGAGGAAGGCGAGCTTCTGAGAATCCGCGACCGACTCCATCGCGAAGGCGCCGATCCAGATCAGCAGTCCCAGGATCTCGAGCGGGTGCACCGACGGTGCCTCGTTCGCCGCGATCAGGAAGGCGGGCAGCGCCAGGAAGGACATGTTCGCCGTACCCTGGGAGAGCGCTTCGCTCTGCATGATGAGCGGAACGTTCTCGATTCCCCGACGCTCCCAGCGGATCTGTTGATACGCATAGCGCGGGAGCTCTTCGTCGAGATGTCCCTTTCGCCAGAGTCGAACGGCGGCGAGCCCCATCCGTAGCCCGATCGCCAGATAGACGAGCCCGATCGCGAACACGCGCACGGGGTGGCCTGCGCCCATCGCCAGAGTGAGCGCGCCGATCACGGCGAGCCCCAGGGGCCAGCCGATGTCGACGTAGGACATGCGGCCGGTCCGCCAGGCCGGGATCAGGACGACGGGGACGAAGAGGAGGAGCTGCGCGGCGACGTTCGCCGCGGCGATCGAGGCGAGGGGAGCGGTCGCGAGCAGGAGTGCGATGCAGGCGAGCGAGGGGAGCAGGGGGCGGAGGTAGGTCATCGAGGGCCCTTCGTGGCGGCGAGAGATGGGCGCGTTCCCGCGGCCCGGCCAGGCCGTTGTGGTAGCGAAGATCCGGGCGGGCGGGCGACGGCCCGTCTCCGCGGCAAAGGCGGCACGATTGCGGGTATCCTGTGCGTGCAGCAGCAACCGAACCGAGAGGTCCCGTCTTGATCGAGAACATCCTCCAGCCCACCGGCGACCAGGTGCGCGCGTTTCGCGATCGACAGACGGGCGAGCCGATCGCCATGCTCAATCTGCTGCGCTTCAAGGAGCGGGCGGTCTACGAGGACGGGCGAGAGACGGAGCTGACCGGTCGCGAGGCCTACGGCCTCTACGCCAAGGGCTTCCACGAGGTGATGGACCCGCTGGGCGTCGAGATCCTCTACTCCGGCGACGTGCGGGGATTCCTGATCGGCCTCGGCGACGGGGCCTGGGACGCGATGGCGCTGATCCGGTATCCGACGACGCAGGTGATGCTCGACATGCTGCGCGACCCCGCCTATCAGGCCGCGCAGCAGCATCGCGCGGCCGGTCTCGAAGGCCAGCTGTTGGTGGAGTGCGGACCCGGCTTCGTGTTCTGAAGCGCGCCGCGCCGGACTTGCGTCCGGGCGGCTCGAGGTGATCCACATGGCCGCTCCCCAGTCCGCCCCGCCTTTCCGCCTCGAACCGGCGACCGCGGCCCTCGGCGCCTACGTCGAAGGTCTCGACCTCCATGCCCCCCTCGACGAGCCGGTCCGGGACGCGCTCCGCGCGGCGCTGGCGGAGCATCTGGTGCTCTTCTTCTACGACCAGCACCTCGACGACGACGCGCAGCTCGCGCTCGCGGGCTGTTTCGGAGAAGCCGAAGTCCATCCGATCCGGGGCGCGCTGGGCGACCCGAGCCTGCTCCACGACATCGTCGACACGCCCGACAGCGTTCCGGACCGCGACGGCTGGCATACGGACGTGACCTACATGGCGCGGCCCCCGGCCGTCGCGATCCTGCGCTGCGAAGAGACGCCGGAGGCGGGCGGCGACACGCTCTGGGCGAACATGCAGCTCGCCTGCGACAAGCTCTCGGATTCGATGAAGACCTACGTGGACGGGCTCGAAGGCTTTCACACGACCGACGGCGGCTTCGTCGACTACATCCGGCGCCATCTGCCTGCGGACGTCGCCCGGAAGATCATGGATCACGTCGGGCCCGGCGTGCATCATCCGATCGTGCGGACCCATCCCGTCACCGGGAAGAAGTCGCTCTTCGTCGACCAGTCCTACCTCTCGCGGATCGAGGGCCTCCCGGAAGAAGAGGGCCGCTTCCTCCTCGACTTCCTGTCTTCGCGGTGCAACGACGTGAGCATCCAGTGCCGCTTCCATTGGCGCGAGGGGGCCGTCGCCGTGTGGGACGAGCGCGCCACCCAGCACTCGGGCGCCGCCGACCATCGCGGGGCCACCCGCCGGCTCCGTCGCTGCACGATCGAGGGCGAGCGCCCCGTCTGAGCGGGCCGGGACGCGCGCGGTCGGCCTCGAAGGTCGGCGGCTCGTGGAATGCGAACCCGGCTTCGGCTTCCGATCGGATCCGAGCGTCCTTCGTCCGCTGTCCGCAGCGTGTGCCCAGCGCGCCTGATCGGAAATGTCGCCACACGGGTGGGTTGGAGACCACTTCTCGATGTGTCCCTGAACGTTACGAAGGGCGCCCGTCCGGCGGCGCAATCGATTCACTGGTTCGCCGCGTCTTCCGCGGTGATCGCTTCGCTGCTGCTGCTCGCGGGGCCTTCGAGCGCGGCGCCCCTGCTTTCCTGGCTCGACCCGGTGGAGGCCACGGAAACCTGGTCGCCGTATGCGCTCTCCGCCGACGGGAGCACGGTCGTGGGGCGACTCGTCGATGCGTCCGGCCGCGGTCGGGCCGCGCGTTGGACGGCCGCAGCGGGCCTCGTGACTCTCCCCGGGTTCGACTCCGACGACGAGAGCGCGGCCTACGGCGTGTCGGGAGACGGGTCGGTGATCGTAGGCGGCCGTGCGGGAGAGGCATTCGTGTACGCGGGCAGCGGCGGAACGACGATCCTGCCCGCGCTCGAGCCGGGCGGCGCGGGCGCCCGCGTGGTCGGGGTGTCCGACGACGGCACGCAGTTCGTCGGGCTCGCGCATGACGGGACGAGTCAGACCGATCCGGCGACGGGCGGCCCGACGAACGATCCACGCTTCGTCGTCGTGCAGTGGATCTCCGCGGCGGGCAATCGCCCGTTCGAGCTGATGCCATTCCATGCGGTCGACGCCGCGGTCGCGAACGACGGGACGCTCGTCGCGTCGCTCGTCGACGGCATGCCTTCCGGCGATCGGCAGGGCGTCCGCTATTCGACCTCCGACAATTTCTTTTCGTTCTTGCCCGGCTTCGAGAACGACGAAGCCGCGGAGCTCGCGCAAACCGCAATGGCGCTGAGCGCGGACGGCTCGACGATCGTCGGGTCGGCGCTGCGTGCGGATCCGTCTTCGGGCGAGCGCACCCGGACAGGCTTTCGATGGCGCGGTGACGTGACGCGACACATCCTGCCCCGGGAGGGCCTCGAGGCACTCCACCCGATCGGCGATCCCGTCTGGCGGGGCCATCACGTCGATCCGCTCGACGTGTCTCCGGACGGGGAGACGATCGTCGGTCGCGTCGAACGCGTCGCGGACGGAGAACGCCGTGCTTTTCTATGGACCGAGCGCTCTGGCCTGGTGGATCTGAACGTTCTACTCGCGGCGGCCGGCGTCGATCTGGAAGGGTGGACGCTGGTCGAGGCGCTGCAGGTCGCCGGCGACGGTCGGCGCCTGCTCGCCACCGCGCACCGCGACGGCGTCTCGAGGAGCGTCCTCCTCCTGGTGCCCGAGCCGGCGACGGCGCTGCTCCTCGGGCTGGGACTCTTCGGGCTGCGCTTCGTCGACGACCGGCGAGTGTCGCTTCAGAACTGGAAGTAGATGAAGTCGGGCCCGCGGCTGCTTCGCAGGGTCAGGATGCCCAGGAAGAGCAGGGCCGCACCGAGGGCGCGCCAGGCGAGCGTGCGCTCCAGCCAGGCGTCGCCGAGCCGCGCGCGACTGACGACGTCGAGCAGCGTCTGGAGCACGAGCGGGGTTGCGCAGACCAGCACGTGAACGCCCAGCAGGCCGGCGAAGAACCAGTCGTCCGCAGGCGTGTTCGCCGGATTCAGCGTGAGCAGTCGCCAGAGCCAAGCGCCGTCGGTCTCGCGGAAGATCAGCCAGCCGAGATTCGTCAGCAGGAACGTGGCGAGGATCTGGAGGGGCCACGCCCAACGCGGGGGGGACGGCAGGCGTTGGGCCACGACGAGGAGGACGCCCC
>JBCCZJ010000051.1:0-16486 GCA_039187915.1 Myxococcota bacterium
CGTCGACGCCCAGGCCGCCTTCTTCCGCTCGCTCGCCGCCTACGTCGCGCGGGTCGGACGTCCGCCGGCGTCGTTCCTGGAGGACGGACGCTGGATCCAGGACGGCGCGGCCCCGGACGGGAGCGCGCCGAGCTGAAGACGTCCCCGCGCGGCGGACCGCGCAGCCCCATACGGGGTCACTGCATCACCAGTCCACCGTTCGGCGAGATCCACTGCCCCGTGATGAAGCTGCTCTCTTCGCTCGCGAGGAAGAGCGCGGTGTTCGCGATGTCGCTCGGCTGGCCCGTTCGGCCGAGCGGGGTCGCCCGGAGCAGCGGCTTCAGCATGGGCGCCTCGATCCCGGCCGTCATGGGCGTGTCGATCACGCCGGGGCAGATGGCGTTCACGCGGATCCCGAAACGACCGAGTTCTCGGGCGGTGGCGCGCGTGATGCCGAGGACCGCGGCCTTCGACGCCGCGTAGCTCACGTTCCCGTTCGGCGAGAGACCGGCGATGCTCGACATGTTGATGATCGAGCCGCCCTGCTCTTCCCGCTGCATCACCTTGATCGACTCGCGCAGACAGAAGAATACGCCGTTCACGTTGATCTCCATCAGTCGCGTGAAGCCCTCGTCGCTCATGTGGATCGTCTGCTGGCCGGTCTCGAGGAGCTTCTCGCGGCCGTCTCCGGGAATGTGATCGACGCCGGCGTTGTTCACGAGCACGTCGACCCGGCCGAGCGCGGCGTCGACCCGACCGACCATCTCCCGGACCGAGTCGGGGTTCGCCACGTCGACCGCGCACGCGAAGTGCCCCTCTCCGTCGAGCAGACCGAGCGTCTCCTCGGCGGTCTCGGCATTCAGGTCGACGGAGGCGATCCGCGCGCCCTCCGCGGCGAGCGTGCGAGCGATCTCCCGCCCGATCCCCGATCCCGCCCCCGGTCACCAGGGCCACGCGATCTTCGAGTCTCATGTCGTTCTCCGTCGAGTCGTTCAGACGTCGACGCCCTCGGTTCCGGGCGCGTCGTCGCGTTGATGAAGGAAGGGCCGCAGCCAGTCTCCAGGAACCGGCCGCAGCACGCGGGCCGCCCGCGTCCATCGCCCCTCTGCGTACTCGAGTCCGACGAGTCGTCGGACCGGGAGGTCCGCGATCGGATCGAAGGGCGAGTCCCAGAGCTCGAGTCCACCTGCGAGGCGGCGGGCGGACCGCGAAACGAATCGCCAATCGCTCCGCACGAGCTGCGGATCGTGGTCGAAGGATTTGCCCGGATCCGCGGCGGGGAAGGCCTTGAAGCTGAAACTCGCGCCGGACCATTCCGCCGGCGCGAGCGCACCGTCGAACCGACCCGAGACGCGCAGGAAGGACACGCCGCGCCGCGCGATCTCCGCGCTCACGTCTTCTCCGGACACGCGAACGTCGACGTCGGCCCGCTTGCGCGGTTCGCCGAAACGTTCCCGGCCGGCGACGACCGCGGCCGGGTCCGCGCAGGGGACGACGAGCGGCATCAGGCCTGCCGCGCCGTCGTAGTCGACGCGGACTCCGATCAGCGCGCCAGCCGCCGGCGTCTCCCCTTCGAGTGAGGCACCGGCGGTCGATGCCTCGCCTGCGAGCGGTGCACCGGCGGTCGATGCCTCGCCTGCGAGGGGGGCACCGAGCAGCACCTCGACTTCGCAGGCCGGAGCCGCCTCGAGCGGCCGCGGAACGACGGCGGCGACCGCCTCGGGGTCGGTCTCGTAGCGACACCGCACCAGCCGGACCCCTCCTTCGTCGGCGGTGCGCCGGGCGCCATCCGCCGCTTCGAGATCGCGCAGGCTTCGGGCGTACCGGACACGGGCCAAGATCGTCTCGCCTCTCGTTCGGGCGCGTCATCGCACGCCGTTTCGGAGCGCGAAAGTCTCGCGGGCTTCCCGGAAGCGGGCAACCCGCGGGCCGGATTCGACGGCGCGGACCGCCTGCGGCGCGCGGCGGAATTCGCGAGACTGACCCGCCGCAGGTTCGCGCGGATCCCCTGCGCGCATGGAGAGCCCCCGCATGTCCCCCGTCGCCTTCGTGACCGGCGCCAGTCGAGGAATCGGCAAGGCCGGCAGCCTCGCTCTCGCGGAAGCCGGATACGACGTCGTCGTGACGGCGCGCACGCTCGCGCCGGGCCAGACCCACGACTACGCCGCGTCGAGCGCCGAGGCCGGCACGCCGACCGCGCTGCCCGGCAGCGTCGAGGAGACGGCCCGTCTCGTCGAGGAACGCGGCCAGCGCGCCCTCCCCCTCCGTCTCGATCTCCTGGATCGCCCCTCGATCGACGCGGCGCTCGAAGGGACGCTGGACCGTTGGGGACGCATCGATGTGCTCTACAACAACGGCATCTATCAGGGCGCGGGCGTGATGGACCCGATGATGGAGCTGCCCGAGGACAAGCTCGAGCTCGTGTTCCAGGGGAACTTCTTCAACCAGCTCTATCTCACCCGCAAGGTGCTGGCGCACATGCTCGAACGCGGCAGCGGCACGATCGTCAACATGACGAGCAACGCGGGGCAGTACGATCCACCGAACAAGGTCAGCGAAGGCGGCTGGGGCTTCGCGTACGGCGCTTCGAAGAGCGCGTTCCATCGCATGGCCGGCTTCCTTCACGTCGAGTTCAACGACCAGGGGATCCGCGCCTACAACATCGACCCGGGCTACGTCCCGACCGAGGCCCAGCTCGCCCGCTACGGCAAGGACGATCCGATCTACCAGAAGCACATCGCCCAGGGTGCGCCGCCCGAGGTCCCCGCGCAGATGCTGGTCTGGATCCTCCAGAATCCGGAGGCCGCGGAACGGAGCGGGGAGACCTTCCACGCGCCGAGCTTCGCCAAGAAGCACGGGCTCGTCCCGGGCTGGCCGCCGCCGCGGAAGGATCGGGGCTGATGGGCCTGCTCGAAGGCAAGGTCGCGCTCGTGACCGGCGGCGGATCCGGCATCGGACGCGTCACGTGCCAGGTCCTTGCGCGGGACGGGGCCGCGGTCGCCGTCGCGGACTGGGACGAGGCGAGCGCGCACGAGACGGCCGCACTCCTCGAGCGGGAAGGTCACGCCGCCCTCGCCCTCCACGCCGACGTCTCCGACGAGGACGCGGTCCGGGCGATGGTCGCACGGACCGTCGAGCGTTTCGGCGCCCTCCACTGCGCCTCGAACAACGCCGCTCTGGGCGCTGGCTTCCATCCCACCCACGAGCTCGACCGCGCGCGCTGGGACCGCTGTCTCGCGGTCTCGTTGACCGGCGTCTGGCTCTGCTGCAAACACGAGATCCCGGCCATGCTCGCCGCCGGCGGCGGGTCGATCGTGAACATCGCGTCGGTCTCCGGAATCAAGGGGCAGGTCACCCAGGCCGCCTACGCCGCCAGCAAGGGCGGTGTCATCGCGCTCACGAAGACGATCGCCGGCGAGTACGCGCAACAGGGCATCCGCGCCAACGGCGTCGCACCGGGCGGAATCGAGACCCCCGGCATGGCGACCTACCTCGACACGAATCCGGGCCTCCGCGAGAAGACCGCACGCGTGCACGCCATGCGGCGCTTCGGCCGGCCCGACGAGATCGCCGACGCCGTCGCCTATCTCTGCTCCGACCGCGCCTCCTTCGTCACGGGCCAGATCCTCGGCGTCGAAGGCGGCATCCAGGTCGCCGCCCACGACCTCTGAATCCGGCCCACCCGCCCTCGCCCGAAAGCCAACCCCGAACCCGCCGCGCCCACGGCGCTCCAGGGAGACTCCATGCCCGAACCCGTCCTGCTCGTCGAACGCGACGCCCCGATCGCGATCGTGACCCTGAACCGACCCGAGCAGCGCAACGCGCTGAACGCCGAACTCCGCGTCTCGCTCGGCGACACCCTCGCCGCGCTCGAGGCCGATCCGGAGATCCGCGCCGTGATCGTGACCGGCGCGGGCAAGTCCTTCTGCGCGGGCATGGATCTGAAGGAGATCGGCGGGGGCAGCGAGGGGCAGACGGGGTACGAGCTCTCGGTCGCCGGGCAGGATGCCATGCGCGCGGGCTTCGAGAACTTTTCGGGCCCGGTGATCGCTGCCGTCCACGGCGCGGCTGCGACCGCCGGCTTCGAGATGGCGCTGGCGTGCGACATGATCTTCGTCGCCCGGGGCGCGAAATTCCTCGACACCCACGCGCGCGTCGGGATCGTGCCCGGCTGGGGGCTTTCCCAGCGCCTCCCGCGCCTGATCGGCATCAACCGCGCCAAGGAGGTCAGCCTTTCGGGCAACGCGCTCACGGCCGAGCGAGCGGTCGAGTGGGGACTCGCGAATCGACTCTGCGAGCCCGAGGCCCTCCTCGACGAGGCCAAGGCGCTCGCACGAGACATCTGCAGCTGCGTCCCCGGCGTGATGGAGCAGGTCAAGCGCATGATCGATACCGGTTACTCGATGCACTTCGACGAAGCCATGGCCTATGAGCTCGAGGTCGGGATCGAGTCGTCGAAGCAGATCGATTCGGCGAAGATCGGAGAACGCCGCGCCGGCATCATGGAACGCGGCCGAAACCAGTAGGAGCGAGGACACCCATGGCTCTCCCGCTGCAGGCGGTCACCCACGTCAACGTGAACTGCTCGGACCTCGAGCGATCTCTTCGCTTCTATCGCGATCAGGTCGGGCTCGCTCCGCAATCACATACGCGGCCCGCCCCGCAACGGGGCGAAGGCTTCGGCCTCTCGGGCGAAGTCGTGTGGGACGCGTACCTCCTCCACGACGAGCGGGCCCACGGCGGCCCTGCGGTCGATCTGCTCGAGTGGCAGAGGCCCGGGCCGGTCGGGGCGCCGCCGTCCGAAGCGAACCATCTGGGATTCATGCGCATCTGCCTCGCCGTCGAAGACCTCGAAGCCCAGCACGCGAAGCTGACCACGTCCGGCGTGCGCATCCGGAGCGCGATCGTCTCGACGCCGGTGCTCGACGGGGAGGCCGTCCGCTTCTTCTGTTGCGACGACCCGGACGGCACCTGCATCGAGTTCGTCGGGCGGCGGTCCCCGGGCCCCGTCCGGCTCTCGCACGTCAACATCAACTGCCGCGATCTCGAGGCCTCGAGCGCCTGGTATCAGCGGGTGCTCGGTGTCCAGCCGATCGCGCCCCGCGCCGAGCCCCCGCCCGCCTCCGGGGAGGGCTTCGGGCTCCCGGGCGACTGCCGCTATCGGGCGGACTTCCTCGCGGTGAACGGGGATCCGGACACGTTGATCCTCGACCTCCTCGAATGGATCGAGCCCACCCCGATCGGCCGACCGCTCGTCGAGGCGAACCATCTCGGGCCGTTCCGCATGGCTTTCCAGGTCGCCGACGCGGACGCCTGCTGCACGGAGCTCGACCGGCTCGGCGTCGAGCACTCGGGGCCTTGCTGGCTCGAGATGGGCCCGGATCTCCCCATGATCGACGGCCTGAACGCGATCTTCTTCCGTGACCCGGACGGCACCATGCTCGAGCTGATCGAGACGCCGAAGATCAAGACGCCATGACCGAGATCCCCATCGTCGACCTCGCCGATCCGGACCCTGCCCGCGTCCGAGGGGCGCTGCGCCGCGCCTTCGAGGAGGTCGGCTTCATGGTCGTGACCGGGCACGGCGTCGACCGCTCGCTCCTCGCCGGCATCGTCGACGCGGCCCACGGCTTCTTCGCCCTGTCCGACGAGGAGAAGCGCGCGTGCGCGCCGCGGCGCTGGAACGCATCGGCGACGAATCGCTATCGCGGCTACTTCCCGAGCGACGTCCACGGCAAGGAAGGCCTCGACCTCGGCGATCCGCGCCTCGAGGACGCGGCGCTCCTCGAGCGCCCCTTCTACGAGCGGAACGTCGTGCCCGCGCGACTCGGCGCCGCGTTCGCCGACGCGATCGAGGCCTGGTTCGCTGCGCTCACGCCGCTCGGCGTCCGGATCGTCCGGGAGGCGCTGGCGGCGATCGACGCCGCCGCGGGCTGGGTCGACGACGCCTTCGAGCGACCGGCGGCGCAGACGACGCTGCGCTTCAACCGTTACCCGACCGACACCGCACTCGCGTCCCCCGATCCCGATGCGCCGGCGCTCTTCTGCGAGGCCCACTTCGACAGCGACGTGCTCACGTTGCTCCACCAGGACCAGCAGGGCGGGCTCCAGGTGCGGACGACGGACCATCGCTGGGTCGACGTGCCCTACCTGGAGGGCGCATTCGTCGTGAACAGCGGCCGCGCGCTTCAGATCCTCTCCGGCGACCGCTATCCAGCGACGGTCCACCGCGTCGTGCCGACGGCGGGCGCCCGCCTCTCGATTCCCTTCTTCCTCGAGCCGCGCTGGGACGCACGGATCGGCGACGAGACCTACGAGCGCTACATCGGGCGCGCGATGAGCCACTTCCCGGAATACGCGGACCGCTAGGCGCACCCGTCGCCGGCGCGCTTCAGATCGGGCCCCGCCCCGGCCGGCCGTCGAGCAGCCACTCGATCATCGGCAGGTGCTGCCGTCCCTGGAAGTACTCGCCTGCCACGTGATAGGCAGGGGCGCCCGACATGCCGCGAGCGCGCAGCGACTCGGCGACCTCCCGCGCGACCGTCACGCCGTCCTCGGCTGCCCACGCGGCGAAGACGGCCGCGTCCGCTCCGTGCCGCCCGACGAACTCCGCGACCGCCGACACGTCCTCCGGGTCGAGTTCGACCGCCCAGTAGGCCGCGAAGGTCGACGTGAGGAACGCCTCGAGCTCCGGCCGCGCGAACGCCCGCACGAAGAGGAGCGCGCGTTCGAGGGCCGACCATCCGCCCGCGCGGTAACAGGCCTCGATCTCGAGCCCCTGTGCCGCGGCGTAGGTCTCGATCTCCCGGGCGATCATTCGCGCGCGATTTCGGCGATGGGCCACGCTCCGCTCGTCGCCCTCGCTCTCCGGCGGCGGCGGCTTGAGCGGCGAGACGCTGCAGGGCAGCCAGTTGAGCGCGAGTCCGCGGCGGCGCGCCAGCGCAATCGTCGGGCCGAGCGCGAGATAGGCGAAGGGCTGCCGGACGTCGGTCAGAACGGTGAGCTCGGCCTCGTCGATCCGATCGGCCCCCGGAGCCACGTCGGTCATGCTCGCGACCCGTCCGCGAAGCGCAGATTCGCGACCTCCGGCGCGGGCCCCCGTCGACCACCGAGGATCCAGGCGACGCGCGGCAGATGTTCGCGCCCGAACCAGGCCTCGTCGTCGACGAGGTAGGTCGGGACCCCGTATACGCCACTCGCGAAGGCGGACTCGTTGATCGCGTCGTGCTCCACGCGCCCCTCGCCCGCCAGGTAGTCGCGGAATTCGTCGACGGGTACCTCCGCGTCGGCGAGGACGCCCTCGAGCACCGCGACGTCGTCGATGTCGAGGGCCCGGTTCCAGAAGGGGGGATAGGCGAGGTCGATCACGCGATCGAGCGCCGCCGGCCCGTGCCGCTTGGCCCAGAGGAACATCACACCGGCCTGGCTCGAGTCCCAGATCTTGACCGTGCCGCGCACCGTGCGCCCCGTGAGGTTCGCGTAGCGCCTCGCGTCCATATAGGCGTACTTGACCCCGGACCATTGCTGGGGAGTCCGTTCGCTCCTCTCGACCTGCTTGCCGCCCTTGCCGAGCTTCGCCGAGCCGAGGTAGCTCGGGATGTCGAGCGTGAAGGGCCGCCAGTCGATGTCGACGCCGAGCGTCCGCGCCATGTCGCGGGTCGGCTCGATCGCGAGATAGGCGTAGGGACTCTTGAGGTCGATGTAGACCGCGAGGCGCGCTGGGCCGCGCAGGGCTTCGAAACTCGGGGACATGCGGGGCAGGCTAGCAGGCCGTGGGAGCCCGTATACTCGGCCTCGGTCCACTCCGGGAGGTCTCGATGGCGAGCGAACAGCACGATGCGGTCATGGCCGCGATTCCCGGCGGCGACGTCGATCCCGCCGACCCGATCGAGGTCGTCCGCGAGAAGATGCATGCGATCCACCCGGGCGCGGCGAGCCCCGGCACGATCGTCACACCCGTCGACCTCGGCGGGATCGAGGCCAAGTGGATCTGCACCGAGGAGAATGCCGACAGCGACCGGATCGTGCTCCACGTCCACGGGGGCGCCTTCGTATCCACCGTGATCGATCACTACCTGACCTACGGCGAGTTCATGTCGAGAAAGATCGGCTGCAAGGTCGTGTGCTTCCAGTGGACGTGGGCCGACGAGGCGCCCTACCCCGCCGCCATGAACGACACGGTCCAGGCCTTTCGCGCGCTCCTCGACCACGGCATCGATCCGTCGCGCGTCGCCTTCGTCGGCGACTCCTGCGGCGGCGGCCTCGCGCTCTCGGCGATGTGCGCGCTGCGGGACGCCGGCGGACCGCTGCCGGCCTGCCTGGTCGGCCTCACGCCGTGGCTGGACGCCGAACAGACCGGCGACGCCGCCTTGAATCCGCGCGGACGCGATCCCTTCGTGTCGGCCGAGTGGATCCGCGCGCGTTTCCGGGACTATGCGGGACCGGAGGGCGACCTGAAGGACCCCGGGATCTCTCCCTTCCTGGCGAAGCTCGACGGACTGCCGCCGATGTACCTGGCGGTCGGCGGCGTGGACACGACGGCGGACGATGCCACCCGCCTCGCCGAGCGCGCGAGCCGCGAAGGGGCTTCCGTGATCGTCGACGCGACCGCCGAGATGGTCCACGGCTACATCGGCCTGGGCGACGCCTTCCCCGAAGCGACCCAAGCGATGGAGCGCGTGGCGCTCTTCGTCCGGCAACGGATCCCGTAGCGTCCAGATGCCGCGCTAGCCTTCTATAATGGACATCTAGGAGTCCCCATGCTCGACGACCACTCGCACCCCGCCTCCGGCCGGGTCCTGATCATCAGCAGCGACTGCCATGCGGGCGCGCAGCCCGCGACCTACCGCGACTACCTCCCGGAGAAGTTCCGCACGCGCTACGACGCCTGGCAGGCCGCCTACGAAGCCGAGATGGAAGCGCGAACGGGCACCTTCTACGACCAGGAGGCCGAGGATGCGCGCAACCACGACCAGTCGGTGCTCCGCGCGATCGCGGGCGAGTGGGACGCGAAGATGCGGATCGAGCAGCTCGAGAGCGACGGCATCGCGGGCGAAGTCATCTTCCCGCAGCAGGCGCCCTTCGGCGGCGGGCTCCTGCAGTACCGCACGAAGGTCGATCCGATCGAGAATCTCGAGGGACAGCGCGCCTACAACCGCTGGCTGGCCGACCTCTGCAACGAGAATCCCGGTCGCCATGCGGGCGTCGCCATGATCACCGTGGACGACATCGACGTCGCCTGCCAGGACACGATCGACGCGAAGGAAATGGGCCTCTGGGGCGGCGTCATGATCCCGTCGGGCACCGGCGACAACCAGTACTACCACGACCCGCGCTACGAGAAGCTCTGGGCCACCTGCGAAGAGCTCGAGATGCCGATCCACACCCATTCCGGGTGGAGCCCGGACTACGGGGACAGTCCGGCCGCGACGGCCATGTTCGTGAACGAAGTCTCCTGGTACGCGAATCGCGCGTTCACCGCCTTCGTGTGGGCCGGCGTCTTCGAGCGCTACCCCAAGCTCAAGCTGATCATGACCGAGCAGGGCTCGCGCTGGATCCTCGACAAGCTCGAGACGTTCGAGATGCACTACGCATCGCCGCTCTTCAAGTACTTCGGGAAGGGCCTCACGATGTCGCCGACGGAGTACTACGAGCGCCAGGTCTTCTTCGGTTCCTCGATGCTGTCGCCGAAGGACTGCGCCCTCCGGCATGAAATGGGCGTCGACAAGCTCATGTGGGGCTCGGACTATCCGCACCTCGAAGGCACCTGGCCCCACACGCGCGAAGCCCTGAACGCGACCTTCGCGCAGGTCGAAGACGACCAGGAGATCCGCGACATGCTCGGCCTGAACGCGGCGCGCGTCTTCGGCTTCGACGTGGACCTGCTGAACCCGATCGCGGACCGGGTGGGACCGACCCTCGACGAGGTGCGCGGGACGGGCTGACGGCGACTCTGATCCGGGTGCTAGCGTGGCGGCATGCGCAAGGAATCGAGTTCGGACCGCTGCTCTGCCTTCGAGCCCGCGCGCTTACTGGTGTTCGCTGCGCTCCTGGGAGCGCTCGGCTGCAGGACGCTCCCGATGAAGCCCCTCACGAGCGAAGCGATCGCCGACGGGCTCGGGCCCGACGAAGCGTTCGTCGTCCTCGAGATCGAGACCGACATCGCCCTCGACAAGATCGTGCTCTACGGGCTGGTGATCGAGGAAGAGATCCAGCCTGGACGCCATTTCTGGATCAGTCGCGTCTCGCCCGGGCGATACCGATGGCGGACGCTCCACGTCGCCGCGCCCAACTGGTTCAAGGGCATCTACCGCATCAAACGCCATCGCTACGCGTGGCCCGAGGAGCTCGACTTCGAGGTCGCGGCTGGGCGCCTGAACTACGTCGGCACACTGCGGGTCGAGAAGGGCAAGCCCTTCCCCGCTCGGCCTTCCCTGTTCATCCGTGTACAGAACCGGTCTGCGGAGGTCCTCCGACGCCTCGCGCGTGAACACGAAGACCTCATCGACCGCTATCCGCTCTCGACCGGAAGCATCAGCGGGGATCGTTTCCTCGAGTTCTACTCGGAGACGCGCCGCCGACTACGCGAAGCAACGGACGATCTCCCACGAGCCGTCCCCGACGAGGGATCGCCGTGATGTCGATCGATCGATCGGGGATCGCCACGAGCCTGCTGCTCGCCTTCGTGATCGTCGCGTCGACCGCCCTGACCTCGGCCCCGTCCGCGGCCGGGGGCCATGCGCCGCACCAGCTCTTCGCCACGGACATGATCCTCTGGGCGCGCGTCAGCCCCGATGGCAAGTGGCTGGCGCTGACGTCGACCGACGGAAAGGAACAGTTCCTCCACCTGGAGCGCGCCGAAGGCGGAGAGAGGAAACTGATCTACCGGTCGAAGGACGTCGTGCAACCTCTCTACTGGGTCGACGACGACACGTTCCTGGCTCGCTTCGGCGAGCAGACCGTCCTCAGCGACGTGGGCGTCACGAATTCCGGCGAGATCGAAGCCGGCGAGCACGTCGTCAAGGCCCTGGGCACGATGGTGTCCGCACTCCCCCTCGAAGCGGAGACGCTGCTCTGGGGACTCGAGATGCGCGGAGTCTCGTCGATCCACCGCATCACCGTCGACGATCTCGCGAACTACGAGGAGCGCGCGAACCTTCGCGAGCAGGAGTTCGGAACGAAGGTGGCCGAGATCGATTGCGTCTCCGCGACCTGGCTGACGACTCCGTCGGGTGCCCCCTTCGCCGCCCACTGTTGGAACGACGAGCAGTGGCTCACCTACCACGCCGCCGAGCCCGGGGGCCCCCTTCGGAAGATCCATCAATACGACCCCGCCGACGAACAGGGTTGGCTGAAGCCGATGGGTCCCGGCGAGCAGCCCGGCAACCTGATCGTGACTGCGCGCCGCGATCGAAGCACGATCGGCCTCTACGAATACGACCCGCGCACCGAGCGCTTCGTCCGCGAGATCTTCCATCCGGAAGATGCCGACGTCGAGTACGTCCGCTTCGACCCGGTGACCTACGAGGTCCTCTCCGCCCAGTGGAACGACGGCAGCATGCGCCGCTTCACCTATCTCGATTCCTCGAAGCGCCGCTTCGAGGATCTCCTCGGCGCCGACGACCCGCCCGTGGACCAGATCGTCGTCGAGGCCAGCTCCGCAGGCCGGAAGCGGTTCGTCTACTGGACGTCGTCGCCGACGGAGCCGGGCGCACACTATTTCCGTGACGTCGATCGCGACGAGACTAGACTGGTCGGACGATCGATGCGCGACCTCGACCGGGACCGGCTGGCGCCGATGACGACCTTCCAGGTGGAATCGACGGACGGGCTCCAAATCGAAGCCCTCCTCACCGTTCCGCTCGAGGTGCCGCAGGGCGGCGCCCCCCTCGTGGTGATGCCCCATGGCGGGCCCATCGGACATCACGACAGCCAACGATTCGATCCGATGATCCAATACCTCGCAAGCTGGGGATTCGCCGTCCTGCAGGCGAATTATCGAGGGTCGAGCGGCTACGGCGAAGACTTCCAGAAGGCCGGCAGGAAGCAGTGGGCGCGCGGAATCGAGGACGATCTGGATGCCGCCTTCGAGCAGACCGCCAGCCGTCCGGACATCGACGCGAGTCGCGCCTGCATCATCGGGGGGAGATACGGCGGCTTCTCGGCGGTCGCGAGCGCGATTCGGCACCCGAAGCGGTTCCAGTGTGTCGTCTCGATCAACGGCGTCTCCGATGTCCCCTTCATGATGTGGGACGGCAGCGACGCGGCCAGCGCGAGCAACGCGAAGCAGATCTTCCGGCAGCTGATCGGTGATCCCGTCGAGGACTACGACCATCTCGTCGAGATCTCTCCGGTCTACAACGTCGAGGCCCTCGAAGCGCCCGTGCTCGTCGTCTACGGCACCTGGGACATCCGCGTGCCCCGCGATCATTCCCACCGTCTGATCGCCATGCTCGACCTCCACGGCAAGGAATACGAAGAGATGATCGTGCATCGCGAAGGACATTCGTTCTCGCGGAACGGATGGATCCGGACGCTGGGGAACCTGCGACGATTCCTCGAGAAGCATCTCGGGGATGCGTCGCCGTCCCTCGCCGCCGGCCCCTGAACGACGAAGCGCCGGCCCCCGAAGGAGACCGGCGCTTCGCGGCGCGTCCGATCAGGAGGGCGTTCAGTCGCGCCGTCGGGCGAAGCGCCCCACGACGACGGTGCCGAGTCCGAAGACCAGCGCCGCGGAAGGCTCGGGCACGGGGTTCGAGACGACGAGGATCTGGTCCTGATTGTGCGGCAGGTCGACGACGAGCGCGTCGAGTCCCGGCGCGTCCTGCCAGTCCATCGCGACCCACTCGCCCATGATCTGGTCGAAGACCGACCGGGCCCCCGACGAGAGCGAGCGCCGGTCGATCGTGTCGTCCGTCCCGCCGTAGAGCCCTTCCCAGATGGCCGCCTGGACGCCGGTGATGGCATGGTCGCGGGTGATCCCGTCCCCGACGAGCGGATCGAGGTCGTGACCGAAACGGGACATGACGTGTCCAGCCCAGGCGAAGGCCCGCGGCCCCGAGGGCGAGGGTCCGGCGGGCGAAGTGATCGCGTCATAGACCTCGGCGCCGGAATAGGTCCCGACGCCGATGTGGGTGTCGAGGTCGACGCAGAAGGACGAGACGTGGTCCGCCACGGTGTCGAGCGAGACGTCGAGCTCCGCCGTCCAGACCTGACGGCCGGTCTGGAGCTGGATGCGCTCACCCAGGTCGTAGCCATGGACCTGGAAGTCGAGCGCCAGGGCGGGCGCAGCGACGAAGAGCGTGGCCGTGGCGAGCAGCGTGGAGAGGAGACGGGCGTTGCGGATTTCCATGCCGCTCGGAGACTGCACGACGCGTGCCATCGACCGCTCGGGAACCGGCAACATCGCGCCACGGAACCGGGACGCGCCGTTAGGTCGGAAGCTGCCGGCGCGTGAGGAGGCGGCTGGCGCCAGCGCCGGGCCGCGCGCGGCGCGACAGTTCCCGCGCGGCGGAAGACGTCTTCTCCGCCTTCGCTCGCGACGAACGGCCGGTGTCCGGGGAGCACGCGAACGGCACTCGCGCAAGCCACCCGGAGCGACCTCGATCTGCGCGCCCCGACGCACATGGCTAGGATCCGCAGCGATCCGGCAGGAGGCAGGCAATGGACCTCGGACTCGCGAACAAGAGCACGATCATCACGGGCGGCAGCGGCGGCATCGGCCGCGGACTCGTCCTCGGCTTCGCGGAGGAAGGCGCCAACGTCGTGATCGCTACCCGCGACGGGACGAAGGGACAGGAGGTCGCAGACGCGGCCAGGGACCTGCCCGGCGAGGTGATCGTCGTTCCGACCGACGTGACGAAGCTCGACGCCGTCGAGGAGATGGTCGCGAAGACCGAGTCGGCCTTCGGCCCCGTCGACGTGCTCGTGAACAACGCGGGCGGCGTCTACCACCCGACGCCCTTCCTCGACAAGTCGGTCGAAGACGCGGAGTGGGAGGTCAATCTGAACATCTGGGGCGTCCACCACTGCACGCGCGTCGCCGGCCGGAGCATGGTCGAACGCGGCACGGGGTCGATCATCAACATCACGTCGAACTCCGCCCTCGTGCCCGAAGCCGCCAACCAGGTCGCCATGTACGGCGGAACCAAGGGATTCGTCATGTCCTTTTCGAAGGGCCTCGCCTACGAGTGGGGCCCCCACGGCGTTCGGATCAACTGCGTGGCGCCGGGTTGGATCGTGCCCCATCAGGAGGACCACGTCGGCGAGGGGAGCTTCTGGAGAAAATACGGTTACGAGTTCTTCGGCACGCCCGAACAGATGGCGAGCGCAGCCGAGTCGGGGGACGCGAACTTCAACGTCTCGAGCCAGCCGATCCGCCGGATCGGCCGACCCGAGGACATCGCCGATCTCACGCTCTTCTTCGCCTCCGACCGCTCGCAGCACCTCACGGGTCAGCTCGTCAGCGTGAGCGGCGGCGCCTACATGCCCTGACGCGGCGGGAGATTTCCTATGTCGATCTGGCAGCCCGGCCCGCGGCCGGCCTGGGTCCAGGCCCTGAACGAAACCTGTGATCCCGATTGGGTCCGTCTCGACGCCGATGGCCTGCTCGCGGAAGCCCGCGCATCGACCGGGCTCGACGACTTCGGGGATCCGCGTTTCGAAGAACCGTTCCGCGTCTTCGTGGAGTCCTTGAACGCAGAACGCTCCGAGCACGCGCTGGGCGCCCTGTTGATCCGCGGCGACCTGATCAACGCGCTGACGATCCGCCTGCGCCTGACGGACGAACGCAAACGCCATCCCGAGGTCGCCGATCAGGTCGTCGACCGCCCGATCTTCATCACGGGCCTGCCGCGGACCGGCACGTCCATCACCCACGAGCTCCTCGCCGCGGATCCCCGCCATCGTGCACCGCTCCACTGGGAGGTCCGCTACCCCTTCCCCGCCCCCGAACGATCGAGCTACCGGACGGACGAGCGGATCGCCCGGGCGGATCGCCAGATCCGACTCTGGTGCGAGATCGTTCCCGAATACGACCAGATGCACGAGCTCGGCGGCGACATCCCGGTCGAGGACATCCAGGTGATGGGCGCGAGCTTCGTCTCGGACGAGTGGATGGGCCGGCACGTCGTGCCGGCCTACTCGGGCTGGTACGCGACCGCGGACCGCGTCCCGGGCTTCGAGTTCCACAAGCAGATGCTCCAGCACCTCCAGTGGAAGTGTCCGGGCGACCGCTGGGTCCTGAAATCCCCGAGCCACATGGGCCAGCTCGACGCCCTGCTCGCCGTCTATCCCGACGCACGCATCGTCTTCACCCACCGTGACCCCCTGCGGGTCCTCCCCTCGGTCGTCTCGATCCTCTACTCGACGGCCTTCGTGCGGTCGGACCGGGTCGACGCCGAGGCGATGAAGGGCTGGTTCACCGGGGAGACCTGCGCGGCACTGCTCGACGGCATGACCGCGCTGCGCCGCTCTGGACGCCTTCCCGAGAGCCAGTGCTACGACCTGCGCTACTCGGAGCTGATGAAGGATCCGGTCGCGGCGCTCGGCGGCATCTACGCTCACTTCGAGATCGACTACCCGGACTCGGCGCGTCAGGCGCAGCAGGACTACATCGACCACAAGCCGAAGGGCCGCCACGGCAAGCACGCCTACGACTTCGCCGACACGGGACTCGACCTCGACGAAGAGCGCGCCCGATTCGCCGACTACTACGCGACGTACGGCGTCGAGAACGAGGCCTGAGGGCGGGGAGCGACGAGATGACGGAAGAGGCGGCGATCGGCGGCAGCGGCAAGTCGGGCAAGGCGCTCCGGAACGCCCTCCGGAGCGTTACGCGGAGCGAAGAGGAGCAGGCCCGACGGCTCGTCGACGGGTCCGCCATGCGCGATCTGCTCGCCGCGATCGAACGCGCCTCGGAGCACCTGCTCGCCTTCCCGATCCGGGAGAGCGCGACGCCGGGCGAGCTCCGCGCGCAGGCGATGCGCTACCTGCTCGGTCTCGTCCAGACGGGCATCGCCCAGACCAGCCAGCTCTCGGACCCCGACTATCCGAAGATCATCCGCAGCCCCGACTCCGAGACGAAGTGGGGCGCGGAGAACGTCGACAACCAATACCTCTGGTGTCGCGTCTCCCCCGAGTCGAGCTACCTCGTCCGCGGCAACCGTGAGAACGTCTTCGAGGCGCTCCTCGAGACGAAGGACGGTTACATGCAGCTGGGCGACGATCAGGTCTTCGACACGCTGCTCCTGACCGACTGCGCCTGCGACGCGAACGGCGACTTCGAGATCCTGCTCTCGGCGGAGCGACCCGCGGACTGGGCGGGCAACTTCATGTCGATGCCGCCCGGGACGCAGTACTGGTGCGTCCGGCAGTACTTCGCCGACTGGGCGGTCGAGCGCCCCGCCCGCTTCGAGATCGAACGGATCGGGGGCATGGGCGTGCCCGCCCCCCCGCTCGAGGCCCATCGCATGGCCGATCACCTCGACGAGGCCGCACTCTGGATCGA
>JBCCZJ010000052.1:0-16452 GCA_039187915.1 Myxococcota bacterium
CCCCGGAAGGGCCTGAGCCGCCCCAGCGGGGCGTACTCGTCAGTTCCCTACATATCGGTGGTGGCGAAAACGCGCCTTGAACCGATTATCTGCAGCAATCCCGTACAGCACACGAGCCCCGCGCCGAATCCCGGCTCGGGCAGCAGCAGCACGGGGTCGAGCCAGATCTCGAAATCGCCGTTGATCGTGCCGTTCGCCGACGTCATGAGCGTCAAGAACCTATCCGAAGGTTCGAGCAGGATCGGCGGAAACGTCACGACGTTCGTCCCCAGCCTGGTGTCGACCTCGGCCTCCAATTGCCCGTCGACGAAGACGTAGTGGCTCCCGAGCTGAAGCGGAGAGCCCAGGGCCCCGGGCTGGCCGTTCACCGCCGAGACCGAGAAGGCGATCGCCTCGTCGCTGTGAAAGGCCTCGATCGCGTCGAGGTCGAACGTGATCCCGTGATTCGCGAAGGACTGGATCTGGATGCCGGGCAGACCGACTGTGCAGAAGACCGTACAGAACGTGCCGTTCCAGACGCTCAGCGTCGTGGGGGTGATGGTCCCCGGCGACACCAGCGGGGTCATGTCCGTCACGCCGGTCACGACGAGTCCCGTCGAGCTGATCGGGATGCTCGCAGTCCGGCCGGGACCGCCGTCCGGAATCACGAGCCCGTCGACGAAGGGATTGATGGACGTCACGAAGGTGTTGACCGGCGCGTTGTTGATGTTCTCGACGAACGTCGTCGGGAGTCCGGTCGACGTCTCTATCCCCTGCTGAAAGCCGCCTGTCCCCGTGCCGTCTCCTCCGCCGACGATGTCGGCGAGATCGAGAATCAGTTGAGCTTCCCCGATCCTGGGGAGGAGCATCAGCGGAAGGAGGAGCAGAGCCAGCTTGATCGAGCGCAACATATCGGACCTCTGGTGGAGACAGTTCGTGTTAGTCAGTTGATGAGGAGGGTACCGGGCGGGCTCGGATTCGGAGCTCCGATTCGATGGCCGACGTCCAGTTTCCCGACTGCTGTGCGCCTCCCGACGCAATTCCTCACGCTCCTCACGATACCCTCACGAACCCAACCCTCCGTTTCCTCCTTCTCTGCCTGGGCGACGCGATCGCGCAAGACTGGATGCGGAGCTGATGTCTTGTCGAGCGTGACCTCTGCCGCCCCGCGTTCTCCTCCAGGTACGCCCGATACGTCGTCCCAGGGATCGGCTCGGTAAACGCTTCGTGCGCGAGAAGCCAGGCCAAGGCCATCTGCTCCGTCGCCACCTCGCTCTCTCCGAGATTCGCTGAAAATCCCCGACGGCACCGCGATCTGCTTGAGGTTCGGAAGCGGCGACTTCGCGGAGTCGACACCACCCCGGCCGAGGCTGCTCTCCTCGGCGCTGTCGATAAGGAACCGAGTCGCGCTCCGCGCAGTGTGCCAAAAACCAGCCCATGAATTTCGCGAGCAAATTCCAGAGGTTGAGCACTCGGCAGGAATGCCGCTTTCGGAAGATTTCGGCACGCCCGCATCGAGCTAGCGTTCGCCGATGACGCCGTTGCCGCTGCAGTTCCTCGCTGTTCTTCTGGCCGGCTGACTGTGCCGACACCAGCAGGAGGCGATCGAGTTTCTCCAAGAGGAGAACCGCGTGCTACGTGAGCAGCTCGGCGGGAAGCGGCTTCGCTTCACCAACGCACAACGCCGCCGACTTGCCCGGAAGGCGAAGCGGTTGGGCCGACGTCGGCTCCGAGAGATCTCGACCATCGTCACGCCCTTCTTGGCGGCCCATTGGGGCGCGATCGCTGCGACGGACTTCTTCACGGTCGAGGTCGTGACATGGCGCGGCCTCGTTCGGTACTTCGTGCTCTTCGTGATCGACTTGAAGAGCCGTCGCGTCGAGATCGCCGGGATCACCGCTGCGCCGAACGGGGATTGGATGCAGCAGGTCGCTCGGAATCCGGTCGACTGCGAGGACGGCTTTCTCTTGGATAGCCGTTACTTGATCCACGATCGCGACCCCTTGTTCACGCACGCGTTCGCTGGAAATCTGCGCCGCGCGGGCATCAATCCCGTGAAGCTTCCCGTTCGAAGTCCCAATCTGAACGCCTACGCGGGGAGGTTCGTCCGATCGGCGAAGTCGGAGTGCGTCGGCCAGGTGATTCCGCTGGGCGAACGTCATCTTCGGCGAGTCGTCGGGGAGTACATTGAGCACTATCACCGCGAGCGGAACCACCAGGGGATCGGCAACCGACTGATCGACCGGTGCGACGATGACCTCGGCGGTACCGGTTCGGTCGAGTGCCGTGAGCGGCTCGGTGGAATGCTCCGCTACTTCGCTCGGGCTGCGTAGTCGTCGTTCGAGTTTTGGCACCATACGGGGTGGAAACAGAATCGCCGCATCCCGGCACGGAACAGTGCGAAAGCGAGTCTCGCTTTGCCTCTGTCCGTACGCGCGAACCCGCGGAACTCACGGCACGTCTGCTGCCCCACCCGGAAGCCCGTAGAGATCGGCGACGTCTCGCGGCACCTGATCCATGCGGATGGTCACGCCCCGCTCTGCGCCGAGGCGGAACATGATCTGGCCGATCTCCTCCGGTGTTCGTGCCTTCGACTGGCGCGCCTCGAGGGCGACCGCGTCGAAGAAGTCGTCGAACTGGCCGCGCGATGTGCCGATCAGGAGAATCGCTTCCTGGTCTGCTCGGTTCCAGACCGCGTGAAGGCTGTCTCGCGGGAGAAGGATGAAGCCGCCGGGGCCGATCGTCTTTCGTTCGCCGTTGGCCATGAACGTGGGCGTGCCGGCTCGCACGTAGAAGAACTCGTCTTCGTGCGTGTGGATGTGCGGGGGCGCGCCGGCGCTCGACGCGGGGATCACGATCTCGAAGAGGCTCAGGCCGGCCTGATTCGAGTCGGCCGTCGCTAGGCGCCGGGTCGGATGACCCGGGAAGGGAATCGCAACACCTTCGGTGGGCGAGAGGATGACGGGTTCGTGTCGGCGCTCGGCGGGATCGCGACCCGGCGCGCAGGCGCTCAGGAGCGCGAGCGTCATCCAGAGGCCCGAGAAACCGAAGAGACGCAGGGGCAAGGCGGATTCAGAGCGGAGCATTCGAATCAGGTTAAGCCGGGTCTCGGTGGCGAGCAATCGCGAACCCGGGATCGGAAGCGCCGGGAAGGAGCCTCCGTCGGCGCGGCGTCTCCGCTTCGAACCTACGCCGACCCCGCGGCGCGCGTCTCCTGCGCGTCGCTATGCCGCGAACCCAGCGCGCGCGCGATTTGCTGGAACAGGATGACCGCCTCCATCACGCGCCAGCCGCCATCTTCGGATTCGATCGACCCATGCTCGGTCCCTCTCCTCGCCAGTAGATCGAATCGCGCACGAGAACTCTTCTGCCTGTCTTGCGCCGCCTCGTCTTCGAAAACCACACTGCTGCGTCGGCTGAGCGAAAGCGTTTTCGAATGCAGAGGATCGAGCCTGATCGCCTCGATTCACGACCGCGCGTGCAAACGAATCATCCGTCCGCCGGCTCGGTACGTCTCGCGATCGTTCGATTCGCCACCGGGCCGGCGTCGCCAAAATTCTAAAGAGTCAGTGCAGAAAGAGACGCGCGGATCCCTGGCGGTGCTATTTCAGCCGCGGCGGGCGACTCATTTCGTGCGAACGCTTAGACGTTCGGGCCGCGTACGATACCGACCAGTCGCCAAGTAATGCTCCAGTCGTCGGCGAAGTTGAAGGTCGCAACCTTGAATGAATCGAAGCCGCCGCTCCCATAGCTGAAGGTCCCGTCGTTCGCGTCGATCTGAAACGGCGTTGCTGAAACGCGAACGTTGTCTGCGTTCAGCACATAGTACTGCCATGCGTAGCTTGTTCGGGTCGTCTGATCTACGGATTCGGCGAGTTCGTACAGCCCGGACATTCGGTTCTTTCCCGATCGCGTGATTCCGCCGGGAAAGAAGTGTCGGATCCGCTGCATAGGATTCGGAGAGCTATCGGTTTCGAAGTCGAAACCACCAGGCACCGTGCAGTTGCCGGTGATCGCCCGAAACTCCTGCATGACCTGCTCGACTGTCGCTCCAGCGGCGCTCACCGGGACGTTCAGCTTCCTTCGGAAGTAGATACCTGAAATCTCCAGCGTGATCCTTGCCATTCTGCTCTCCTATTTCTTGTCGGTTTCGTTTCCGTGCACGAGACGGGATATCTCTTCAAAAGACCCATCGGGATCGGAGTCGTCCGAGCGATCGCCGGCAGGTGTCTCCGAAGCAGCTTTTCCTTGCAATCCAACACTGGACTCGCAGGATCTTGGATGAATAGGCATTCGTCTGCCTGGCTCCATCCACGCTCCGGCTTTCGTACGGCGCCACTCCTTTCGACTCGGCCGATACCCGTAGCAACCGCAAGCCAACGCAGCGAGGATTAGTTGACGGTCTCCGAGAGATCGCACTCCGGACGAAACGCATGTGGCGGAGATGTGCCGAAAGCTCTCGGGGTCGCGATCGCAGAGCGCATGTCCGGGAGAAGGAGACGTTGCGCGGAAAATCGCACAGCTCTTGTGGGCGGACTCTCGTGAGGCGCTGAGACTTCGTACGGGGCAGGCGTGAGATGAAGAATCGAATCGGAAGAGACGCAAGCCCAGCCTGCACCGGTTGCCGTGCGAGCTGACTGTTTCGTTCCCAGCGGATCGCAGCGACAGCGCTGAATAGCTGTTGAGATTCGATTCGGGCCTTGGGCGTCCGGTGGGACAAGGCGCATTCCGAATCACTTCGGCTCGCAATCGGCTCCCTCGGACTCTCTCCGCTACGCCTCCTTCATGACCCCACCTGCCGCGGCAACGAATCAGCGGTGCGATGCTCCGTTCTGCCCCGTCAGTCGTAGGGCTCCCAGGTCAGCGCCACGAAGATCCCGAAGAGCACGTGGAGCGAGAGACACGCGAGTCCGAGGCGGCGCCATTCCGGGCCGCGCCGGGCGAGCCAGACGGCGCCGCCGACGACGATCGCCAGCTCGAAGGCGGTGAAGAGGAGTCCGTGGTGATTCGGATCCCAGTAGGAGACCGGGCTGATGAAGCGCCAGTCGGAGAACGGGAAGAAGTGTCCGTGGGCATCTTCCCGGTGGACGAAGAAGTCGCCGATCGCGTGCAGTCCCATGCTGAGGAAGAACGTGACCGCCGGGAGATGACGGAGCGCATAGGCCGCGCCCGCGCCGAGCAGGATCAGCGGGAGGCTGTTCACGACGTCGAAGGCGGCCTGCCACTCGGGGCGGTAGTAGAGCTCCGTCCAGATCAGGGATTCCGATCGCCCGCGAAGTCCGCGCTGATAGAGGTAGAACGCGAACATCGAGAGATCCGGCACGACGGCGCCGAGGGAGGCGGCGAGCCAGTGGGCGCGGGTCGGTCCGCGGCTCAGGGCGAGCGCGCTCACGAGGACGTGCGTCGTGGTGATCATCGAGCGATTCCGACCGATCGGGAAGTCGACCCCCCGTCTGGAGACGCGAGGACCGGGGAGAAAGGAACGGAGAGTCGCTCGGGCGCACGCAGCCGGTCGATCCCCGCGCCCAGGAGCACGGCCCCGGTCACGATCGAGAGCGGCCAGAGCGCCGGTGCCCAGACGCCGCGTCCGAGGAATCCGTTCAGCACTTCATAGGTGAGCGGCAGCGCGATCGTCCACCCCAGGAGCACGGCCGAGGGACGGAGCGCGAGCAGGGGGACCAGGAGGCCGAGGTACCAGGGGAAGACGACCGGGCTCAGCGCGAGAGGCAGGGCGAGCGTCCACTGGAGCGCGAAGAGCGGGTGCTTGCGCGCCTGCGCGCAGACGATCGCGAGACCGGCGACGAGCATCCCGACGAGGAGGAAGGCGGCGACCCGCTCGGACGTCAGGGTCTCGAGGACCGGGAAGAGGGGCGAGCCGAATCGCCACTTCGCGGCGAAGGTGCCGAGGCTTCCGATCGGATGGAGGCCGAGCGCGAGCGTCGCGCCGTAGCCGGTGGCGATCATGCCGAACGCACCGAACCCGAGTCGTGCCGTCCTTCGGCTCGCGCCCCACGCGCAGGCGAGCGGGAGAAGAGCGGCGAGGGGGAGGAGCTTGAACAAGGCTCCGAGCCCCAGGAAGGCGCCCGCGGTCGCGGCGCGGTCGCGGGTGATCGCGACGAGAGCCGCGGCGAGCGAGAGTGTCGATAGCGCGTCGACGTGGGCACCGACGCCGAACTCGAAGACGTGGAGCGGTGAGAGTGCGATCAAGGCGAGATGTCGGAGACGGCCGGCCCGCCGCAAGAGGAGCGTGACGAGCCCCAGGGTCGCGAGGCTCGCGGCGGTGCAAAGCGCCTTCCACGCCAGCAGACTCTCCTCCGGCCCGCCGAGCGCGGTGAGCGCGAAGGTCGCGAGCGCCGCTGGCGGATAGAGCGTCGGCAGGGCCGCGTGTTCGGGCGGCGTCTTCCATGTGCCGCGCAGGTGCGCGACCTCCGGCGCGTCCGGGGACACGCGGTAGGGATCGAAGCCCTCGAGCGCGACGCGACCGTCCCAGAGATAGCGCTCGACGTCGTTGGAGGTGTAGGGCGCGACCGGGACGAGGAGCAGGCGCGCGAGCACGGCAGTGCCGATCAACCAGGCCAGCGCGCCGCGGCCACTCCGCGCATGCGCCCACCAGGCGACGCCCATGCAGCCAGTCGCGACGGCATACTGGAGCAGGACGAACGTGCCGACACCGAGCTCGACGCCCCAGGCTTCGCCCAACCAGACCGTCGCCCTCGCGGTCGGCGCGCCGGGCCGAAGGCCGACGCCGTAGGAGGCGACGACGCTCGCGAGGAAGACGAGACAGGCGGCCGGCAGCGCCCAGGAGGCGAGCGCGGCGCGCGACGCTTCCTCGCCGCCCGCGGCCTGATCCGTCCGGGCGCGCGGACTCACGCGCGCGCGACGATGGGATGGAGACCGCTTCCGAGGAAGCCCACGTGTAGCAGCACGAGGAAGGGGACGGCGGCCCACAGTCCGGTGAGCGTCGCCCAGATCGCCACGCCGCCGTAGGTCAGTCCGAGGGCGAGCTCGCTCCACCGCAGGGTCGGCTTCTGCTTCGACCGCAAGCGTGTGCCGGGGGAGCATGCGCCGGGCAGGGATTCCTCTTCACGCCTCTCGACTTCGAGCTCGCCCGTCTTCGGCGTCCGTACGAACTCGCTCTGTCGCCCGAGGAGCGCTTCGAGCACCGCTCGGGCGTCGTTCAACGCGAGTCCCACGCCAGTCGCCAGAATCGTCGGCACGTTGCGCAGGCTCCTTCCGAGTGAGCGACCGGCGAAGCGCTGGCCCGCGACGAAGAAGCAGACGTGCCCGCCGGTCGACAGCAGGAGCAGCGGCACGTCGAGCCAGACCATTCGTTCCCAACCGAGAGCCTGGCGGAGCACGAGGCTGGGGACGAGGAAGGCGATCGAGTCGACGACCATGACGAGATAGGCGAGGTTGCCGGCGAGGTGGAACGTCGCCTCCAGCTTCTCGTGGAAGCGCCACGACGATCGCCAGATCGACGGCGCGAGCTTCAGGAAGACCTGAGTCGATCCCTTGGCCCAGCGATGCTGTTGGCTCTCGAGCGCCGCGAGGTCGGTCGGGATCTCGGCCGGGCACTGCAGGTCGGGCAGATAGACGAAGCGCCAACCGCGAAGCTGCGCCCGGTAGCTCAGGTCGAGATCCTCGGTCAGCGTGGTCGAGCGCCAACCGCCGGCGTCCCCGATCGCTTCGCGTCGCCAGATGCCCGCAGTCCCGTTGAAGTTGAAGTGGAGATCCGATCCGGCGCGCGCCTGCTGCTCGACGCAGAAATGCGCGTCGAGTCGAATCGCCTGGACCTCCGTCAGGGCGTTGGCTTCCCGGTTGAGATGGCCCCATCGCGTCTGGACCATTCCGACGTCGGCGTCCTGGAAGTGCGGGATCGCGTGCTTCAGGAAGTGCGGCGGAGGGACGAAGTCGGCGTCGAACACCGCGACGAACTCCCCGCGCGCAACGCGCAGGCCTTCCGCGAGCGCGCCGGCCTTGAAGCCCGTGCGGTCTTCGCGATGGAGGCATTCGATCTGGATCCCCTTGTCGACGAGGTTCGCGACGACCCTCTGGACGATCGCCTGCGTCTCGTCGGTCGAGTCGTCGAGCACCTGGATCTCGAGACGATCGACCGGATAGTCGAGGGCGGCGACCGCTTCGATGCAGCGGCGCGCGACCGCCGGCTCGTTGTAGAGCGGAATCTGGACCGTGACCCGGGGCCACGAGGCAGGCTCCTCGCGCTTCGGGACGGGACGGCTCGAAGCGCCGCGCGAGCGCAGGAAGACGAGCACGAGGCGATGGAGTCCGAACAGACTGAGCATCGCGAGCAGGGCGAAATGCGTTCCGACGATGGCGGCCGCGAAGAACTGAGAATCGATCATGGAGCGCTCCTGGCTTTCAGTGGACGAACGTGATGCCGAGCTGCACCGTGTTGCCGCGGAGCGTCTGGTCTCCGTAGAGGTCGCGGGTGTAGGTCGCTTCCACGCCCCACCGGCCCGAGGACGATTCCCGCTTCGGGGAGGTGAGATTCCAGCCCGCGGTCAGCTCGATCCGCCCGAGGTCGAACTCGGGGTTGAGCGACGGGTTCCCGATCCCCTGACTGATCGGGTCGCCGTTCTTGATGCTCGTGATCAGATCGAGCTTGGTCCGCACGTAGAGCTGGTCGGTCGGGGAGGCGCCGTATTCGAAGAGGAACCGGTACTCGTCGGAGGGCTCTTCGAAGCGGATTCGATAGGCGTTCTCGATGCCGAAGTAGCCCCAACGACCGAGGCTCTTGCCGACGAGGAGCCGGAACTCCAGATCGTTCTGGCCGTTGCCCGGTGGAAGCGCGGTGTTCTCGTCGTACAGGTAGGGGAGCTTCCAGAGGAGCGACGCCGAGACGACGGCCGGCTCGGTCACCAGCTGGTACCGCAGGCCGAGGTCCAGGTCGCCGAGTCCGACGTAGTCCGTGCGGTTGCCGCCGGCGGTCTGGGTCAGGCGCGTGAGCGCGACCGTGCCGAATGCGGCGAGCCTGGGCGCGACGCCGAACTCGCCGTAGTAGCTGAGGTTCGTGTTGGTGAACTCTTCGACGTTCGAACCGGATCCGAAGAAGTCGGTGGCGCGGAAGAAGTTGCTCGCCAGCTTGTGGTACCCGGCACCGGGCTCTGGGACCCAGGCGCCCGCGTCGGCGCTCGACGCTCCGATCATGGAAAGACAGACCGTTCCGACGAACAAAGCGGCGCAACTCGATCGCATTCGACATCCCCTCGACCTTGGTGGTTCAGGGGGGCGGGTACGAGGGTGTCGATCGGAACGGTTACGGCGAGTAGTTCGTCACGGCGGCGTAACGCACTTCGCAACAATCGCGTAGTCGAAGAGGTCACCACCGAAGAGGCCTATGGACTTTCTCCTCGTCGCTCTCGTCTTCGCCGCCTTCTCCCTCGCGTTCGCCAACGGCGCGAACGACAACTTCAAAGCGGTCGCCACCGTCTACGGCAGCGGCATGTTCGACTACGTGGCGTCGCGCAACTTCGCCACGGTCGCGCAGGTCACAGGCTCTCTCGCGTCGGTCGCGCTCGCGGATCGTCTGCTGAAGGCGTTCAGCGGGAAAGGCCTCGTGCCCGACGCCCTCGTCGCGGATCCGATCTTCCTGGTCGCCGTCGGGCTGGGCGCGGCCACGACCGTCCTGGTCGCGACGCGCGTGGGGCTCCCGATCTCGACCACCCACGCGCTCGTGGGCGGACTCGCCGGAGCGGGGCTCGGTCTGGCGCCGACGCAGCTCTCCTGGTCTGCGCTCGGTGGAAGCTACTTCGCTCCGCTCGCCATCAGCCCCATCCTCGCAGTCGCGATCGCTGGACTGCTCTATCCCGTCGCCCATCATGCCAAGGCGCTGATCGGTCTTCCCGCGCGGCGACTCGCCCGCCTGAGGGGCGCCCCTCTGATGGCGTCATCGATCGCCGACGGCCACCTGCTGGATCCGGACGGCGTTTGCTCCGCGCTCGAGGTCGGTTCGAGCGCCGGCGGCGGGGCCCTCCATCCGGGCAGCATCGCGGAGGTCCGCGTGCAGTGGGCGGTGGAACGCCTTCACGTGATCTCCGCGTTCTCGCTGGGCTTCGCGCGCGGACTGAACGACACGCCCAAGGTGTTGGCCCTGCTGGTGGCCGCCGGGTGGTCGGGCCTCGATCCGCGGATCTCGCTCCTCGCGGTCGCGCTCGCGATGGCGGCGGGCGGATTCCTTCGGGCGCGCCGCGTCGCGGAGACGCTGTCGCACGGAATCACGGAGATCAGCCGTGGTCAGGGACTGGTCGCCAACGCGATCTCGAGCGGTCTCGTGATCGGGGCGTCCCTCCTGGGCTCCCCGGTCTCGACCACCCACGTCTCGACGGGCGCGCTCTTCGGGATCGGGGCGTGGAACGACCGAACGGACTGGCGCACGGTGGGCGCGATCGTCGGCTCCTGGCTCGGCACGCTCCCGCTGGCCGCCGTTCTCGCCTGGACGGTCGCCTCCCTGCTCGCGGGCCTCGAGTAGATCGTCGCCGCGCGCTCGGTCTCGATTCGGCTGCTAGTTCAGGTTGTTGCCGAGATCGATGACGTTGAACACGTCATCGTCCGTCACGCAGCCCGTGTAGCCGGAGGCTTCCCCGTTCAGTCGTGTGAGCGTGATCGAGAAGCTCCCATTGTGGGTCGAGATCGAGTGTTCGACCAGCGCTCGCTCGCCGACGATGATTCCCGGACCTCCGTTTCGCGTCGAGACGACCCGCGACACGCGGGCACCGACGCCCGAGTCGACGAAGGTCGAGACACCCCCGGCCTCGATGCCGACGCCGGCGTTGCCGGTTGCGTTCACGTTCTCGACCACGGCCGCGTCACCCAGGATCTCGAACCCCGTGCCGGGCATGCCGCTTACGGTGCCGTTGCGGACGCGAACGTTGCGTCGGTTGGCGATCGGTGTTTGTCGGTTCGTGATGCCCGCGGCGGAGCCCGCGCAGACGCCCGAAGCGCTGAGGCACGTGAGCGAGAAGCCGCCGAGATCGAGCTCGACGTTCGCGGACAGGATCGAGATCGTGTCGACGGAGAGCGGCGTCAGGACCGCGGACTGCGTCAGGTTCGACGTCAGTCGATACGATCCGGACTTCGTGATCTCGACCGGATAGCCCGGGGCGTCGCCGGGGAAACAGCCACTGGCCACGCAGGCGGCATTGATCTCGAGCTGGCCATCGGCAGCGACGACCGGCGCCGCGGCGAGGGCAATCGAAGCGGCCAGCCCAAAGGCCACGAGGGCCCTGGAGGGCAGCCTCTTCGGGCGGTGGTTTCGGGTCGGCGGGTCATGTCGTCGCAGCGTCATCACGGGTTTTCCTCGTACGGAAGTGCTGGGTCGGCCTCGTCGGGCGATTGGCGCTCGGGTCGAGCAAGAGCTTCGTTGCTCGCCGGCCCCCCTTCCGTGAAGCGCTTCACAGGGACCGAAGAGAGGCCGGCATCTCCTGGGCCGCGGTCGGGTCACGCAGGCGTTCCCCGCGCGTCGGCGGGATATGCTCGTCTCATGCCGCTCCGCTCGGACGATCGATGACCGCACCTTCGCGCCCCTGGTGGGCGACGGCGATGGCCTGCTTCTGCGCCGGGACGGTCGTGTTCCTCGTCGTGCGGGACCTCACGCTGCCGCACGTACGAGACACGGAGGTCTGGTTCGGGTTCGAGGTCCGCGGCGTCTGGGCGATCGTCACGGCCCCGATCCACTGGGCGATCTTCGCGGTCGGGGCGTGGGCGTACTGGACGCTCCGACCCTGGGTCTGGCCCTGGGCTGCGGTCTACGCCGAGACGATCGCGGTGGGCCATCTCGTCTGGAACCTGACGAGTCCGAACGGGGAGGGCGCCTTCGCCGGCCTCTGGCAGCTCGCATTGTTCAGCGTGCCTGCCGTCGTCCTCTTGCGCGCGCAGCCGCCCGGATCGGCGGCGCGCCGTTAGGGCCGGTCGCCGGGCTCACCCGACTCGCGGGCCGGCGCGACGGTCGTGAGCTCAGTCGCTCACGTCGACGCCGCGCCAGAAGGCGACGCGATCCTTGATCTCGGCGGCCCCGTCCTTCGGCGTCGGGTAGTACCACGCCGCGCCGGCGTTCCGGGCTTCGCCGACCACGACGTCGTAGTACGAGGCCTGCCCCTTCCAGGGACACGAGGTCTTCTGATCGCTCGGTGCGAAGAACTCGTTTCGAAGCGAGTCGGCGGGGAAGTAGTGATTGCCCTCGACCACGACGGTGTCGTCAAATTCGGCGAGGATCTCGCCCTGCCAGATGGCCTTCATGTCTGCTCCTCGTCGGGCGGTGTCCCGGGACCATAGGTTGACGATCGTTCGACGTCCCGGGCGGCCGATCATGCCGATTCTCGAGGAGCTGTGAGCGGGTGGGAAGCCGCCCCGTAGGTGAGCCGCGTTCTCGAAGCGATTGAATTACGCTCCGGCAGGGCGATCCTGCCCAGATGTCCGCGGGCCAGGACGGCGATGTCGGGCGCCTCGGTCCGGGGGACGAGACGCGTTCGGAACTGGACGCGGAAGTGAGGGGACGCCCGAACGGACGTGTCCGTGAGGAAGTCGATCGTGATGGAAGATCCCGCTTACTCCGCCTGGGCGCTGGCCAGTCTGGTCGTCGTCTTGAAGACGATGGGCGTGGGCGTCTATACGAGCGTGCTCCGCGTCCGCGCGCGGACCTACGCTTCGCCGGAGGATCATGTCCGGCAGGGCCATCCCGATCCGGGGAAGCGCGACCCGGAGGTCGAGCGCGCGCGCCGGATCCATCGCAACGATCTGGAGAACGGGCTCCCCTTCTTCGTGGTCGGCGCGATCTACGCTGCGACCGATCCGTCGCCCCTCGGCCTCGCGATCGCCTTCGTCGGCTTCCCCGTCGCGCGCATCGCCCACACCTGGTTCTACGCGACCGGACGCATGCCGCACCGGACCTACGCCTACGCAGCGGGCTTCTTCATCACGGTCTGGATGGCGCTGGCGTCCGGGGCCGCCTTGCTCTGGGGCTGACAGCCGCGGCTCGCCGGAGTCCGGCCCGCTACCCTGACCGCTGCCAAGCCGTCGCGTCCCGGGTCGAGGAGGCCCGTCGGCCCTGGGGCGGCATCGCCTGCAACCACTCGTCCGAGCCGCGAGACGCCGTGGGGTGTCCATGTCCCGTCTGCCGACGCGCCGCTGAACGAACCGCTCGACCCCGGAGAGAGACGTCGTGACCGAAGCGATCCTGGAACCCGACCTGCCCATCATCGATCCCCATCACCACCTCTGGGACCTGCGCCCCATGGTCGGGATCCTGCCTGACTCGCCGCACGCGTTCGCCGAGACGCTGATCGACGCGGCCCACTACACCTTCGACCAGTTCCATGCCGAGGTCGCGGGGTGCGGGCACAACGTGATCGCCACGGTCTTCATGGAGTGCGGTGCGTTCTACAACGCGTCCTACGGCGAAGCGCTACGGCCGGTCGGCGAGGTCGAGTTCGTGAACGGAGTGGCTGCGCAATCGGCGAGCGGGCTCTACGGCGACGCGCGGCTCTGCGCGGGCATCGTGGGCCACGCGGATCTCACGCTCGGCGCCGCGGCCGGCGAGGTGTTGGATGCCCTTGAGGCAGCGGCGCCCGGACGCTTCAAGGGCATTCGCCATCAGGGTGCATGGGATGCCGATCCGGATGTGCTCGGCGCGCCCTTCCACGCGCCGGCGGCGCTCTACCGCGACGCCGCGTTCCGCGAGGGATTCGCAGAGCTGGGGAAGCGCTCGCTCACCTTCGACGCGTGGATCGTCGAGCCGCAGCTCGACGACGTGATCGATCTGGCGCGCGCCTTTCCCGATCAGCCGATCTGCCTCGACCACTGCGGCACCCCGCTCGGCATCGCGAGCTACGCAGGCAAGCTCGAAGCGCGCTTCGCGGAATGGCGCGCGAAGATCCTCGAGCTGGGGCAATGCGAGAACGTCGTCGTCAAGCTGGGCGGGCTGGCCATGGCTTTCTGCATGCTCCCCGACGAGGGGCCGGCCGCCGGCTGGAGCTCGGAGCGACTCGCCCCCTTGTGGAAGCCGTACATCGAGACCTGCCTCGAAGCCTTCGGCACGGACCGCGCCATGTTCGAGAGCAACTACCCGGTCGATCGCTGGGGCGCGAGCTACCCGGTTCTCTGGAACACGTTCAAGCGGATCACCGCGGACGCGAGCGCGGACGAGAAGGCGGCGCTCTACGCGGGGAACGCGAGGCGGTTCTACGGGCTCGGGGACGGGACGCGCTAGGCGCGCGCCGGAAACCGGGGCCTGCGTGAAGCGCTTCACGGAGGGCGGTCCGGACGCGGACGAAGATGTCGAAGTCCGTCGGCCCGAGCCGACGCGATCGACCTCGAATCCAAGCCACCGGAGTCCTCGACATGTCCTTCACGACCCGTTTCACTGCCCTCGCAACCCTGCTCGTCGCCATGCTCTTCGCCCCGCTGCAGGCGCTGGCCGCCGAGACCGTCCATCTCTATCTGGAGGCGGACGGGATTCCGATCCAGGGTGACAGCCGCGTCCCGGGCTTCGAGGGCGAGATCACGCTCGAGGGCTTCACGATGGAATCCCCGGCCGAGAGCGGCACGGGGTCGAGGGCCTCCAGCCATCGTCGGATCCTGCCCGTGAGGTTCATGAAGCGGATCGACCAGACGAGCCCGCTCCTCTTCGAGGCGCTGGCGGATCAGGCGAAGATCGACTTCGCGGAGATCCGCTACGCGCGGACCGACGCCCGGGGCGAGACCGAGATCTACTTCACGATCCGCCTCGAGAACGGCACGGTCTCGAGCATCGAGTCGAAGGCGAGCGACACGGCGAACGCCGAGACCACGGAAGAGATCCGCATCACGTTTCACTCGGTGGAGTGGGACCACGTCGACCGCTAGGCCCCCTCGTGGATCGCGATGGCGCGCCCGTCGAGTCGACCCAGGAGCGGGGTGCACGCGGAATCGACCGCGCGCGGATCAAGCGCGGCTCGATTCGGCGAGTGACGCCAGTCTGCGTAGGCCGCGATCGAGCACCCAGATATAAGGAAAGAACGCGCGCGGCACCGTGAAGTCGACCCGCGTGCGGGCGGAGTCGATCGCGACCAGGCGATGGCCGGTGGCCCGGACGCCCGCGACCTTCCAGTCCCAGAAGCGTTCGGGTTCGCAGCGCCCGATCTCGAACGGGAGCCAGAGCCCGATCGACGTCTGGACGCGCCCGCGCAGGCCGGGCGCGACCGCCTTCCGGCCGGCTTCGACGGCGCGGACCGAGGGGCCCCATTCGGGCCAGTGACGGAACTCCGCGAGAAACGGCCAGACCTCCGAGACCGATGCGGCGATCTCGATCGAGGCGGAGGCGTCGCTCATGGTGGGCATGTCTACGGACCGATCCTGCGGACGTCGGTCCGCGCGGTCGGCGGCGAGAGCGGATCGGGAGGCACGCCTCGATCCTCGCCCCTACCGCATCCCCAGGCCGGAGAAGACCGGCGCCAGCTCGAACGTGCCCCGGATCCCGGGCTCCGACTCGCAGAGCGCCGGGATGCTGTTCACCACCTGCATCGCCGTCGCGATGTCCGACGCGTGGGTGTGCTGGGCGAGGCTGCGCTCGCGGGCGTGCTCGAAGCTCGCGAGGCTCGTGAACTTCGCGCGGAGAGCGGGCTCGCCTTCGATCGTGACCGTCCAGCCCTCCGACGGCTTCGGCCAGTCGCTCGGGTAGTCGCCGCCCACGTGCCAGAGCGCGTCGATCTCGATGCGCGCCTCGCCGCGGCAGATCCCGCGCCAGGTGTAGCGCTGGGCATAGACCGTGTCGGGTTCGATCCGGCCGTGCATGACGTCGTGGCCGGACTCGGTCGTCCGGACCTCGTGGTCGAGGGTCACCTCGTCGAGCGGGGCGCCGAAAGCGCGCGCCAGCATGACGATCTGGTCCTTGAAGATCTCGCAGTTGAAGGCGAGGAATTCGCTCTGGTCGAGGTCGACCCGCTCGGGCGGTTGGCCGAAGCGCATGTTGTCGAAGGTGATCTGGGGGCTGTCGTAGAAGGCCCAGTCGGCGCGCTCCTGGATGACGATCTTCTCGATCGAGCGCGACATGCCGGAGAGCGCGAGAGGGAGCACCATGCCGACGAAGCCGGGGTGGATGCCGGTCCCATGGACGGAGCTGCCTCCGGTCGCGCAGGCGTCGGCGACCTTGCTTCGGTCTTCTTCCGGCAGGTGCTCGCCGTAGAAGAGAAAGGGCGAGCAGGCGACGTTCTTGCCGGAGCGCAGCAGCGCGCAGACCTCGTCGAGATCCACGCGGTTCGGCATGTAGCTGACGCAGTCCGCGTCGATCGCCAGGATGTCGTCGACCGAGGTCGTCGCGATCACGCCGGTGTCCGGCATCCCGCAAAGCGATCCGGCGTCCGTCCCGGCCTTCTCGTCCGAATAGACCTTCACACCCGCGAGGTCGAGCTGCGGATGCATCAGGATTCCCTTCAAGGCCTCCCCGCCGACCGACCCGGTGGCCCACTGGATGACGCGATA
>JBCCZJ010000053.1:0-16324 GCA_039187915.1 Myxococcota bacterium
CCCGAACCGTCCGCGCCTTCGCCGCTCTGGCGACCCTCTCGGTGTTCTCGCTCGCCGGTCCGCCGAGCGCCGCCGCCGAGGACGGTCCGTCGGCCGGGTTCGTGAAGGCGCTCCGCAGCTACCTCGAGATCCAGACGGCCTACATGTCGTACGGCGACAACGTCGCCTACCAGGCGGCGAACGAGACGCTGACACAGATCGCCGCGAGCGGCGTCGAGATCACGGCCCAGATGCAGCAGATCGTCCTCGAAGAGGCGCAGGCCAAATTCGGCGACAAGCTCCGCGATCTCGAAGTCCTGACCGAGATCATGACACCGGTCTACGCGAAGCACTTCGATCAGAAGGACATGGAGGGCATGGTCGAGTTCTGGAGCTCGCCGCTCGGACGCAAGAGCCTGGAGACGAGCGCCGCCATGAACCAGGAGACCCTGGGCGCGCTCCAGCAGATCACGTTCGGGATCACGCCCTCGTATCACCTCGCGATCGACACCCGCTTCCGCGAGCTCGGCATCGAGATGAACGTCCAGCCGGCACCGCCTTCGGCGCCCGCCGGTCCGTAGCGCGCGCGACCAGACGCCCGCGCCGCCTAACGTCCCTGACCGCGTCGCTCGAGGTAGTCCCGACGCGCCTCGGCACAGTCGGGATCCTGGAAGCCGTTGACCAGACCGTCGGCGTCGGACCAGCTCCGGCCCGTCCCGACCATCTGATCGGTCACGGCGTTGACGTGCCGCTTCGTCGCCGCGATCGCGTAGCGCGCCTTCGCTGCGAGCGAGGTCGCGAGACGCTCCGCCTCCGCGTCGAGGGCGTCGACCGGGACGACCCGGTTCAGGAAGCCCGCCGCCTTCGCCTCCGCCGCGTCGAAGGGCCGACAGGTCAGCACGAGCTCCTTGGTCAGCGCGGGCCCGATCTCACGGACGAGCCGCGGAATTCCGCCCCAGGCGAGCGGGATGCCGAGGTCGACCTCCGGGATCGAGAAGCGCGTCGCCTCGCTCGCGATACGCAGATCGCAGGCGGCAGCCAGGACGAGGCCACCCCCGACGCACCAGCCGTTGATCTTGGCGATCGTGACCGAGCGCATGCCCTCGACCGCCTCCGCCATTCGCCGGCCGATCTCGGCGATCTCGTGGATCGACTTGTCGCTCTTCTTCGAGAACCTGTTCAGGTCCGCGCCCGCGGAGAAGGCGCGCCCGGCGCCCGTCACAACGACGACCTTCGCGCCCGTCTCCTCGTCGAACCAACGCGCCGCGAGGGCGATCTCTTCGAGGGTCGCGGCACCCAGCGGGTTCAGCTTCTCGCCGCGCGTCAGGGTCAGTCGGCCGATCGTGCCGTCGATCTCGGTCGTGAGGTTCTCGAACACGTCGGTCTCCGGTCGGGAGACCTCGTCCAAGCGCGCCTCCCGGAGCGTGCTCGGAGGAGCACAGCCGCCCGAACGTAGCCTAGAGTCCGGCCGACCCCGACGCGGAGGGACGAGGGATGGACGACGAGTACACGCAGCCCGGGAGACCGATCCCGTCCCGCCGGACGGAGGCCACCGCATGATCTTCGTCGCCCGGGTCCGCGCGTTCGTCGCGGCGCTCCTGCTCTTCGGCACGCTCGCGACGCTCTCGGCCTGTTCGCGGGACCGCGACCTCCGCGGCCTCTACGAGGTCGAGCTCCAGGTGCCCGCGATCGGCGTGCCGATCCGCGGGACGCTTCTGCTCGGATCGCGCTCCCTCGACGTGATCGAGCCCGCCTGGGTCGTACCCAACAAGCGGGGCGGCGGCGTGATCGCGGACGACGACGACCTGCTCCTCGACGCGAATTCGTGTCTCGTCCTCGAGAACACGCGCCGAGACGCGCCGCTCTACGTCATGTTCTTCGAGACCCGTTCGATCGGGAACGAGATCGAGCTCCCCTTCGGCTTCTTCGACAGCGGCAAGGAGCGCATCGAGGTCCACGACCTTCGTCTCTTCGCCGGGGCGCTCGCCGGCGAGCTCGTCTACCGGGACGCCGACGGCGAGAGCACGGGTCGCCTCTACGGCGACCGTGTCGGCCAACCGGACGGCGAAGCGTGTACGCGCGCGCTGACGCGCCTCCGGGACGCGATCGACGAAGCGGAGGGAGCGAGCGAGCCGGTCACGTCCTAGTTCGGACGCGCTCCCCTTCAGCAGCGACCGACGGACTCCGCGATCACCTGCCGGAGCCGATCCGGATCGACGGGCTTCTTGAAGATGACCCCCTCGAGCCCCTCCATCCGGCTGCGCTTGATGATGTGGTCCTTGTCGTAGTGGAACGCGGTCATCATCAGGACCGGCAGGTCGGGATAGGTCTCGCGCACCCGCAGGTAGAGCTCGTGGCCGTCCATCCGGGGCATGACCACGTCCGAGAGGAGCAGGTCGAAGCGCTCGCGCTCGAGCGCCTCGAGCGCCTGCGCGCCGTTGTCCGCGATCTCGACGAGACAGCCGTCGACTTCGAGCAGGTCCTTCAGCGTGCGGCTGATGCCGGCGTCGTCGTCGGCGACGAGGATGCGCAGCCCTTCGAGGCGGGCGTCCGGTTCGTGCCGCTTCCGGTCGTCGTCCCGCAGATCGACCATCCGCGCCGGGCCGACGTAGTTGGTCGTCTCGTAGCTGTCGCTCTTCACCATCTCGCCGAGGCGCTCGACGACTTCGGTGATCCGGCCGACCTCGCGGCGGATCGCGTCGAGCCGTTCGTTCTCGACGGACGAATCCGACTCGCCCGCGAGGCGCGCGATGTCGTTCTCGAGCAGCGTCGCCTGGTTCACGATCACCGCGAGCGGGTTGTTGATCTCGTGGGAGAGCCCGATCGCGACCTCGCCGAGCGTCGCGAGCTGGTCCTTGTGGAGGATGTCGCGCAGGTCCTTCGCGAACCCGATCGTGCCGTCCTCCTCGCCCTTCTCGTCGTAGAGGATCGTGCCCGAGATCGCGACCGGGATCAGGTCGCCGTTGCGCGCGACGAAGGTGGTCTCGAGCGTGTTGCAGACCCCGATGCCGCCCTGTTCGGGGCCCCGCATCGCCTCGCCGACGCGCTTCGCTTCTTCGACGCTCGGGTAGAAGAGGCCGACGAACTGGCCGAGGACCTCTTCGCTCTCGTAGCCGAGCGAATCGTGGGCGCCGTCGTTGTAGTAGACGACCCGGCCCTTGCGGTCGGTTCCCACGATGATGTCCGGGGAGCGCTTGGTCAGCTCCTCGAAGTGTTCACGCGAGAGCGTCATGCGACTGGGTCTCCCGTCACCCGATTCCCGTCCTTCGGCAGGCGATCAACCGATCCCCTGCTCCGCGAGCCAGCGCTCGGCGTCGATCGCCGCCATGCAGCCCGTGCCCGCCGCCGTCACGGCCTGTCGATAGATCGGGTCCGCCACGTCACCGCACGCGAACACGCCCTCGACCGACGTGTACGTCGAACCGGGCTCCACCTTCAGGTAGTCCGCATCGTCCATTTCGAGCTGTCCCTTGAACAGAGACGTGTTGGGCTGGTGCCCGATCGCGATGAAGAGGGCCTCGAGGTCGATGTCGCGGGTCGAGTCGTCGCGAACGTCCTTCAGGCGGACGCCGGTCACGAATTCTTCCCCGAGGACCTCGTCGACCTCGGAGTGCCAGGCGAACTCGATCTTCTCGTTCGCCAGCGCGCGCTCCTGCATGATCTTCGAAGCGCGGAGCTCGCCGCGCCGATGGACGAGGGTCACCTTGGTCGCGAAGCGCGTCAGGAAGAGGGCTTCTTCCATGGCCGTGTCGCCGCCGCCGACGACCGCCATCGGCTTGTCGCGGAAGAGCGCGCCGTCGCAGGTCGCGCAGGCCGACACGCCCTTGTTCATGAAGGCCTGCTCGGAGTCGAGCCCGAGCCAGCGCGCGGAGGCACCCGTCGCGACGACGACCGCGTCGGCGGTGTAGTGCGTGCTGTCGGTCGCGACCTTGAACGGACGCTCGGAGAAGTCGACGCTCGTCGCGTCCGTGTAGAGGATCGTCGTTCCGAAGCGTTCGGCCTGCTTCTGGAACTCCTCCATCATGAGCGGCCCGGTCACGCCGTCCGGGTAGCCCGGGTAGTTCTCGACATCGGTCGTGATCATCAGCTGACCGCCGAAATTGAGTCCGGCCAGCATGAGTGGCTCGAGGCCCGCCCGCGCCATGTAGATGGCCGCGGTGTACCCCGCAGGTCCACTGCCGATGATGAGCACGCGTCGGTGCTCGCTCTCCATAGCCGCTTCCTTTATCCGATGGGTGCGTGGTGACGCGAAATTCTACGACCACGCCCCCGGAATGGCTACCCGACCCCCTGATCCGAGGGTCCGTCAGCCCGCCCCGCGCCCGCTCGGCTACAAGGGCTCCGTGATCGGGAGCTCTTCCCACATCAGCTGGAGGAAGATCCCGATGAAGAACGACAGGAAGGTCATCAGCAGGAGCGCCGAGGGGAACACGTACATGCCCTCGAAGCCCAGGATATGGGGCAGCTGCCCGATCATGGGCGGCATCGACTCCCGAAGGGCCGCGACCCCGAGTTCCCCGGTCTCCGGCGACCAGTTCCGCGAGGCCATGAAGGGGCCGATCAGGCTCGTCATCACGACGCCGACCCCGAAGGCCTCGACGACCCCGAGCAGGAAGATCGATCGGGCCCGCGCGAAGGCGATGGCCGTATCGGGGATCCGGCGCGCGACCTCGACGTAGATGTAGAGGAGTGTCACGAGGCCGAGCAGGAGCACGACCGAATCGAGCGCGACCTGGGCGCGGCTCGCCAGATCCCAGACCTCGTCGATCAGGAACACCGGCAGGTAGCCGACGATGATCCCCGCGCCGATCCGCGGGACGGAGGCGTGGAAGAAGGAGAGATCCCGCTTCCAGCAGAAGCGGTAGAGCAGGAACCAGATCGCCCCGGCGTAGACGAGGAGCACTTCGGCGGCGCAGACCACGTCGAAGACCCGCGGCGCCAGATCGTAGGCGAACGCAGCCGCGACGAAGGGCGTGAGCAGGCCGATCAGCACCGCGAGATGGATCCGCGGCGTGTGCCACGTGAGGCTACGGTCGCCGCTCTGCGACGCCGCTCCACCGTAGACGCCCGCCTGGTGGTTGATGATCGCGGACGAGTGGCGGATGTCGTAGACCCGCAGGAACCACCGCTCGAGCTTCCCGAGGATCCGCCGACAGTTGTCGCCGGGCCGGCGCAGGAAGGGGCTCAGGTCGCCGCTGCGATCGATGCGCTCCGCCCCGCTCTCCAGGATCGCGGCGAGGACCTCTTCCTCGCGGCTGCCGAAGGGCGAATCCTCCTTCTCGAAGGCCTGGTTGTCCTCGTCGAGGCACACTCCTTCGAGCCAGAGGTAGAAGGCCCGCTCCGCCATCCGGAGGATCATGCGGTTCTGCGCTTCGGGCTCGCCCGCTTCGAGCACCTGGAAGAAGCCGCTCTCGGTCGGGTCGTCGCCCGGGTCGACGAGCTGGACCTCGCCGGCCAGATAGGCGGCGAGATAGTCGGGGTCGACCCGCTCCTCGACGAGCACCCGGAGTGAGCGGTAGATCCGGCGGCGCAGGCTGAAGCTCGCGACGCGGAGCTGGCGTCCGCCGTCGATCTCGTGGGTCTCAATGAAGCGCAGCAGGATCTGGGAGAGGAGCGCCACGTCCTGGTGGAAGCGCATGCGCGCGTCCGCGCGCAGCCGGTCGTCCTTCTCGAGATGCTCGACCAACCCGTCCAGGTAGCTGGGCGCCGCCGCGAGCATCCGCGTCATCAGGTTCCGCTGGTCCCGCGGACTCGCGCGTCCGCCGAGCAGACGCGACTTCGTCATCAGGTCGTCGAGCTGCAGGAAGAGCTCGGTCGGATCGTGGCGACTCGCCTGGAAGGAGAACGTCTCGGGGAAGACGCGCTCGAAGCCGCCGTCGCCCTCGGGTCCGGTCTGCGCGACCTCGAAGCGCACCTCCCGCGCGTGGAACGCGAGGGTGAAGCGGAAGGTCAGATGGAGCCGCTCGACCCGGAGCTCGAGCCGCGGCAGGGCCTCGGTCCCGGCGCCGCGCACCGCCGGCACGTCCTCGCGAATCCCCGGCGTGGTGGCCGCAGCGGACGCCATCGGACTACAGGATCCGCTGGCGGGGATTGTCCCCGCTCTCGTAGTACGACTCGACCGCCTTCGAAAGCGCGACCACGCCCTCGGGCAGGGACTCGCTGCGCGGCCAGCGCTGCGCGGCCACGTTCAGGCGGTCCCGCAACATCTGGGCGTCGGGATAGGCATCGCCTGCCATCGTGTCGTCGACGTCGAGCCAGTTCCCGATCGCGGTCTGCGTCCGCGAGACCCGCTCGCGCAGCTCGGACATGTTCGCCGATTCGACGCCCGCGCCGCTCACGCGGCCCGCGAGGGACGCGAGGTCCTCGAGGGCCCGCTCGAGCGCATCGCGCAGCGGACCCGGCTCGCTCGCCTTCGTTTCCGACAAGCGACCGACGATCTCCTCGAGGTCCCGCGTCAGCGGCTCGTGGGAGATCTCCTTGAACAGGATCACGCGACCGAGCGGGGAGCCCTGCTCGTTCGTCAGGGAGTTGACCGAGACGCGGATGCGATGACCGGCGCCGACCGGGAGCTCGAGCTCCTCGAAGCTCCCGCCCGCTTCGTCGGCGAGCGTCTTCACGCGCTCGGAGAGCTCTTCGAGATGCTCGCGCTCCATCACGCTGCCGATCGTCTTGCCCACGATGTCGCCTTCGATCCCGATGAAGGCCTTGGCGGGCTGGTTCACCGCGCGCACGACGCCGTCGGCGTCGATCGCGATCGCCCCCGTCCGCAGCCGGTCCATCACCGCGGCGAGGAAGAGGTTCGCGTCGCGCAGGTCCTCGACGAGCTTCCGGTTCTCGAGGGTCAGCGCGTGCAGCTCCGCCGCCCGGCGCACGATCGCCTTCAGCTCGTCCGGCTCCCACGGCTTGTTGACGTAGCCGTAGATGTGGCCGTCGTTGATCGCCTTGATCGTCGCCTCGGAGTCGGCGAAGCCCGTCAGGATGATCCGGATCGTCTCCGGGAAGCGCTCGTAGACTTCGCTGAGCAGCTCGACGCCCGTCATGCCCGGCATCCGCTGATCCGTGATCACGACCGCGATCGGGGCGTTGTCTTCCATGATCCCGATCGCCTGCGTCGGATCGGACGTCGTCAGCACGTCGTAGGCGTCCATGAACGTGAAGGTCATGGTCTCGAGGATGGCCTCCTCGTCGTCGACGATCAGAATGCGCGGTCGGTCGGTCTCGCTCATGACTCTTCTTGGTCGGGCGCAGGGCGCGGGCGGGATCGGGCTCGCCCTTCGCCTGGTGGGAAGTGTAGCCGGGCGGCCGCAACGCCGGCCGGACCCCGCGTGGGGCGGGAAATCAGTATCTCGTGGCGTCGATCAGCTTCTGCCGATCCCCGTTCCACTCGTTCTTCCAGCGTTCGGCAATTTCCTCGCCCGGGCTCACCCCTTTTTCGATCTGCTCCTGCAGGGGGTCGAGAAAACTACGTTCGTCGCTCTCGCTCCAGCCCTCGGCGTGGATCCGGCCGAGGCCGCCGGCGGCCAGGGAGACCAGCTCTCGCGCCAGGTCGATCACCTTGTGCCCGCCCATCTCGGCGCGCAGCCCGCGCCGCGCGACGTCGAGTTGGCCCGCGTCGAGCGCCTCGGTCGAGACGTCCGACAGGAGCGACAGCGTCCCGTCGAGGGCGTCGGCGTCGTAGAGCAGGCCCTTCCAGACCGTCGGCAGCGCGCAGATGTGGGCGCGGGGGACGGTGTCGGCGCCGCGGACCTCGATGATTCGTTTGAGCCGGACGTCGGGGAAGAGCGTGGTGAGATGCATGTCCCAGTCGCGCATCGTCGGCCGGTGGACCTCGCCGCCCACCTCGAAGCCGCGCTCCATGAACTGCCGAAACGTCAGGCCGTTGGCGGCATGGTAGGCGTGGTCGCGGATCAGGAAGAACATCGGCACGTCGAGTGCCCACTGCAGGTACCGCTCGTAGCCGAAGTCCGGGTCGAAGACCCAGGGAATCAGGCCGCAGCGATCCGGGTCGGTGTCGCGCCAGATGATCAGGCGCTTCGAGACGTAGCCGTTCTCGCGTCCGCCCGAGATCGACGAGTTCGCGAAGAGCGCCGAGATCACCGGCGTCGCGAGGAGCGCCCCGCGCATCTTCGCGATCATGTCGCCCTCACTCGCGTAGTCGAAGTTCGCCTGGACCGTGGCGGTCGCGTGCATCATGTCGAGGGCGAGGGCGCCGCGGGTCGGCAGGTAGTTCCGCATGATGTCGTAGCGGCCCTTTGGCATGTGCGGGATGTCGTCGACGTCGTGGAAGGGGTCGATGCCGAGACCCAGCCAGGCGATGCCGAAGTCGTCGGAGAGCTCCTTCACGAGATCGACGTGGGTATTGAACTCGGCGCAGGTCTCGCGGCTCGTCTTGAGCGGCGCGCCGGAGAGCTCGATCTGGCCGCCGGGCTCGAGGGTGATGCTCGCGCCGTCCTTCTGGAGGGCGATCACCTTGCTGCGCTCTTCGACGCGCTCCCAGCCGACGGCGGCGTGGACCTTGTCGAGCAGCGCGCCGATGCCGTAGGGCCCTTCGTAGGGAACGCGGTCGCCGGTGTCGGCATAGACGCCGACCTTCTCGTGCTCGGTGCCGACGGCCCAGTCTTCGCGCGGCGTCTCGGCCGCTTCGAAATAGGCCCGGAGCTCACCCACGCCCTCGATGGAAGGGGATTGCGGATTCATGCTGGGCGGACTCCTCGGGTTCGGTTCCGGGTCGAGACGGAACGCGAGATCCGGGCGGATGCCTAATCGTAGAGATCTGTGTGCAGAAAGCGAATCAGCGCGCAGACGACGGCCTGGGACCCGTAGGCCGACCGATCGAGGCGGCCGCCGGTCAAGCGGCCGATATTGCCGCCGCTGCGCCCCGAGGGCTCGCCGGGCGCCGTTCCGACGGCATCGGCCTCCGGCGGTCGATGCGCGGACCAGTGGTCATCGAAGAGATCGCCGATCGGGGCCTGATCGCGCACCGCGGGCCGCAGGGCACCCCCGGGATAGGCGAAGCCCGACGAGAAGCCGTGGCCCTCGCGCTCGCCGTCGGTGATCCAGGCACAGCCGACGTTGAAGATCCCGTCGGCCGGATCCGAGGCCGCGATCGGCCCCTCGGCCAGTCGCGCCAGCCCGTCCTCGATCCCCACCGCCAGCCCGCAGTCGCCGGACGCGAAGGCGGCGCGGGCCCGGTTGCGCGCGCCCGACACGATCTGGGCCCAGCCGATCGGCTGCTCCGGCACGTCGCTCGCGACGCCGACCGGAACGAGCTCGAGCGTCACGTCCGGCGACGCGAAGCCCGAGAACGCCGCGCGGACCGCGCCGAGCTTCGCGCGATTCTCCGTCCCGACGCGGATCGGCGCGCCTTCGAGCACCGCGCGGAGCGAGGCGGTCGGACGGAAGGTCGTGTCGAACCCGCTCGTCAGGGCGCGGTGGCCTCGTCGAGGAAGCGCTCGAGGAAGTCTTCGAGGGCGTCTTCGAGATCCGACGCGGCGGAGAACGGGAAGCTCCGACACGGGCCCTCGGGCTTGCCGGTCTTGAAGGGACCGACCAGCGTGAACTCGGCATTGCTCTTGGCGATCACCAGCGCGCGGTGGCGTCCGCGGGCGAGCTCGAACTCGTGCGCGTGAAGATGCTTCTCGTCGAGCCGGACCGGCGACACGTCGATCGAGAGATGCGGGACGTCGGCGGCGACGGCCGCGTTGAACGCGTCGATCGCGCGCGCGACCTGCGCACGCAGCGCGTCGAGCCTCGCGGACGCGTCCGCCATGGCATCGGCGTGGCGCTTCTCGCGTTCGACGACCCCTTCGCCGATCGCCTTCAACCGTTCCTCGAGACTCATGGCAGCTTCCTCCGCAGCGCGCGCGGGGCCGGGATGGCGGATGCGGCGCGCGGGCTAGAGCGCTTCGTCGGCCAGCGCGACCGGGCCGTCGCCCAGGTCCGCGAGGAGCCGGTCGCGCACGGAGCGGAAGACGGGCAGCCGGGACGCGGCGACGGGCGAGCCGGCGGGGCCGCCGATCTTCATGGGGTCGACGTAGACGCCGTGGCGCTTCACGCGGAAGCACACGTGCGGTCCGGTCGAGAGGCCGGTGGTCCCGACGTAGCCGATGATCTGCTTCTGCTTCACGCGGTCCCCGACCTCGAGGCCCTTCGCGAAGGACGCGAGGTGGGCGTAATGGGACGTCAGACCGTCGCGATGGCGGATGCGCACGAGGTTGCCGGAGGCGCCGGCGCGGGCGCGGTACTCGACGACGCCGTCGGCCACGGACCAGACCGGCGTGCCGTGCGGCGCGGCGTAGTCGATGCCCCTATGGGGGCGCGTGACGTTCAGGATCGGATGGCGGCGCGCGCGGGTGAAGCGCGAGCTGATCCGGCTGAACTCGAGGGGCGCGGCGAGGAAGGCGCGCTCGACGCTCGTCCCGTCCGGGCGGAAGTAGGCGCCCTCGCCCTTTTCGTCTTCGAAGTAGACGACCGTGTGTTCGCCGCTCTTGCCCGAGTAGCGACCCGCGAGGACCCGCCCGGGGCGAACGTAGACATCTTCACCGTCGTCGTTCGTCCGGTAGAGGCGCTCGTAGAGAATCTGGAACTCGTCTCCGGGATGGACCTGCCGGCTGAAGTCGATGTCCCAGGCCATGATGCGCGAGAACTCGGCGGCGAGGGCGCTCTGCTCGCCGAGCGCGACGACGGCACCGTAGAACGAGGAGTCGACGATGCCCGCGATCTTCGCGACGAGGGGCCGGAGCTCGGCGCTCTCCTTGCGGACCACGTAGCGCGTGCCTTCCCACGCCAGGTAGAAGCTCTCTTCGGGGCTCTGCGCGTAGCGGAAGTCGAGCACGCGGCCATCGGCGTCCTGGCCGAGGCGGTAGGTGTCGCCGGCGCGGGAGTGCCGGAAGTCGAAGACCTTGCGCATCTCGGAGGCGATCAGATGGACGGCGGACGCCGCGATGCCCTGACGGCGCAGCGCCGCGCCGAGGCTCTCGCCCTGCGCGATCTCTCCGCGCGTCACGATCGTGAAGTGTTCGATCGGGTCGTGCCCGTCCGCGTCCGCACGGGCGGCGCGATGGATCGGGAGCGCGTCGATCGAGATGCCGGGCGGCGGATCCGCGGCGAGCGTTTCCGTCGTGGGTCGATCGTTCGGCGTAAGGGAAACGAGCGTGGCACTCGGCGAGACGTCGGGAGGGAGCGCGACCAGCGCCGTCGCGGCGCTGGTGTACTCGACCGCGGTCGCCCCGGCGGCCGCGGCTTCGACCGGTGTCGCGTCCTCGGCGGAGCCGATCTCGCTTCCGACGCCGAAGCCCAGCACGACGGCGAGCACGACGAGCAGTCCCCCGATCCCGGCACGGGAGATCAGCGGACGATCGAGGTCCTGCATCATCCTCTCCTCGTCGGGGCGATCCGAGACCGAGTCGGTCCCGGGTCCTTCCCCGTCGGAAGGATCACGTCGCATCACAAATGCTCCTGGGGGTTCTCACTCCGCGGCAATGTTTAGCCCGACGGGGCGGGGCATGCAGCGGTCGCGCACGCCCGAACCGCTCTACTTGTAGCTTTATGGACCCACTTCGCGCGGGTTCCCGCTCGAAGGGCCCCGTCGCGCACCCTGGCCCGAGGACCGCCGCAGTCTATCCTCCCAATGCCCGCCCCCGGCGACTCGGTCCCCCCTTGGAGTGGCATGGCCGCCGACCCCGACGACAGCGCAGCGCGCGACGCCCGCCTCGAGCTGCTTCCGCTTCCACGGATCCGACTCGGGCGCCGAGGCGGTCCCGCTTTCGCCGCCGGCCTCGTCTCGGTCGTCGTGCTCTTCGGCCTGCTCGGCGGCCTCTCGAACGAGGCGCAGGCACTCTGGCCCTTCGACCGCATCTTCGAGCGCGGCCCGCTCTCCCGCCGCGCGCCCGAAGTCCTCGCCGACGCGATCCGGATCCGCACCGACAACCCGCCCGGCAACGAACGCGCGCTCGCCCGACGTTATGCCGCCGAGCTCCGACGCGCGGGCATCGAGACGCGGGTGATCGACACACCCGGCCCGGACGGCGGGCCGCGCCGCGCCGCGGTCTGGGGCCGACTGCGCGGGCAGGGCGACCGACCGGCGCTGGCGCTCCTCTCCCACCTCGACACCGTGCCCGCCGACCCCGAAGAATGGAGCGTCGATCCCTACGCCGGCGAAGTCTGGGACGGATTCGTCTGGGGCCGTGGCGCCCTCGACGCCAAGGGCGTCGGCGTGAGCCACCTGATGGCGATGGCCGCGATCGCCGAGAGCGGCGCAGTGCTCGAGCGCGACCTCGTCTTCCTGGCGACGCCGGAAGAGGAAACGGGCGGGCGCGACGGCGCCGGTTGGCTCGTCGCGAACCATCCGGAACTGCTCGAAGGCGTGGGCTACCTGCTGACCGAGGGGGGTGGCGTCCAGATCCCCGCCGCCCGCGAGAGCGAGCGGCCCCCGATCTGGGGCGTGGCCATCGTCGAGAAGGCGCCGTGCTGGCTCGAGCTCGAAGCGAGCGGCCGCGCGGGGCACAGCTCTTCGCCGACGTCGGACGCCGCCGTGCCGCGCCTGGTGGCCGCACTCGACCGGATCCGCCGGGTGGAGGCGTCGATCCGCGTGACGCCCGAGGTCGAGCAGATGTTCACGGCGCTCGCCCCGATCGCCGCCGAGTGGGATCGCGCGGGCTACCTCTTCCTCGGAACGACTCTCGAGAAGGACGAGGGCTTCCGGCGCCGCTTCCTCGGCAATCCCGGCCAGAACGCGCTGGTCCGCAACACGGTGTCGATCACCGTCCTCGAAGGCGCCCCCAAGACCAACGTCGCGCCGGCGAGCGCGCGGGCTCAGCTCGATGCGCGGCTGCTGCCCGGCGAGTCCTGCGCGGCGTTCGCCGACGCCGTTCGCCGCGTCGTCGATGACGCGTCCGTCGAGGTGCGCGAGCTGCTGAGCTTCCCGGCGATCGCCTCGTCCCCGAACACTCCGCTCTTCCGCGCGATCGCGGAGGTCGCGTCCGCCCAGCCCGTGCCGGGTCTCGTCGTTCCGCGCATGATCGGCGGCTTCACCGACGCCCACTGGTTCCGCGAACTCGGCATCACGAGCTACGGATTCGTGCCCCGATCGCTCACCCCCGACGAGAGCCGGCGCGTCCACGGCATCGACGAACGCATCGCGAAGGACACCCTCGTCGAGAGCATCCGTCTCACGATCGAGATCGTCCGCACCTTCGACCGGATCGAATCCGCCGAGTCCGCGACGTCCGCCGCTCCCCCGGTCGCGCCGTCTGCCGCTCGTCCCGCCGCTACTCCCGCCGCGATCCCCGCCGCGACTCTGGCAGGCGCCGCGAACTAGCTCGCCTTGAGCTCGCCGATCGCCTGATGGAGCGCCGCGAAGAGCGGCTCCACGTCGTTCGCGTCGAGGCAGCTGAAGGCCACGCGGATGTCCGTGGCGGACGTCGCGATCAGGCCGACCTGGTGCTCGTCGAGCAGATGCACGCGGAGCTGTTCCGCATCCACGCCGTGCACCTTCACCAGCATGAAGTAGCCGCTGTTGAAGGGATAGACGCTCCACGCGTCCTTGTACGCCTCCCGGTTCGCGACTTCGAAGACGCGCTCCGCGCGCACGCGCAGCGTCTCGCACTTCTCGTCCCGCTCCTTCTGGAGATCCGGGTTCGCGAGCGTGCGCTCGACGAGGGTCTGGGAGAGCTGCGGAACGTTCGAGATCCCGCCGCGGATCGCGCCCCGGGTCTTCGCGTCGAGTGCCTCGCAGACCTCCGCGGCGCTGTCGGCGCGGCCCGGCCCGAAGGTGATGAAGCCGCAGCGCAGGCCCCAGACGAAGAGCTCCTTGGTCGCCCCGTCGAGCTTGACGGCGAGCAGATTCGGATGGCGACCCGTGAGCTTTCCGAAGAGGGACTCGGTCATCGACGGGCCGCCCAGGTGGTAGAAGAGCCCGAAGTAGGCGTCGTCGCAGAGCACGACGAGCTTCGTGCCCTTCTCGGCCTGCGCCTCGAGGGCCGCCGCGAGGGCATCGCCCTCCGCCTCCGTCGGCATGTAGCCCGTCGGGTTGTTCGGGAAGTTCAACAGGACCACGAGCTTGTCGCGCCCGGACGCCAGCTCGCCCAGGCGCGCGGCGAACGCGTCCGTGTCCATGCCTCCGCTGTCCTTGTAGAACGGAAAGGTCTGGATCTCGGCGCCGTGATGGACCTCGAAGGTCAGGCGGTAGTTGCCCCAGAGCTTGTCCGGCAGGAGCATGACGTCGCCCGGGTCGAGGAAGAGCTCGCCCGCGAGCGAGAGTCCGTGGGTGATCGCGCTCGTCACGATCGGCTGTCCGAAATGCTTGCCGACGAGCGACGGGTTCTCGGCCAGCAGCTTCTCGCGCCACGCGTCGCGCAGCCCCGGGCGACCGGGCGGCGGCGCGTAGGTGACCGCGTCCTGCGCCGACACGTCGCCGATCTGCGACGCGATCGAAGGCAGGATCATCGGCCCGCCCGCCTCCGTCGCGATCCCGATCGTGGCGTTGAAGCGCTTGGCCTTCTGCTTCGCCTCGGCCGTCTGCGAGATGATGCCCTTCGGGAAGTAGAGGCGGCGGCCGTACTCGGAGAGCATGGCCAGCACTTCCGGGGCCGCCTTCTCGAGCGTTTCGTTCAGGGACTGCGCGATCGGGTTGAGTTTGGACATGGGGGCACCAGGCGGGCGCGCGGGGGGCGCGCGAAGGGAGGGAATCGGGGGTTCGGCGTGGGCCGCGCCGGCGCCGAAAGTTACCGGGATTCCAATCGCTTGTGAAGCACGTCCAACAGATCCGCGAAGCCCAGCGCGCGCCAGAACGCCTGGCCCTCGCGGTTGCCGCTCGCGACCTGCAGCTCGACCCGCTCGACCCCGCGGTCGCGGATCCACTCGAAGGCCGCCTCGACGAGCGCGCGGGCCACGCCCTGGCGGCGCGCCTCGGGCCGGACGCCGACGTCGGTGATCTCGGCGCGCTCGGTCTCCTGCAGAATGGGCGGCGCCCGGTCCACGCGGACGATGCAGAGGCCGGTCAGATCGCTCGGCGCACCGTCGGGGACGTCGCTCTCGGGGTTCGCGTCGAAGACCAGGATCTCGACGTCGGGGTCGCGCGCCATGGCCCGCAGCAGCTCCCGCAGCTCGCCCTCGGCGACGCTGCCCGTGCGCATCCGGAACAGCGGATCGAGGTCGGCATGGTGCTCGGTGATCATCGTCCAGAGCGCGGCGACCCGATCGATCTCCTGCATCCGGGCGACGCGGACCCGCCCCGTCGCGCGAGGTGACACCTGGCTTCCTCCCATTCCGTCTCCGCGTCGGGCCCGGTCCCCGCGCGGACCCGCTGCACGGTACCTGCACTCGGGTTGCCGATCGACCGAGCGCCGCGGCGCGAAGACCGGAGAGATCGTGGGAACGGGCGATCTCGCATGGCCTCGTGGGTCCTGGACGGGGTAGTCTGCAGCAGCGTCCGCGATGCGGATGCGCGTGCGTCCGTCGCTTCTGCTGTTTTCGTTGTCGTCCCCACGGTCCGCGCCGGTCTCGATGGTCCGGTCACGAACCCCGCGCTTCCCTCCACGTTCGTTCACACCGGCCCGCTCGTCTGCGAGCACGCCGGAGACCTCCGAGATGTCCACCGAGTCCGCTCCGCCTCAGACGTTCTGGATCGTCGACCGCGAATCCGCGGCGCGGCGCGCGCTCGTCCGCGCGACCGGCCTCGCCCCCGAGCGGCTCGTCGCCGGGGATCCTCGGGACGACGCCTTCGCGACCGCCGAGGCCCCCGCGGTCGTCGTCATCGCGCCGCGCGGCGACTTCGAGGCGGAGCTCGACTTCCTCCATCGCCATCGCCGGGCGCTCTCCGGCGCCCGGCGTCTCTTTCTCGCGGACGAGGACGACGCCGACGAGATCGCGCGACTCTTCGCTGCGGGTCCCGACGAGCTGACCGAAGCGAGGCCGGATCCGCGCGCGCTGCGCGCCCTCGTCCGGAGCGCCGCGGCCCACCGGAACGCGGCGCCGCTCACCGCCCGCCACGAGCGCGACCGGGTGAGCGAGCGCTTCTCCGGGTGGTTCGGCGCGACCGAGGTGCCCGGCCTGCTCCGCGCCCTCGATCCCGCCCTTGCGCCGCTGCCGCTGCTCGTGCGGGGCGCCGCGGGCAGCGGCCGGAGCCTGGTCGCCCGCTACGCCGGATGGTTTCGCGCGCCCGCCGGAGACGCCCGCGCGATCCGGATCGACGGCCGCGAGATCCGCGACGCCCAGGACCTCGCCCGGCGCGTCGCCGCCCACACGAACCTGCGGATCGAGGATCTCGACGCGCTCCCGTCCGACGCCCAGCGCAGCCTCGCGGAATGGATCCGACTCGACGCCGGCCCGCGCGGCACGGCGTTCG
>JBCCZJ010000054.1:0-16100 GCA_039187915.1 Myxococcota bacterium
GGCGCGAACGAGGGCGGCCGACGCGTCGCGATCATCGACGGCGCGGAGTGGCTGAACCCGCAGGCGCAGAACGCGCTGCTCCGGCTGACCGAAGAGCCCCCCGCGAACACGAGCCTGATCCTCGTCGCGAGCCGCGCCTCGGCGATCATCGCGACCATCCGCTCGCGCAGCATGCGAATTCGCTTCCCGTCCGACGAGACCCGCGTCCTGCGCGGCCCGGACGCCGAGGAAGACGTGGTCGAGATCGTCTCGATGCTCGACGGGCTGCGCGGCCGTACGATCGGCGAGGTGCTCGACTTCGCAGAGAACTACCGCGGTGCCCGCGCGGTCGCCGCCGAGGGCGTGACCGAGCTGATCGACGTGTCGGCAGAGTGGCTGCGCCAGGACGTGAAGACCCGGGTGGCGCGGGGCGAGACGCCGCGCGTACGGGCCCTCGATGCCTACCGGAGCGTGCAGCAGCTCCGACGTGATCTGATCCAGAGGAACGCCAATCCGCAGATGGTCGCCGAGCGCCTGCTGCTCGGATTGCGCGACGCCACCGGCTGAACCCTTCCCCGGCGCTTCGTGCGCCCAGGGTGCCCCGACGTGCCCGACCGAGGAACCCGATCGATGTGGCTCGACAGTCATTGCCACGTGACCGCCCAGCGCTTCGACGAAGACCGCGCGGAGGTCCTCGCGCGGACCTTCGAGGGCGGCGTCGACGAGATCGTCTCGATCGGATCCGGCTACGGGATCGGCGGCAACGCCCACGCCATCGAGCTCGCCGAGAGCGACGACCGGATCTGGGCCACGGTCGGCGTCCATCCGCACGAGGCCGCCGAGCTCGACGACGAGAACCGCGCCGCGATCCGCGCCTGGCTCGATCATCCTCGAGTCGTCGCCCTCGGCGAGTGCGGCCTCGACTACCACTACATGAACTCGCCGCGCGAGATCCAGCGCGAGGTCTTCGCCGAGCAGGTCGCGCTCGCCAGGGAGCGCGACGTGCCGGTCTCCATCCACGTGCGCGGCGACGAGCCGAACGCCTACGAGGAGCTGCTCGAGATCTGGATCGCCGAGGGCCAGGACGTCCTCTCCGGCGTCCTCCACTGCTACTCGGGGAACCTCGACTTCGCGCGCCGCGCCATGGACCACGGCTTCTATGTCTCCTTCTCGGGCATCGTCACCTTCAAGAAGAGCGAAGACCTGCGCGAGACGGCCGCGGGCGTCCCCCTCGATCGTCTGATGGTCGAGACCGACGCGCCCTTCCTGGCGCCGCAGGGCCACCGCGGCCGCCGCAACGAGCCCGCCTGGGTGGCCGTGGTCGGCGAGACCCTGGCGAAGCTCCACGACGTGCCGGTCGAGACCGTGGCCGAGCACACGACGCGCAACGCGCGCCGTTTCTACCGGCTGCCGACCGCCGATTGACCCCGGCCGCCTCGGCCGACTGGAGCCCCGATGCCCCTCGAAGCGTCCGACGACGCCCTCGCCCCGATCCTCGAGCTCGCGCGCGATCTCGCCGCGCGCGCCGGCGCGATCCAGCGCACGCGTTACGAGACGGATCTCCGGGTCGACACGAAGAGCGCATCCATCGATCTGGTGACCGAGGTCGACCGTGCCTGCGAGGCACTGATCGTGGAGGGCATCGAAGCCGCACGACCCGACGACGCGATCCTCGCCGAGGAGGGCCACGGCGAGGACCGCGACGCGCCCTTCCGCTGGATCATCGACCCGCTCGACGGCACCACGAACTTCGCCCACGGCTTCCCGCGCCTCTGCGTCTCGATCGGCGTGGAGCGACGGACGAAGACCGGTGACTACGCGCGCGCCGTGGGCGTCGTCTACGACCCGCTCCTCGACGAACGCTTCGAAGCGGTGAGGGGCGACGGCGCCTGGCTCCGCGATCGTCGCCTCGCGGTCTCGGCCGAATCCGAGTGGGGCCGCGCGCTCGTCGCGACCGGCTTCGCCTACGACGTCCACCGGAGCGAAGACGACAACCTCGAGAGCTTCCGCAACGTCGTGAAGAGCGCACGCGGGATCCGTCGCGACGGCAGTGCCGCGCTCGACCTCTGCTACGTGGCCGCCGGGCGGGTCGACGCCTACTGGGAGCTGAAGCTCCATCCCTGGGACGTCGCCGCCGGATACCTGATCCTCGAAGAGGCGGGTGGCCGCGTGACCGATTTCCGCGGCGGACCGCCGGACCGGAGCGGCCGCGAGGTCGCGAGCTCGAACGGACGGCTCCACGCCGCGCTACTCGAGCGGATCGTCCGTCCCGCCTGAACCTTCAGGGCGCGACGGGTCCTTCGAGCGAAGGCGCGACGGGTCCTTCGAGCGGATCGACTTCGGGGGCCGGATCGGCGTCCCCCGCCTCCGCCGTCTCGAACGCGAAGCGGTAGTGCGCCGCCGAGTACGGCAGGCCCTCTGCGACGGCGGGCTCGAGGACGAAGACGGTGTCCCGGTCGGCGCGCTGGACGAGCAGTCCGCGCGTCGCATCGAAGCGCCCGAACCGCAGGTCGGCGAGCACTTCCACGGGTCTTCCCGCGTCGGCGCCGCCCTCGACGCGGAGTCGGGCCCGCGGCGGTGAGAGACCCAGCGCGGCGCGCTCCGCCTCCCCCATGTCGTCCGCCAGAATCGACGTCGCGCGCAGGTTCGAGAGCTCGCGGACGAGACGCGTCACCCGGTCGGGTTCGAGCGAGCCGGCGTCGCTCGCCCAACCGGCAGGCCCCCGCTCCACCACGACGTCGAGCACCGCGCTCTGATCCGCCGCCGCCTCCACGAAGTGGAGCTCGACCCGGCGCGCGGCGTCGAGGTCGAAGTCGGCGAGGCGCTTCCAGCGATAGGCCTCGACGTCGATCGGGAAGTCCTCGACGCGTTCCTCGGCGACCACGAACCAGGCGTCGCCGGCCTCGAGGAGTCGCCCCTCCCCGAACGCACCGGCGATCCGCGCTTCGCGAAGCGCCGTCTCGCCAGCGAGACGCCAGCGAAGGCGCAGGCGCGTCTCGGCCCGCGTCGCCTCGGCGATCACGGCGGGCTCGTCGACGAAGTCACGCGCCCGCAGGTGGGCCAGGTTCGAGACGAACCGACGCACGACCTCTTCGTCCGCCTCGGCGGCGAAGGGCGCGACGAGCCGCCAGGCGTCGCCCTCCCGAGCGAGGACGATCGCACGTGCGCCGTCGCCCGCATCGATCTCGATCCGCTCGACCGCGTCGGTCGCGAAGGTGAAGACGTCCCGATCGCGCAGATCGGCCAGGTTCCGCTCGAAGGCGTTGACCCGGAAGCTCTCGACGTAGGCGACGGCATCGTCCGCGAGACGCGCCACGTAGCGATGGCCTCCGACCGGCGTCGTCCGCCCGACGCGCAGCCCGCGCGCTTCGCCCGCGACCTCGAAGCGAATGATGCGACGGGCGAAGCCCTCGCCCGCTCGGTCGACCCCGAGTCCGAACGCCGCCGGCGCCCGGTCGCCCGAGACCCGGCCTTCGCGCGGGAGATTCGACAGGGCGTTCGTGATCGCGTCGAGGGCCGTCGCGTCCGCGCGGGCGAGGATCGGCGACACCAGCCACCAGCGCCCTTCCCGCCGCTCGAACCGGGCCTCGACGCCGTCGAGCGTGGTCAGCGAGACCGCGTCGATCGCCGCGGCGTCGAAGCCGGTGAAGACCTGCTTCTCCGCCTCGGCGACCGCCTCTCGCGCCGCGTCGCCCTCGATCTCGTGGAACCAGACGAAGAGCCCGAGGAAAAGGGCGACGACCGCCAGGATGCCGGTCGTGCGCGGGTTCACACCGCGGCTCCGGCCTTGCGACGGAACCACCAGGTCAGCACGCCGACGACGGCGATCGCCTCCGGCAGCACGAAGAGCGACAGGAACTGGATGCGCCGGAACTCGTCCTGGGACATCTGGAAGCTCGAGGCGCGGGACACGTTCGGTCGGACGGTGATGCGCGCGACGTCGCCGGCCAGCCAGTTGATCGCGTTCACGAAGAGGTCCTTGTTGCGGAGCGTGTCGAGGTACTGGTTCGACGCGAAGTCGGAGTCGCCGAGGACGACGATTCGACCGCTCGACGCGGCGGCCTCGGCGCCGTCCGGGTCCGCCCCGCCCGGCGTGCCCACCACGGCGATCGGCACGGGACCCGGCACGTCGAGCTCGTCGAATTCGACGCGCCCGGTCTCCCGCGATGCGTCGAGGCTCCGCTCCGCCCAGGACGCCTCGCCGGTCCGCACGAGCACCCCGAGACCGGCGGCGTCCGCGTCGAGCGCGAGACTGCGGGCCATCGGAAAGAGCGTAGGCTCGTCGAAGCGCTCGGTGATCGGATGGGCGGGGTCGTAGTCGTCCGTGATCGGCGCAGTCGCCTGGCCGAAGAGCGCCGCCTGGCGGTCGATGATCGCGTCGTCCCCGAAGCGAACGCCCCAACCCGACGCCAGGTCGTAGAGGTTCGTCTGGGCGCGGGGATCGATCGCGACGAAGAGCCCCCCGCCCTGCGCGACGTAGGCCTCGAGGGCCGCGAGCTCGTGGGGCAGGTAGGGCCGCGTCGGGCCTGCGGCGACGACCGCCGACGCGTCGTCCGGGACGGCATCGAGGGACGTCAGCAGCAGCGACTCGACCGCGTAGGTCTCGTTCGCGAGGGCCGCGGCGGCGCGCCCGTAGCTCTCCGCGGCGACCGCGAAGGTCTCTCCTTCGGCCTCTCCGGCGATCGGGCGTTCGTTGTGTCCGACCAGGAAGTAGACCTTCTTGCCCGCGCTCCTCACGAGCTTGACGAGCGCGTTCGTCACGTCGGGCTCGAAGTTCGCCGCGCTGAACTCGGAGAGACTCGTCTGCTCGCCCGAGTCGAGGGCGATGTGGATCACGCCGCGGGAGAGCGCTTCGACGTCGAGCCCCAGCTCCTCGACGAGCAGCGGGTCGTCGTTCGGATCCACGTACCGGACCGAGACGCGGTCCGACGCGAACGCGTAGCGGTCGAGGAGCGCCGCCGGCTCCGGCGACTGCAGCGCATTGAAGAAGCCCGTCAGCGTGACGTTCTCCTCGAGCGAGGCGAGCAGCTCCGTCGTCTGCGGCGAGAGCGTATGGACGCCGGCTTCGCTCACGTCGAAGCGGTGGTGGTAGCGACTCGACAGGAAGCCGAAGAGGCCCAGGATCACGATGCCGAGCACGGTGCCGACGATCGCCGACGTGCCGTACTTCCCGGCGCGCCGCCCGCCGCCGGAGCGGAGCCGCTCGCGCAGCGAGTCGAGACTCATGAAGACGGCGGCGCCCAGCAGGACGACGCCCAGCACGAGATTCGCGGCGATCCAGAGTGGGTCGGTGAAGGGTTGGAGGAGCGCCAGGAGCGCGGACAGGAGTCCGAACCCGAGGGCGACGACGCCGAGGCCGGCGAGGAGTGCAGCGACGCCGGTCATCTATCGCCACCTCGCGGATTCGATCACGGTCTTCGAGAGCAGCAGGAAGACCGCGCTCGAGATCGCGAAGTAGGCGAGGTCCGCCGTGTCGACGAGCCCGCGCAGCATCCGATCGACGTGACTCCCCGTCGCGATCCACTGGACCGTCTTCGAGATCGCCGAGTCGCGCCCGACGCCGCTGCCCGCGAGGGTGATGTCGACCAGGAAGGGCAGCATCAGTCCGAGCATCACGAGGAGCACCAGGGTGAGCACGAAGGCGATCAGCTGGCTCCGGGTGACCGAGGACGCGAAGACGCCGACCGCCACGTAGGTCATGCTCACGAGCAGCAGGCAGACCAGCCCGGAGACGGTCTTGCCGACCTCCGGCTCGCCGTAGACGAAGAGCAGCGCAGGAAAGAAGGCGATGATCGCGGTCATCACGAGGACGAAGCCCGAGCCCGCGAGGAACTTGCCGAGGACGATGTCCCAGATCGAGATCGGGCTCGTCAGCAGCAGCTCCTCGGTTCCGTTCGCCTTCTCGCTGGAGACGAGGCCCATGGTCACGGCCGGCAGCAGGAAGAGCAGGATCACCCACATCGAGCCGATGAAGGGTTCGATCAGCTCGTCGTTCAGGTTCGTCTCCTGGATCTGCTGGAACATCTGGAACTGCTGCAGTTGCAGCAGCCGCTCCTGGAACCCGATCAGGCTCGCCAGGAAGAAGGTGCCGGCGATCACGCTCCAGAGCGTGAGGACCACGTAGGCGACCGGCGACACGAAGAGCGCGCGGAGTTCGCGCCCGGCGATCGTCAGGGTATGCATGTCAGGCGGCCTCCCCGGCGCCCGCGGAATCGTCCGCTTCGTCGCGCGTGAGCACCCGCGTGAACACCTCCTCGAGGGAGCCGCCGTCGGCCGTGATCTCGGCGATCGGCTGGTCCAGCACCTTGCGGCCGCGGTCGATCAGGATCACCCGCTGACAGATCGCTTCGACCTCCGCGAGGATGTGCGTCGAGAGCAGCACCGTCTGTCGGCCGGTCGCCGCGAGATCACGGATCAACGTCCGGATCTCGCGGATCTGGATCGGGTCGAGCCCGACCGTCGGTTCGTCGAGAACGAGCACCGCGGGCTCGTGCACGATCGCCTGCGCGAGCCCGACGCGCTGGCGGTAGCCCTTCGAGAGCTGCCGGATCTCGCGGTCCCGTACGTCGATCAGCCCGCAGCGTTCGAGCGCCCGGTCGACCCGCTCCGCCCGTTCGCCGCGCGGCACGTCCTTGATCTTCGCCACGAAGGTCACGAAGCCAGCCGGCGTCATTTCCGGATAGAGCGGCGGTGTCTCCGGCAGGTAACCGATCGCCCGCCGCGCCGGCGTCGCGTCCGTGAAGATATCGTGGCCGGCGATCGCCGCCTCGCCGTCGGAGGCCGGCAGGAAGCCGGTCAGCATGCGCATGGTCGTGGTCTTGCCTGCGCCGTTCGGTCCGAGAAAACCCACCACCTCGCCCGGCGCGACCGTGAAGTCGAGTCCGCGCACCGCCTCGAAGTCGCCGTATCGTTTGGCGAGCCCGCTGACGCGGATCGCCGGGCCCGCGCCCGCGGATCCGTCCGCTCTATCCGATGAAGACAATGGTCCCCCCCTCGTCCCGATCGTCCTTCGAAATGATCTCGAGCGGGCCACGGCGCCGCTCGCTCCCTATCCCCGATTCGTTCCCGGCTCGCGGGGCGTCGGCAGGGCCATCCCGCGCACGAAGAGCTCCACGACCGTCCCGGCGAGCTGGACGTAGTGGGCGCCCTCGGCCTCCGGCGACGCCCCGTCCGCCGGCATCAACGCCAACACCCGGCTGGTGACCACCGTGTCGAGTCCCCCGACGAAGATGTAGCAGGCTACCTCGGGGTCGAGATCCGTCCGGAGCTCGCCTCGCGCCTGCCCCTCGCGGAGGATCCCGGCGATCTCCTCGAAGAGCGCGGCGATCGTCTCCATCCGCTCGCGGCCCAGCATGCGCTGGCTGCGCTGGATCTCGAAGATCAGGATCTTCACCCACTCCGGCTGGTTCTTGTGTACCGAGAGGATCAGCTCGGCGATCGAGCGCAGCTTGTCCTCGACCGGACCGTCGTCGCCGCCGATCGCGCGGACGCCGCCGATGAACTCGCCCCAGCGCTCGAGGAAGATCGTGTCGAGGATCTCTTCCTTGTTCCGGAAGTAATGGTAGACGAGGCCGTACGCGATCTCGGCGCGCTTGGCGATGTCCGAGATGCGCGTGTCCGGGTAGCCCTTCTCGGCGAAGACCTGGATCGCGGTATCGAGGATCAGCTGCCGCTTCTCGGCGCTCGCGCCGCGCCGCTCGCCGCCGGATCGGCGACGTGCGCTCCCGGCGCGTCGGGGCATCGCCGGCGCATCGGCGACCGACGCGTCCGCGAGGGACGAGGTCGCGCGCGACGGGCTTCCATCTCGATCGGCCATCAGGGGTGGGCTTCCGCTTCGTCGGGGTGGGCTTCGGGTCCATGGCCGCGCTCGCTGCGCGCGCCGGGTCGGCGCGAAATTCTCGCGAATGCCCGGCCGACCCGCCACGCCGCGGCGTTTCGGGAGAGGGACACCGCGGCCGATCCCCGGTTCGCGAGCCCTTCGGCGCCGACGGCGCGTTCGCCGCCGTCCCGACGGACCGATACCCTCGCCCGTCCCAGCCGAGGATCCCACCCTGCGCATCGCACTCGTGATCGAACGCTTCCTGCCCGGCGCCGGCGGGGTCGAGAACGTGGCCTGGCAGGTCGCGCACGAGCTCGCGCGCCTGGGCGAAGACGTCACCGTGCTCGCACGCGATGTCGCTGCGAGCGCCGAGGTGGCGACCGAGGCGATCGCGGCGCCCCGCGCGTGGCAGCCGCTCCGGATCACGACCTTCTCCCACCGGATCACCGCACGCCTCGCCCGCGCCGACTTCGACGTCGTCCACGGCTTCTCGCACACGCGCACCCAGGACCTCTTCCGCGCCGGCGGCGGCAGCCACCGGGACTGGCTGCGCCGGACCCACCCGGGAGCGGGCGGCACGCTGCGCAGCCTGTCGCCCCGCTACCGCGTGCGCTTCGCGATCGAACGCGACGTGTTCGAGCGCAGCGACCAACGGATCCAGTGCGCCTCTCGCCTGGTCGCGGACGTGCTGGTAAACGAGCACCGCGTCGCGCCCGAGCGCGTTCTGCTCCTGCCCAACGCGGTCGATGCGAGCGCGTTCGCGCCGGCGCCCCAGGCCGAGGCGGCCCACGCGCTGCGCGTGCGGCACGCGCGCGACGCCTCGCGGATCTGGCTCCTGCCCGGATCCGGCTGGGCGCGCAAAGGGCTCGAGACCGCGCTGCGGGCCCTCGCGAAGCGCCCGCCCGAGGAGGTCCTGTGGGTCGCCGGCGGCGATCGGCAGGCGCCCTGGCAGGCCCGGGCGCGGTCCGCCGGCGTCGCGTCGCGGGTCTCCTTCCTGGGTCGGCGCGACGACATGCCGGCGGTCTACGCCGCGGCCGACGGGATCGTGCTGCCCACCCGCTACGACCCTTTCGCGAACGCGACCGTCGAGGCCGCCGCCGCCGGACGCGCGATCGTCACGACCCGCGCGAACGGCGCCAGCGAATGGCTCGGGGACGCGCTCGACGTCCTCGACCGGGCGGACGACGCCGACGCGCTCGCGGCCGCGCTCGCGCGGCTCGCGCCCGACGACGCGCGCGCGCAACGCGGCGAGGCCCTGCGGCGAGCCGCCCGGGCCCTCGATTGGCCGAGCCACGTGAAAGCGCTCCGCGAGGCCTATCGGGCGATCGCCGCCCGCCGTTCCCGGGCGACTTCGTGAAGGCGCGCGCGACGATCCGCTGGCTGGCCGGCGAATCGAGCTGGTGCGTCGCGATCAACCAGGCGCGCAGCGACCTGCCCGACGTCGCGCCGATCCACGCTGGCCCCCATCGCTGGATCGAAGAACGCGTGCTCCCCGAGAAGGACGACGCGCGCATCGTGCTCAAGTGGTACGCCCCGCGGAGCCCGGCCCTCCGTCACGCACGGGACCGACTGCTCCAGCGGACGGCGGACGCGCGGGAGTGGCGCGCGTTGAGGGCGTTGCACGCGGCGGACCTCCCGGTCCCGGAGCCCCTGGCCTGGGGCCGAACGAACGACGGCGACCGCGTGATCGCCCTGCGCCACGTGGGCCAGCGTCCGCTCCTCGAACGACTCGCGGAAGCGACGCACGAGGAACGGGAAGCGCTCCATCGCGCGCTCGTCGCGACGGTCGAGCGTCTCCATGCCGCCGGCTTCGTGCACGGCGATCTCCACGCCGGGAACCTGCGCGCCGAGGACGACGCGATCCTCCTCCTCGACTTCGGACGTACGCGCCGGGCGGGCGGGCGAGCGGCGCGCGAGGCCGATCTCGGTCGACTGCTCCACTCGCTCGGCGAGGGGCCGGAGGGTCCTGCGGAGGCGGCCCGGTTCCGGGCCGCGATCGGCGATCCGGAGCGCCTCGACCGCGCGCTGCGCGTCTTCCTCGCGGACCACGCTCGCGGCCGAGCCCGGCGCCGCCTTCGCGAGGGCGCGGACTGGCAGCGCCTCGAGACCCCCGACGGCTGGCACGGCCTCGGGGTCGCCGAGCGGGACGCGGCCGTCCTGCTGGATGCGCTGCTCGGTGCGAAGCCCGTCGAGACCGCGGCCCCCCGCCGCGACGGGCGCGTCTCGATCGAGCGGATCGTCGTCGACGGCGCGGACTGGATCCGAAAGCGCGTGCGGTCGGGCAGCCTGCGTCGCGGGTGGGCGGAGCGGGGCCGCGGCTCGACGGCCGCACGCGCTTTCCGCAGCGGTCAGGCGGATCGGCTGGTCTCCGACCGCGCCGCGCGGCCCGTCGCCTACCTCGAACGCCGCGCCGCGGGCCGCGTGCTCGAGAGTCGACTGCTGATGGAGTGCGTGGGCGACGAGGACCTCGACGCCCACGTGCCCGCGACGCCGGCGGAGGCGCGCCGACTCGCCCTGTTGCTCGTCGACTGGCTCGTCGAGCAGCACGCGAGCGGCCTCGGCCATCGCGACGCCAAGGGCGGCAATATCCGCCTCTCGCACGGCGACGCCGACGCGCTTCGCTTCCACTGGGTCGACCTCGAAGACCTCGTCGGACCGATCCGGCTGGGCGAAGCCCGACGGATCCATGCGCTCGTCCAGCTGAACGCATCGCTCGCAGACGCGGCCTTCGACGGCCCGACGCGACGCGAGGCCCTGGCGCGCTACCACGCTCGCCTGCCCTTCTCCCGCCCGCTCGATCAGGTCGCGCGAGAGATCCACCGCAAGAGCCTGGCCCGCCGCCATCGCTATCGCGGCACGGACGCCTGATCCCCAGCGCCCTGCCCGCGCTCACCGTCCGATGAGCACGCTCAGTCAGCCCGCGCTCACCGTCCGATGAGCACGCTCAGTCACCCCGCGCTCACCGTCAGCCACTGGTAGTAGCTGGACGAGCCCGGAACGCTGCCGCTCTGGCCCGGCGTATAGCCGAGCTCGGGGCTCGTCGGCGCCGAACCCACGATCTTCTTGAACGCCGCGATCTTCTTCTCGGGATCCTCGGGGTTCAATCCGTGGAAGACGATCTCCACCCGCTCCTTGGTCGCGAGCACGTTCAGCACGAGCGTCGCGAGCGTGAAGAGCTTGCCGATCCCCTCGACCGCCTCGACGGCGAAGCGGGGGATCTCACATTCCTGGAGTTCGAAGCCGTATTCGAGGCGCATGGGGAGTCTCGCATCGGCGCAGGGCGCGCCGGGTCCGGGTGAAGGGCGCGCAAGGTGACTTGCGCCCCGACGAAAGTCAAGCGACGTGGATTCTCGTGAGCGACCGAAGGCGCAGGCGCCTAGCCGTCGAGGGGTTCGAAGTCGGCGCCGTCGTCCGCCTCGGCCGCCGCCTTGAGCAGCGAGATCTGAGCCTGCAGCGCGTCGAGACCGAGCGTGCCGTTCTCGACGAGCAACGTGGTGATCGCCTTCGCGACGATCCGCGTGCGCTCGCTCTCGTCGCAGGCCCGCGTCGCGAGCTCGTTCGCGCGTGCGGCGCCCTCGTCCGCTCGTTGGGCGGCTTCGCCCGCCGTGGCGGCCGCTTCGTCCGCCCGCTTCACGGCCTCGCCCGCGTCGGCCACGGCCGCTTCGGCACCCGTCGCGACGTCCTTCGCCCGGGTCGCCTCCTGGCGCGCCTCGGTCACCCCGTCGCGCATGGCGGTCAGGTCGGCGAGCCCGTCGGAGAGGCGTCCGAAATCGGCGCGCAGCTCGGCGATCGCCTCGTCGAGGCGTCCGACGTCGCGCTTCACCGAAGCGAGATCCTCGTTCGTGCCGCCGCGGCCGCCGTCGCCGCTGGCGAGATCGTCGCGGACGCTGCTCACCTCGCGCTCGACGGTCGACACGCTGCCACGGACCGTCACGAGATCCTCGCTCACGCGAGCGAGCTCCCGGCGCAGGGACTCGAGGGAGACGCCCAGCCGAGCGACGTCGTCGCTCAAGCCTTCGCGCAACGACGAAGGCGCGGGCACGGACCGGGTCGGCTCGACCTCGTCGTTCAGCTCGATCGGGGGCTCCGCGGCCGATGCAGCACGCCCGTTCGCCGCGGCCTGGATCTCGGATTCGATCGAGGGCTCCGCCGGCGCCGTACCGGGCTGGGGGGAGTCGTCGGTCACGACGCGCAGGCTGCCCGGGTTCATCGTGTCGCCGCCCTTGAAGGGATCCTGCTGCGGCGCCCCGCCGTTGCGGGTGTGGTAGTAGCGGTCGATCGCCTCGCCGAGCTCGGTGGGCCCGACCATCACGGGATGGATCTCCATGCCCGTGCGGAAGGAGAGGTCGTCGAGGACGGCGAGGTTGGAGGGATCCTCCATGCCGAGATAGAGCTGGCCGTTGCGGCCGCCGTCCTTCGTGAACAGCGGGATCACGCCATGCTCGGACGCGACGCGCGCGGGCACGAGGGCGATCACGTCCTCGGGAATGCGCTTGCCGGCGAGACTCGCGACGGGCAGGTCGAGCTGCTTCGCGAGCGCGCGGATCAGATGGCCCTCTTCGACCATCCCCATCTTGATCAGCGTGACGCCGAGCCGACGTCCCCACTGCTTCTGTTCCCCGAGCGCCGACTCGAGCTGCATTTCGTCGATGATGCCGGCGGAGACGAGGATCTCTCCGACCCTGGGTCGATTCTGCATGGGTCCCCCACTGGACCCCGCATCGTCCGATCCTCCGAGCAACCTGAGGCCGGAGTCCCCGCATCCGCGAGGGCAGACCCGAGACGGAACGCCTTTGCGATCCGAGGAAATCCCCAGCTCGGGCCGGGGGCAATCCGGAACCGGGCGGACCGGCGGCGCTTTCAGCGAGGCTGGAACGCGCGGCGTGGCGACGGAGCGGCCGCCCGTTCACTCCGAGCCGCGCAGCGTGCGCGGATCGAGCACGTCGCGAATCGCGTCACCGACGGCGTTCACGGCGAGGATCAAGCCGAAGAGCGCGCTGCCGGCGGCGCCGATGTTCCACCACACGATCGGATTCCGGGACAGCTCGTCGCGGGCGCCGTCGATCATCTGGCCCCAGCTCCCGTCGACGCCGATCCCGAGCCAGGAGAGCGTCGCCTCCGAGAGCACCAGGCCGCTGAAGGTGAGCACGAAGGTGATGACGATCAGGTGCGCCAGGTTGGGCAGGATGTGCCGGAGAATGATCCGGGCCTCGGACACCCCGAGCGAGCGCGCGGCCTGGACGTAGTCGAGCTCGCGGAGCTTGAGCGTCTCGGCGCGCGAGAGACGACAGAAACCCACCCATCCGGTCACCGCCAGAGCGATGCAGACCGAGACGGTGCTTCGACCCATGACCATGATCAGGGCGATCAGCAGCAGCAGCCCGGGAATCGCGGCGAGGGTCGAGATCAGGAAGAACACGACGTCGTCGATCCGCCCGCCGAAATACCCGGCGGACACGCCGAAGAGGAGCGCCAGCGGAATCGCGATCAGGCTCGTCAGACCGCCGATGAGGAGCGCGACCCGCGCACCCTTGAAGACCATGTAGAGGACGTCGCGACCGAGGATGTCGGTCCCGAGCCAGTGCGAGCCCGGGTGCCGGAGCGGCTTGCCGCCGTAGAACTCGACCGACGCGAAGGGCGCCGAGTAGCTCGCCTCGCGCGTGTCCAGGAAGAGCCGATCGATGATCGAGAGGGGCGCGTTCGGCAGGACCCCGACCGCGTCCTCGGGCACCCCGCCGACCCACGCGATCGAGTCCGCGATGCCGATCCCGAAGTACACGCCCACGACCACGATCGCGAAGCCGCGCCGACGCCAGAGTTCGACCGCGGCCTCGCGCCAGAGGCGCTGCCGCCGCACGACGTTCCCGGCATAGACCATCCCCGCGAGCAGGATCGCCGTCATGACGTTCGACCAGACGTAGGGCTCGAGGTCCATCATTCGACGCGCACCCGAGGATCGACGAACCCGTAGGATATGTCCGTCGCGACCTGACCGAAGATGAAGAGCAGCGCGCCGACGTAGACCATCGTCCGAAGCGTCGCGAAGTCGTTCGACTGGATCGCGTCGAAGGTCATCGACCCGAGCCCCGGGATCCCGAAGAAGGCTTCGAGCAGCAGCGAGCCCATGAAGAGGAAGGGGATCGCGAGCACGACCCGCGTCAGGATCGGAATCAGCGCGTTCCGCAGCACGTGCCGCGTCATGATCCGCGGCTCGCTCGCGCCCTTCGCCCGCGCCGTCCGGACGAAGTCGCGGCTGCTCTCTTCGAGGAAGACCGTGCGATAGAAGCGGACGTCACCGCCGATACCCGAGAGGATCCCCACCAGGATCGGCAGCGCGAGGAAGCGCGGCAGCAGGAGCGGATCCGAGTCGAAGCCCGAGATCGGATACCAGCGCAGGATCTTCCCGATCACGTACTGGCCGCCGATGATGTAGAGGAGCGTCGAGACGGACATGGCGAGAACGCAGAGGAAGACGCCCATCCGGTCGATGTAGGTCTCGCGAAAGAACGCGACGACGAGCGAGAGCGGGATCGCGGTCAGCAGTCCGAGCACGAGGAGCGGAATCGTGAGCGTGAGCGAGGGCCCTGCCCCCGCCCGGATCCGGTCGACGATCGGCGAGTCGTCCGCGTCCGAGAGGCCGAAGTCGAAGGTCAGCATCTTCCGGTAGTGATCGAAGAGCAGGTTCTGCTCGAAGTCCTGCCACGGCCAGAGCGGTCGGTCGTAGCCGTGGTTCTCGAGCCAGACCGCGATCGCCTCCGGCGGCGCCTTGTCGCCGAGCGCCTTGCGCGCGATGTCCTCGGGCTCGGTCACCGCGAAGAAGAGCACGAAGAGAAGGAAGAGCACGCCGAGCACGACGCCTGCGCCGTAGGCCAGTCGTCTGAGGACGTAGGCACCCATCTACTGCCGCTCCCTCAAGTAGGTCCGGATCCCGGGCAGGACGATCGCGACCGCCAGGAACGCCAGCGAGTAGGCCGGCCAGAGCACCGGCTCGTTCCAGGCCGCGCGCAGCCGGTCGCGCTCGTCCGGATCGAGATCGCGATACTGGTACGTCGGAATCGACAGCCCCATCGGCTTCACGTTCTTCACCCAGCCCTGGTAGAGCGAGTAGTCCTCGCGGTGGAAGAGCTCGATCCAGGGCCGCTCGCGCTCGAGGATCGCCCGCATCTCGCGGATCTCCGCGATCCGCTCGGGTCCGTTCTCCCGGGCCTTCATGGACACGAAGAGCTCATCGAAGCGATCGTCCGCGAAGTTCGTCGCGTTCGGACCGCCGGCGGCGCTCTTGCCCATCTTCGACCAGAGGAGGAAGAAGAAATTCTCCGGATCCGGGTAGTCGGCGACCCAGCCGAACTGGAAGATCTGGTAGTCGCCCCGTCGGAGCTTCTCCTGGAACTGGTTGTAGTTCGTCGGACGGATCTCGACGTCGATCCCGAGCTCGCGCCAGGCGTTCGTGAAGAAACGCACCTGGTTCAGTCCGGCGGTCGTCGTGTTCGACGTGTCGAAACCGAGCTTCAGCGCCTCGTTCGTCTCGGGATCGATCCCGTCCGGATAGCCCGCCTCCGCCATCAGCTGCTTCGCACGCACCAGATCGACCCGGCGATTCGGGTTGGCGTAGTCCGACTCGTAGCCGTAGATGCCGGGCGGGACCGGCGACTGCGCCACCACGCCGCGACCGTTGTTGAAGATCCGCAGGAATTCGTCGACGTCGAGCGCGAGGCTCATGGCCTGGCGGAGCTTGCGGCTCCGCTCGCCGCCGGCGCGGCCGAGGGTCTCGTCGTCGAAGTTGAAGCCGATGTAGAAGACGTCGGGCGACACGCTCTTGCCGAGACGCATGCCCATCTCCTTCATCTCGTCCGACAGCCCCCCCTCGATCACGACGCTGTCGAAGCTCTCCTTGATGATTCCCGAGGCGTCGTAGTACCCCTGGAGGAACTTGTTGAAGCGCGGGATGCTCTCCTTCTCGCGCACGACGATCACGCGATCGATGAGCGGCAGCGCGCGCCCGCTGTACTCCGCGCGTCCGGACGCGACGTCGCCCTCGTCGGCCGGCTCCGGGAAGATCGCCGCGGGCGCCCGCCACTCGGGGTTCCGGATGCCGTACCAGTTCGGGTTCTTCTCGAGCACGTAGCGTGCGTGCTTGTCGTATTCGGCGAGATAGAAGGGCCCGGCGCCGACCGGATGATCGTCGAATCGAGGGCGCCCCTCCTGACCGTCGTAGTAGGCGACCGCCTCCCAGGGGACGGGCGTCGAGAACTCCATCGCGAACCAGTACCGGATCTGGGGATACGGACGGTGGAGCGTGACC